>JAQXTH010000033.1 GCA_029219385.1 Prevotellaceae bacterium | reverse complement strand
CATGTGTGGAATTGTAGGAATTTTCAACATTAAGGAAGATACGGCCTTGTTGCGCAACAAGGCTCTCAAGATGTCGGCCAAGATAAGACACCGCGGACCCGACTGGAGTGGCATTTATACCGGCAAGTCGGCCATACTCGCCCACGAGCGTTTGTCGATTGTAGACCCCGAGTCGGGCAGACAGCCTTTGTATAGTCCCGACGGGAAACAAGTGCTTGCCGTCAACGGTGAGTTGTATAATCATCAGGTTATCCGCGAGCAATATGCCGGCAAATATGAATTTAGCACCCAGAGTGACTGTGAGGTTATCTTGCCTCTTTATCGCGAGAAAGGTATTGGTTTTCTCGAAGACATAAGCGGAATTTTTGCCTTTGCCCTTTATGACGAGGAAAAAGACGATTTTTTGATTGCGCGCGATCCTATCGGTGTGATACCTCTTTATATAGGCCACGATAGCGATGGTAAGGTCTATGTGGCGAGTGAGTTGAAGGCTTTGGAAGGATTTTGTGAAGAATACGAACCGTTTCTTCCCGGTCATTATTATTTGGGCAGCGAGGGCAAGATGGTGCGTTGGTATAAGCGCGACTGGATGGACTATGAGGCAGTGAAGGATAATCCGGCTTCGGTAGAGGCGGTGCGCGACGCGTTGATGGACTCGGTGAAAAGACAGTTGATGTGTGACGTGCCTTATGGAGTGTTGCTCTCGGGTGGATTGGACAGTTCTGTTATATCGGCCATTGCCGAGAAATATAGTGCGATGCGCGTGGAGAGCGGTGATACCGATCGCGCGTGGTGGCCTCGTCTCCATTCTTTTGCGGTGGGCTTGAAGGGTGCGCCCGATTTGGCCAAGGCCAAGGAGGTGGCAGACTTTATCGGCACTGTGCACCACGAGATTAACTATACCATTCAAGAGGGGCTCGATGCCATTCGCGATGTGATATACTATATAGAGACCTATGACGTGACCACTGTGAGAGCCTCCACTCCGATGTATCTGTTGGCGCGCTTCATCAAGAGCATGGGCATCAAGATGGTGCTCAGCGGAGAGGGAGCCGATGAGGTGTTTGGCGGCTATCTGTATTTCCACAAAGCACCGTCGGCCAAGGATTTTCATGAGGAGACGGTGAGAAAACTGGGCAAACTCCATTGGTATGATTGTTTGAGGGCCAACAAGAGTCTCTCGGCATGGGGAGTGGAGGGACGTGTTCCGTTTCTCGACAAGGAGTTCCTCGATGTTGCCATGCGCATCAATCCTGCGGCCAAGATGTGCAGTGGTAAGACTATTGAGAAGAAAATCGTGCGCGAGGGGTTTGCCGATATGTTGCCCGAGAGTGTGGCGTGGCGACAGAAGGAGCAGTTCTCCGACGGTGTTGGCTATAGTTGGATAGACACGCTGAAGGAAATGACCTCAAAAGCCGTGAGCGATGAGCAGATGGCCCACGCCGCCGAGCGTTTCCCCATCAACACTCCGCTCAACAAGGAGGAGTATTTTTATCGCAGTATATTTTCAGAGCATTTCCCGAGCGACAGTGCTGCTCGCAGCGTAAATCAAGAGGCATCGGTGGCTTGCTCCACGAGTGTGGCTTTAGAGTGGGACGCTGCCTGGCGTGAGATGAACGACCCGAGCGGACGCGCTGTGAAAGGTGTCCACGACAAGGCTTATTAAAATTTGGTATTTTCATAAAAACGACAGCAAAAATTTTTCTGACATAATAATAAACGAATATTGCTTAACTGTATTTTAAGGAAAGGATAATGTAAGTTTGAGATTCTTTTAGTGTGTATCCTTATAGTGATTATACGGTACATGTGTTCTTATTCGCTTTTTGTAAAAGAGGTTTCAGTGATGAAACCTCTTTTTTTGTTAGTTGCATTGGGAGATGTGGTGAGAAATGTTGGGGCTGTGGTATTGGGATTGCATGAAAAATGTTACTTTTGCGCAACTATGGAAAAGATTATCGACAAGAGATGGCTTTCGTTGCTCGGAGAAGAGTTTGAAAAAGACTATTTCCGTTCTCTATGGGCTTTTGTTGAGGCAGAGTATGAAGGCGGAGTGTGCTATCCGCCTGCCGAGAGGATTTTTGCGGCCTTTAATGAGTGCAGCCCCGAAGATGTGAGAGTGGTTATTTTGGGGCAGGACCCTTATCATGAGGAGGGTCAGGCCGAGGGACTGAGTTTCTCTGTGGGCAGCGTTGAACGGGGGAGCATTGTGTCTTGCGACCTGTTTGGAAGTTGTGAGGAGACGGCCGGGTCGGGTGATGTGGCAATTCCGCCCTCGTTGCGCAACATTTTGCGTGAAGTGGTCGACGATGTGGGCGCAACGGTTGTGAGGGGCGGTAGTCTCTTGCCTTGGGCAAGGTCGGGAGTCTTGTTGCTCAACACGGTGCTGACCGTGAGGCAGGGCCACGCCAATTCCCATGCCGGCCGTGGCTGGGAGGTGTTTACCGACAAAGTGATAAGTATGGTGAACGAGCGTTGTGACAACGTGGTGTTTATGTTGTGGGGAAGTCAGGCCGGACGCAAGTCAATGCTTATTGACAAAGAGCGTCACCTTGTGTTGACATCGCCTCATCCATCACCGTTGAGTGCTTACAGGGGTTTCTTCGGCAATCGTCATTTTTCGCGTGCCAATGAATATTTGGCAGCCCACGGGCGTGGTGTTGTGGAGTGGTGATTTTAGGGTCTAAGAGACTAAGAGTCTAAGAGACAAAGAGTCTAAGAGACAAAGAGTCTAAGAGACAAAGAGTCTAAGAGACAAAGAGTCTAAGAGACAAAGAGTCTAAGAGTCTAAAAGTCTAAAAGTCTAAAAGTTTAAGAGTTTCAGAAAGTTTTAGAGGATTTAAGTAATAATTGTTAGGTTATGAATATTATACAGGTGGGCAACGTGCTTTGCTCGATAGATATTTTCAAGGAAATGTTTTGCTGCAACTACAAGGCCTGCAAGGGCATTTGTTGCATAGAGGGCGATGCCGGTGCGCCTGTCACTCTTGATGAGGTGGCCGACATAGAAGAGATTTTGCCTCTCATAGAAGACAAATTGTCGGTCGAGGCGCGCGAGGTTATAGAGGCCGAGGGCGTGGCGTATATAGACCGCGAGGGTGAGTTGGTCACGCAGATTGTCGATGGCAGGGATTGTGTCTTTGCTACTCGTGACGAACGAGGCAACTGTCTCTGCGCCATAGAGATGACGGGCAATGCAGGAGTTCATTCAAAACACAAACCCATCAGTTGCTCGCTCTATCCCATAAGGGTGAAGGAGTTTAACATTGGCAGCAACGGAGAGAAACTTTATGGGCTCAACTACCACCGTTGGCCTATCTGTCGCGAGGCAGTTGAAAAGGGGCACAGGCTTTCCATGCCGGTCTACAGGTTTTTGAAAGAACCGCTCGTGAGGCGTTTTGGCAGTGATTGGTATGCCGAGTTGGAGGAGGCAGCTCGCGAGATTGCTGCGGCAAAATTTTAGAATGTCCACCCCCGTTTTGTTTGCTTTTTAGATTGCTGTAACGAAATTGTCTTTTGAGGGGCGTTTTTTTTCTAATCCCCAACTTTTTTAGAGAAAAACGGTGAAAAAGTTTTGCCGTTTTAAAAAAGTGTGCTACTTTTGCGGTGTAATATTAAACTATGACACTATGATACGCTTTGAAAACGTAGGATTTGCTTACAAAAAGTCGCGCCCCGTGTTTGAAAACTTGTCTTTAGAGTTGGGCGAAGGTAAGATTTGTGGTTTGTTGGGCAGCAACGGAGCGGGCAAGAGCACCATGCTGTATTTAATGTCGGGACTGCTGCGTGTAAAGAGCGGCAATATAGAGGTTGACGGCATGAAGGTCTCAGAACGCAGGGCAGCAATGTTGAATAAAATGTTTCTTGTGCCCGAGGAGTTTGACCTGCCTTCGGTCCCGCTTGAGAATTATCTCAAGATGATAAAGATGTTTTACCCCTCGTTTAGCGATGAGTTGTTTAAGAAATGTCTCGATGGTTTTGAACTTGACCCATATTTGCATCTCGGCAGCCTGTCGATGGGGCAGAAGAAGAAGGTGTTTATCTGTGTGGCATTGGCTGCCAACACTAAGTATCTGCTTATGGACGAGCCCACCAACGGACTTGACATTGTGGGCAAGTCGCAGTTTCGCAAGGTGGTGGTTTCGGGCATGACCGACGAGAAGACGGTGTTGATTTCCACCCATCAGGTTCACGATGTGGAGCGTTTGCTTGACCACCTTATGGTGATAGACCACAGCCGCATTCTCTACAACAAACCTTTAGAGGAAGATGATGAGAATGCTCTTAATCTTGAGAAGATGTATTTAGAAATTGTTGGAAAATCAAAAGAAATATAATAGGATTATGAAAGAGTTTAGTTTTTCGCGTGTTGTCAAGGTGATGAAATATGCCTTTGGCGAGAACAGGTTGTTTTATATTGGCATGTCGCTGTCGGGCGTTGCCTCTGCTTTGGTGATGGCAACATTGATGAACTCAATGTATATGTTGGCCGGGAATCATTCTAATTTCGATGACTATATTAAAATTTTTTCTATTATGTGTATGGTAGTGATGAGTTGTGCGATGATTGCTTGTGTTTTTCATGTGTTGCGCAGTCGCAGG
Organism: Prevotellaceae bacterium; assembly: GCA_029219385.1. GTDB lineage: Bacteria > Bacteroidota > Bacteroidia > Bacteroidales > Bacteroidaceae > UBA6382. The sequence continues at coordinate 15,419 of JAQXTH010000033.1, read as the reverse complement.
CGTCGCATATCTTTTTTGATGTTGCCGGCCGGAATGTTTGAGAAATTTTTGGCTCTTGTGTTGCTCAATATGTGTGTGGTGGGAGTGATTTTTTTGTTGGGTTTAATTCTATTTCTTTGCTACGCATTGCCGGACGCTACCACAGTTTTTTTTACTGAAGCGAAAAGTACTCTCAGCAGTATGTGGTTTTATATGTTTTTTGTGCTTATATTTATGTTTGTTCCTTCTGCAATAATGTTGCTCAATGCCAATTTGTTGCGCAACAATTTGATACCGACCGGATTTTTGGTCTTCCTATTGTGTGCGATTTTTGCAGCGATGCTTGATTATGCCGACGATTATAGTTATGTAATAGGGTATGATAATCCTTCAATATCTTATGACGAATATCTCAGGCCGTTTTATATTAAGATGACTGTTGTCGGCTTGGTGTTGACGGTAGTTTGTTGGGTGTTGAGTTGGTTGAGTTTCAAGCGTATGCAGATACGCAGTTTTCTAAACAGATGATATATCTATGGAGTTTAATGATAACAAGGCTATATATTTGCAGATTGCCGATTTGTTGATGGACGACATTTTGTCGGGACGGTTGGCGGAAGAGGAGCGCACCCCCTCGGTGCGCGATTGTGCGGCTCTTTATGAGGTCAATGTCAACACTGTGGTGCGCTCGTTTGAGTGGCTCACCCGCCATGAGATGATTTATCAGCGTCGAGGCATGGGTTTCTTTGTGAGCGAAGGAGCGCGTGGGCGTATCATGGACTATCGCCGCGGAGAATTTTTTGATGTCGAATTGCCTCGTCTGTTTGGCATGATGGGTAAGCTTGGTGTCACAATCGACGAGGTGGTAGACCTCTATGCCCGGCAATCGGGTAAAAATTCATCCACCACCAATAAACAATAACATTTTTTTAGTATTATGAAACAGTTTGTTTTTCCATTTTTATATGCGCGGGCAGTACTCTTTGTGGTGTTGAGCGTGATGTCGTTTGCTGCCGTCAATGCTTCGCCGGCCGTGCGCAAAGACTCCATAAAGGTTTGGGGCGAGGTGGCAGATTTCTTTACGGGTGATAAGTTGGAGAAAGGTGTGGTCACAGTCTATGACGAGCGCGACTCTATTGTGGTGGTCGACACCATACGCGCCAAGTCAAAGGCCCACTACGGTATTTATGCCTTTGATGTTCCTGCCGGCTATGTGTTTACTCTGCCCCACGGTGGCAACTATAAGATACGTTTCGACATAGACGGCTATGTGGCGGAACTCCAGGACCTCATTATTCCCGACCGTCAATATCGCAAATACACCACCGAGTGGATGAAGAATTTCAAGGTGCGCAAGAAACCTCGCGAGCACGTGTTGGGTGAGGCTGTGGTGAAGGCTACGCGCATCAAGATGGTGGTGAAGGGCGACACGGTGGAGTATGATGCCGACGCTTTCAACATGGCCGAGGGCTCCATGCTCGACAAACTCCTGGCCGAGATGCCCGGCATGGAGATAAAAGACAACGGCGAGATATACAACAACGGCAAGAAGGTGGAGAGTCTGCTTGTAGACGGCAAGGATTTCTTTGAGGGTGATCCCAAACTGGCTCTCGAAAATCTGCCGGCCTATGCGGTGAAGAAGGTGCAGGTCTATCAAAAAGACGCCGACGGCTCTGCTGTCATAAAAGATTCGCTCAAGCGCGAAGAGATGAAGAAACTCGTGGTCGACGTGAAACTGAAGAAGCAGTATCAGAAGAGTTGGCTGATGAACTCCGACTTTGCCTATGGCACTCACGACCGATTTTCTACGCGCCTGTCGCTGATGTATTTCAGCAGTGTCTGGAAGTTTATGGCCTACGGCAATTTCAATAACGTCAACCAAGGAGCAACTCCCAATGAAAACGGAGATTTTTGGGATGGTTCGTGGGGCACCGGTGTGCGCTATAACAGACAGGGTGGCATGAGGCTTATGTATGATAAAGAAAAACTTAGTTTGCGCACCGGTTTCAACGCCGGTTCTTCTACTTCTTATAATCAGTCGGAGACTTCGTCGACTACCTATCTCAATGCGGGCGACACCCACACACGTTCGCGCGACAATTCGCGCGACAGTCGTCGCTACATAGATTGGAACAGTCGTATAACTAAAGAAACACAGCATTTATGGTTGTATTTTGTTCCTTTAGAGGGTTCTTATTCTCGCACTCGCGGTGCGATGTCTTCTCATAGCGTCACTTTCAACGACGACCCCAAGGACTCTTATCGCTTGGCTTCGCTTGACAGCATTTTTATGCCCATGGGCAGCACGCGTCTCGAGCAAATGAGGCTCAACACTGTGTTGAATGCCACTCAGTCGCTGACGAAGTCAACGCATCTTGGTTCGAGTTTTCAGACGTTTTTCCCCTCGCCGATTTTTGGCAACGATGTATATCTTCAATATAATTTTAACTACAACGATAATAAATCTGAAAACTTTCAGCACTATCGGCTCGACAATCGCCAGGCTACCGATCGCGATATACGCAACGTGTTTTCCGAGACATCTTCGGGCAACATATATTTCTCCACACAGGCATACTACGACATGGAGGTGAGCAAGAAATTTTCTGTAAACTTGGGTTATTATTTTAAGTATAACCGCGACAAGAATAATCCCGACCGTTATCGTCTTGACTCGCTATCGGGTTGGGACGACCTCGACCGCTATCCTATGGGTTCTTTGCCCTCTACGCAAGACTCCATGAGTTTGGCTCGCGACCTCCGCAATTCATATCACCGCACTACTTCTGTAAATTCTCACAAACCTTCTTTATCGGCTCACATTGCCCTTCCCCACGAATGGGCTGTAATTCCCGAAATAGGTTTGTTGGCGGAACGATATTCAATACGCGACACGCGCACTTCCATGGGTGGCAGCAAAAAGGCCAGTCTCTCAGCCGTTTCACCGGCTCTGAGAGTTAGGAGACGAAAACACAATCAGGAGAACGGCAATGTGGAGTATATTGGTTTTGAGTATCAATGTACTACCTCAATGCCCAACATGGGTTATCTGCTCGACCTGGTTGACGACACAAACCCCTTGTTTATATCGCGTGGCAACGCTCATCTCAAAAACTCGCGCACAAACAACATCAATTTCAACACATGGTATTCAAAAGCACTCCACATGCAGAACTACAATTTTAACATGTCGTGGTCGCAAACCTCCAATGCCGTGGCCTCTACCACCACCTATGACCGCGCCACGGGTGTGACCACCTATATGCCGCGCAACATCAACGGCAACTGGAATGCCAGCGTGAAAGGAAACGTCAGTCGTGCCATCGACAAGAAAGATCGTTTCGTTGTGGGTAACAGCACGGTATTTGACTATAATCACAATGTGGACTATATCACTGAAACTGTCGACGGTATTGCCACCCCACAGCGCAGCACCGTGCACAACTATACGGTGAGTGAAGACTTTGATATAAAGTGTACCTATAAGAAATACAAGGTGACATTGGGGGGCGGAGTGAAATGGCGCATTCAAAACAGCAGCCGCGACAATTTCACCAACCTCAATGCCGTAGACATGGAATATGGCATAAGTTCTAACGGGCCGCTTTTTGCCGGCATTGAATATGAAACGAGGCTCGGCCTATTTATGCGCCGCGGCTACAACGAGGCTTCGATGAACGATGACCGTGCCGTGTGGAATCTCAAGTTGTCGCGTGCCTTCCTCAAGTCCAAGGCTCTCGTGTTGCGCATAGAGGGCGTTGATTTGCTCGGGCAGTTGAGCAATGTCAGCAATGTTGTCAATGCCCAGGGAAGGCGCGAGACGTGGTATAACTCCATTCCGCGCTATGTGATGTTGCATGTTTGCTACAAGTTCAACTCTATGGCAAAGAAAAAGGAGGCAAACAAGGAGAAATAACCTTGTTGTTAAAAAAGAATAATAAAAAACAAGGAATTCTTAACTTAACTTTATTGACTTTTCTCGTTAATATATTAAAGCGAGACAGTTTAAGGCGTTGTTTCGTCTTGCTGTCTCGCTTTTTTTGTAGAAATATTAAAAGAAAAGATAGTTATGAAATTCTCTGTTTGTGCGACGAGTGTCGTTGCCTTGCGCCGAGTGGCTTTTGCCGTTTTTATGGTGTTGTTTATGTTTGTTGACGCGTGGGGTGGGCCACGCAAAGATTCAATTTCGATTTCGGGTGCCGTGACCGACTTTTTCACCAACGAGAGGCTCAACAAGGGACTTTTCACTGTCTACGACACCACGGGGGTGATAATAGCGTGCGACAGCATTATAGACACTCACGACGAGAACTATGGCACATGGAAATATACGGTGCCTGCTCATTTTAATTTCAAACTGCCCCAAGGTGGCAACTATAAGATACGTTTCGACGTGGAGGGCTATGTTTCGGAAATGCAAGACTTCTCTGTTCCCGACCGCAAGTTTCATAAATATGTCACGCAGTGGTCTTTGAGTTTCAAGATACGCAAGAAGCCTCGCGAACACGTGTTGGGCGAGGCGGTTGTGAAGGCCACTCGCATCAAGATGGTGGTGAAGGGCGACACGGTGGAGTATGATGCCGATGCTTTCAACATGGCCGAGGGCTCCATGCTCGACAAACTCCTGGCCGAGATGCCCGGCATGGAGATAAAAGACAACGGCGAGATTTTCCACAACGGCAAGAAAGTGGAGAGCCTGCTTGTCGACGGCAAGGATTTCTTTGATGGTGACCCCAAACTGGCGCTCGAAAACCTGCCGGCCTACACTGTGAAGAAGGTGCAGGTCTATCGCAAAGACGATAATGCGGCTTATCTCATAAAAGACTCGGTGAAGCGCGAAGAGATGAAGAAACTCGTGGTCGACGTGAAACTCAAAAAGCAATATAAGCGCGGGTGGATTTTCAACAGCGACGTGGCATACGGCACTTCTGACAGATATAGCACAAAATTCACCACGCTCTATTTCAACGACCGCTGGAAATTCATGAGTTATGTGGATTGCAACAACGTAAACAAATATCTCGTTGCGGGTGGCAACGACGGCAATATTTATATAAATCAGTTAAACGACGGTCTGCAACACGACAAGAGGGTGGGAGTCAGAGCAAGTTATGATAAATCGACTCCCGGCAAATATGAAGGACTGAAGTTTACCATCGCAGGACAGGCACAACACAATGACAAACTAAAAGAAAACGAAACGACTTCAACCACATATCTTGTTTCGGGCGACACCTATACGCGCTCCAAACAGCGTGAACGCACGTCTTCCACAAGTTTCTCGTGGTATGACAATATTCAACTGATGAAAGAACGCGTCTATGCGTATGCCAATCTTTTTAATGGAACCTACAAACGCTATCGCACCACAGGAAACAGCCGAAGAGTTTCGTTTGACAGCGACCCCAATGATGCCTATCGCTTAGCCTCGCTCGACAGCATATTCATGCCCATGGGCAGTGTGCGCCTCGAACAGATGAGGCTCAACAGCGTGCTCGACAAGACGCAGTCGGAGAATGTCTCAAAAAACTATCATTCAAACGGACAACTTAATATGCCCGACCCATTCTTTGGCAATAACATGATGTTGTGGTATAACATCGACTATACCGACAATCGTGTTGAGAACTATCAGCACTACCTGCTCGACAATCGCCTTCTCTCTTCGCAGGATTTTCGCAACGTCTATTTCTTGTCGCCCTCCAAGTCGTTGAAAATAAAGACTTCGGTGTCGTATGGCGTTGAATTGGTAAGAAAAAAGTTGTGGTTTGATTTTCGCCAGTGGTTTGCTTGCAACAAAGACAAAAACGCTCCCGAACGCTATCGCCTCGACTCCCTCAGCGGTTGGAACAGGCCCGACGACCGCTTGCTCGGTGCGCTGCCCTCAACGCGCGACTCAATGATGATGGCTCTCGACATCTACAACTCCTATAACCGCACTACCACGAGCACGGAAAGTAATTCAATATCATCTTTGAATTGGCAACTTAACAACGGCTGGAATGTGAAATTTGAAATTCCTGTTTATTTTGAAAGTGGCAGGATAACCGACACGCGTTCTGCCAACAGACAAACGGGCCGAGCCAATGTTTCCACTTTTTCACCCAATCTCTACATCAATCGCTATTTCACCAAAGACGGTATTGTGAAAAACTTCCATGTGACCTATCGCTATTACAAATCGCTGCCAACGCTTTCCTATTTGCTCGACATCACCGACGATACCAACCCGCTCTTTGTCTCAAAAGGCAATGCTTCGCTAAAGGGCTCTTCTAAAAACTATTTAGACGTGCGTGGAAATTATTCCAACTCAAAACACATGCAAAATTTCAACGCCTCGCTTTATTGGGAGCAGACGAGCAATGCCGTTGCCATGGCCACAATCTACGACCGCGCCACGGGCGTGACCACCTATAAGCCGCTCAACGTCAGTGGCAACTGGATGAGCAAGGCCTCAATGTTTTTTGAGCGTTGTGTAGACAAGAAAGATCGCTTCACTTTTAGGGAAGAGTTTGATTTTCGATATAATCACAGCGTTGACCTCGTGTCAGACAACAACGGTGAGACGACAAAACTCCTGCGAAGCACTGTTCACAACTATAATGTGAGAGGCAACACAAGTTTGAAATACTCAATCAACAAGCGCAGTTTTGTGTTGGGAGCCAATGTTAATTGGAAAAGACAATTTGGCAATCGTGACAACTTCTCGTCTCTCAGTGCTGCCGACATAAATTATTATTTCAGGGCCAACGGACCGTTGGTGTGGGATATTGATGTAACCTCGACTTTCAACATCTATTTGCGCCGGGGCTATGCCTCGTCGGCAATGAACGACGACCATTTCGTGTGGAACCTCACTCTCTCGCGGCCCTTCCTCAAAAACAAGGCCCTCATCTTCAAACTCGAGGTGTGTGACCTCTTGGCCGACGTGAGCGACACCCGCACCGTGGTCAATGCGCAAGGTTTCACCGAGACATGGTATAACTCCATTCCCCACTATGCCATGCTGCACGTTTGCTACAAGTTCAACACGATGTCAAAGAAAAAGGCCGATAAATAGCCCCCCGTCATAAGGCTGATATAATTACTAATCAAATTGTTAGCCATATTATGAAAAAGATTTGTATTGTTCTATTATTGTGTTCTATCTCTATGTCTAAGGTCTGTGCTGACAAAACAGACAGTTTGTTGCTAATGGGCTGGCCTCGCGACGCTTTCACCATGCAGCCCGTGATTGACAGCACGCGTGCGGAACTGCTCACGTTAGACAGCGTGGTCATTGCCACGGTTCAACCGGTTTGGGATAGTCAGTATCGCCCCAATTCCAAATTTATCATGTCGGTTGGCTTTCGCTCGGGCGAATATATCATAAGGCTCACCAATCCTCAATATCAAACCACGACAAAACGCTTTAAGATAAAGGTCAGCAAGCAAGACTTGAGTTATATGATAGGCGAAATAAAAATGCGCCGAAAACCTTTAAACCATACAAAAAAACTTGGCGAGGTGAAAATAACAGCCACAAAAATAAAGTTCTATAACAAGGGCGACACTTTGGTCTATAATGCCGATGCTTTTAATTTGGCAGAGGGGTCAATGCTTGATGCACTTGTTGAGCAACTCCCGGGCGTGGAACTGAAACGCGATGGTCGTATTTTTGTGAATGGAAAAAAGGTGGAGAGTGTCTTGCTCAACGGAAAGGATTTTTTCAGAGGCGACAACACGGTGCTGTTAGACAACCTGCCGGCCTATACTGTGAAAACTGTAAAGTTTTATGACAAGAAAAGTGAACGCAGTGAGGGTTTGGGGTTGGATTTGAACGATGGCAGATTTGTGATGGACGTGAATTTGAAGCGAGAATATCAAATCGGCTGGTTGGCCAATGCTGAAGGCGGTGTCGGCACTCATGAGCGATGGCTCGGACGACTTTTTGCCTTGAGATTTACGCCTCAATCGCGCTTGACATTCTATGCCAATGCCAACAACACTCACGAAAGTCGCAAGCCCGGCAGAAACGGAGAATGGTCGCCGAGCGCAATAGGGAATGGCATGAGCACCACCGAGACAGCCGGATTTGACTATCTCGTAGACGACAAACACTCTCGTTTCCAGATAGAGGGAAATGCCAACGCCACTCACACTGATAACAATGCCGTGATGAAACAAAACCGCGAGATATTTCAAAATGACGGTTCTGTGTTCAACAGATCGCTCCGGACAATCAGGTCGCATAGCATTTCGTTTAACACCGACCATAAATTTCGCTTTATGCTGGGGCCTGAGAATGATAAATATAGCACTCAGCTTTATCTGAAGCCCTGCTTCTCCTACAATTATTCAAAAAACAACATGGATGCCATGTCGGCAGAATTTTCTGACAATCCCATTGGCAAGGGTAGTTTTGAAGACTTGTTTAATGGCCCGGGTGCAAGCCGAGAACTCACCGATATTCTTGTCAACAAGGTGCGCACACGCCAACGCGGCAACTCTGAAGACATCAGCGGAGGAATAAACTCTCAACTGTATTTCACTATGCCTTTGATCGGTCGACGCATGGAACTCACCACAGACTTTAAAGCCGGCAGGCAAAAGTCACACAACTTCAATCTCTATTCTCTGTCATACGCTGATGGTCAAAACAATGATCTTAGAAACCGCTATTATGACAATCCGTCAGACAAGCTGGAGGGCAATGTAGGCTTGTCGTGGGCTCATCATCTTTACTCCAAAGGTTTTCATGGCATAAGTCTCTCTCCCTCGATTGGTTATGGCTATGTTTATAGCAGACAGGAAAACAGCCTCTATCGCTTGGATTGGCTCGAAGAAATGAATGAAACCGACTTTGGCATGTTGCCGTCAACGCGCCAGGCTCTTCTCTCTGCTCTTGACCGTCACAACAGTTATATCACCACGCGCAACAATCATACGCTCACTGCCACGGCAACCTTTAGCTACTCATACGACAAGCGTGAACACCGCAACAATAATTATGTGCGCACGGCACTTTGGCGTTTTACTTTCACGCCCGGAGTGGAATACAGCATGGAAAGTTTAGACTTTGATGGGCGACAGCTTAACAAGTTGTCTCGAAACGAACTGCTTCCCACAATGACATTTCGCTTGCAACGCAACACAGAGGGAATGAAGCATCAAATATGGTTAGACGGCAGTTATAGGCAGCAACTTCCCTCCTTGTTCTCGCTCATGGGCATGAGTTTTGACAGCGATCCGCTCAATATCAGCGAGGGCAACACGGGGCTGCGTCGCACAGAGATTTATTCAACCGAGCTATATTGCACTTCCGACCAATGGGGCAGTGAGAAACAACGTCGTTATTCCGGAAAAATCACGGCAACATTTTTCCGCAACGCTTTTGCCACAGCCCAAATCTATGATGCCACTACGGGTGTGCGTACCTTTCGCCCACAGAATGTGAACGGCAACTATAATATCAGTTTCAGTGGCAGATATAGCACACCGATAGATGCAAAAAAACGTTTCGTGCTAAATCTTGCTTTCGACAACAACTTCTATCGAAACACAGACTTGCAGGCAACAAATTCGCCAACGGTAGTAAAGAGCGAGGTCTACACAAACTATATGGCCATACCGCTGAGCATGGAGTTCAATCATAAGAAATTGAGGATTGGCACAAAGTTTCAAACAGCATGGCACAGTGCCGATAGCAAGCGTGAGAATTTTCAGCGCGTCAATGGTGTGAACATAGATGCCGGCATTTATGGCAATGTTCGCCTGCCATGGAACTTGCAGTTGTCAACCGACTTCACCTTATATACGCGCCATGGTTATTCCAATGCAGTGATGAACACCGATAATTTTGTGTGGAACGCGCAGTTGTCTAAGAGCATTATGCACGGCAATCTTATCTTTGCCCTCGTGGGCTATGACATTCTTGGCGACATCTCCAACGTGAACTACACGGTCAACATGCAGGGTGTCACAGAGACTTGGCGAAATGTCATTCCACGCTATGCCATGTTTCGTGTCATCTATAAACTAAACAAAAAGCCCAAGAAAAGACAATGAGGTAGGGAGGGAGGACAATGGCAAAGTTTGTCGGTCAAAGAAACATGAGAAAATGTTGTATCTTGGGTTATAGGCAAGGTTTGCTTGGCTTGTTTTGCATACAAAATCACACTGTGAGGCTTTAGGTGGTTACAAAATGTATCGTCATTCAAAAAAAATGTGTAATTTTGTAGCAGAATAAAACAAACAGACATGAGTAAAGTATATGATATTGCGCCCTATAAACCTCTGCTTGACCCTCACCAGACAGAGCAGGGCATAAAGAAAATCAAGGATTTCTTTCAGCAAAACCTTGCCACGGGCCTCAAACTGCGCCGTGTCACCGGACCGCTTTTCGTGCTTCGCGGCATGGGCATTAACGACGACCTCAACGGCACTGAGCGTGCAGTGAACTTTCCCATCAAGGATCTTGGCGACCAAGTGGCCGAGGTGGTTCACTCGCTGGCCAAATGGAAACGCCTCACCCTTGCCGAATACGACATAAAACCCGGTTATGGCATATATACCGATATGAATGCTATTCGCGCCGATGAGGAACTCGACAATCTCCATTCGCTCTATGTTGACCAATGGGATTGGGAGCGTGTCATCACGGCCGATCAACGCACTCTGGCATTTCTTGAAACTACGGTGAGAGACATCTATGCAGCTCTGTTGCGCACGGAATTTATGGTGTGTGAGGCCTATCCGCAAATAAAGCCTTTCCTCCCTCAGGAGATTTTCTTCATCCATTCCGAAGAATTGCGCAAGATGTATCCCAACCTCACTCCCAAAGAGCGTGAAAACGCCATCACCAAAGAAAAGGGTGCCGTGTTTATCATCGGCATAGGTTGTGAGTTGGGTGATGGAAAACCACACGACGGGCGTGCTCCCGACTACGATGACTATTCCACCGTTTCAAGTCTTGGCTTGCCCGGTCTCAATGGCGATATAATGATATGGAGCGAGGTGCTTGGGCGTGCTGTTGAAATTTCATCGATGGGCATTCGTGTCGATAAGGAGGCTCTCTTGCGTCAGCTCAAGATGAGTGGCAAGGAGGAGCGCAAAAATCTTTATTTCCACAAGCGATTGCTCAACGATACTCTGCCGTTGAGCATCGGCGGTGGCATCGGCCAGTCGCGCCTTTGTATGCTTTATCTCAAAAAGGCTCATATCGGCGAGATTCAATGCTCCATCTGGCCCGACTCCATGCGCGAGGAATGCGAAAAACTCAACATCCATCTTTTGGCATAGAACTCTCCAATATATCATGAGACCAAAAAAAGTCGGAAACATTAAGTTTCCGACCTTTTTTTGGTTATTGGTACTCGGAGCGGGACTTGAACCCGCACGCCCCTTCCGGGGCAAGGGATTTTAAGTCCCTCGTGTCTACCGATTCCACCATCCGAGCGCGTTGGCAACATGGGTTGCCTCGGCAGTTTGCCCGTTAAGCGAGTGCAAAATTATCATTTTATTTATAAATACCCAAATAATTATAACGGTTTTTAAAAGTCGCCCCCTCTTTGCGACTTGTTAAGGAAAAACAGTTGGTGTGTGAGGAGATTTTTTTCGTGCGCACTGCGGCTTGAAACGCAGTTTAGACAATGAGGGCAACAAACCGAACTGTTATTGGTCTATTTTCTTGAGGGTGGCCTTTATGGTCTGTATCACGGCAGTGGAGCTGTAGGTGGCTCCTGTGACTGCATCGACCTTGGCGGCAGCAGCCTGTTTGGCAGTCATGCTGTTCCACGACTTGAATAGTTTTGAGTGGACAACCTTCGACCAGTTGTCGGGTGTTTCGTTGTTGTCGCCCGGAGCCACGGCAGAGATTTTTCCACTCTTGGCTATCGCGATGAAAAGTGGAGTGGGCCCGCCAAAACCATTTACATCGTTGCAAAAAGCCTCGGAAGCATAGATTGTGGTGCCGTCGGCAACGCTCCATATTCCGTTGCCGGCCGCTGTAGGTGTCTTGCCCGCCAGACCGAGCGATTTGAGAACTCTTTTTGCCGGTGGGGCAACCGAGTTTTTCTTTCGGTCGGTTTGGGCCGATGCAGAGACAGTTGCTATTGCGAGCAGCAGAGATAAGATAGTTACTTTTGTCATGTATATATATAATAAGGTGTGTATTGCATGGCGCAAAATTATGATTTTTTTTGCATTGGTGGTTTGGGAGACAATTAAAAGATGTAAAAACGCTCTTTGTATGAAATAAACTCGTAACTTTGCCGAGTGTAATTATTAACAGGATTTTATCATGAATAAGAAATTTGGAATTTTGACATTGTTTGTGGGTTTGTTGATGTTTGTTGCAGGTTGTAGCAGCGACGACCCCGATTTTCATACATTGAGACTTGATGCACAGTCGGTCGACAAATACCCCGTTACATACTATGCCGACCAAAAGAGTGATTCGCTTGAGATTCACACCACTGACTCGTGGGAGGTCAATACAAATTGTAATTGGATGGTGTTTAAAGAAACAGCTTCGGCCATTGCAAGCGGAGAGGTGAAATATATCTATGGCACCGAATACCTTGTCACAAGATGCATGTGGTTTGGAGCCAATACCACAGGTTCTGATCGCGAAACGTTCATAACAGCCAAGGCCAACAAACAGCAGGTGTCGTTGGTTGTGCGCCAATACTATCATCTCAACATCACTATTCCGCAAAAGGCATCGACAGGGCTCAACAACGAATATGATTTTTCTCAGAGTCTTGCTGCAAACGCGACTTCCTCTAAGTTGGCTTTTACGCTCTATGCCGATGCCACTCTCAAGACCGAAACACCGTGGATAAGTGTTTCAGACGAAACATTTAAGGCCGGCGACAACTCTACGGAGATTACTCTTCAAGTCAACAACACGGGCGAGAAGCGCACGGGAAAAGTGACACTCAAGTCTGAAACCGGAGCCTCTACCGATATCTATATCACACAAAAGGCTTCTTAAAAAGACTATAACAAAAAAACATATATAAAAGCATGGCAAAGAAAGCACTCTTAATGATTCTCGACGGATGGGGAATCGGTAGCAAAGACAAGGGCAACGTGATTTACTCCACACCGACACCCTATCTTGATTATCTCAACGAAAATTATTGTCATTCACAATTGCAGGCCAGCGGTGAATATGTGGGCTTGCCCGACGGACAAATGGGCAACTCGGAGGTGGGTCATCTCAACATTGGTGCCGGACGAATTGTATATCAAGACCTTGTGAAGATAAACCGCGCGTGTGCAGACGGGTCGATAAAGGAAAATCCCCGTGTGAAAGAGGCCTACACCTATGCCAAGGAAAACGGCAAAAACCTTCATATAATGGGTCTCACCTCTAATGGCGGTGTTCACTCTTCGCTCGAACACATCTTTAAGATGGTGGAAATCTCACACGAATATGGTCTGGACGGCAGAACTTTTGTTCATTGCTTCATGGACGGACGCGACACCGACCCACGCTCGGGCAAGGGCTTCATTGAGCAACTCACAAAGGTGTGTGCCGACAACGGTGCCGCAGTGGCTTCTATCATAGGTCGTTTCTATGCCATGGATCGCGACAAACGTTGGAACCGCATCAAGATTGCCTATGACCAACTCGTGGGCGGCAAAGGTAAGGAGGTTGACGATATGGTTGAGGGCGTGCAATATTGCTACGACACCGACTCTGAAGACCACAAAAACACTGATGAGTTTATGGAACCGCTGGTAAATGCCAATGTCGACGGGCGCATAAAGGAGGGCGATGTGGTGATATTTGTGAACTATCGCAACGACCGTGCAAAGGAACTCACCGTTGTGCTCACACAAAAGGATATGCCCGAAGAGGGTATGACCACCATTCCCGGCCTTAAGTACTATTGCATGACTCCATATGATGCAAGTTTCACCGGTGTAGGCATTCTTTTCCCCAAGGAGAATGTAGAAAACACTCTTGGCGAATATATCAGCAGCAAAGGATTGAAGCAACTCCATACCGCTGAGACCGAAAAATATGCCCACGTCACATTCTTCTTCAACGGTGGTCGCGAGACACCTTTCGACAACGAAGACCGCATTCTCGTGGCTTCGCCTAAGGTGGCAACCTACGACTTGCAACCCGAAATGTCGGCCTACGAAGTGAAGGACAAATTGGTGGAGGCTATCAAGAAAGATGAATATGCTTTCATCGTGGTGAACTTTGCCAACGGTGACATGGTGGGCCACACCGGTGTCTATGAGGCAATCGAAAAGGCTGTGACGGCAGTCGACAACTGTGTGAAAGACGTGGTGACAGCCGCCAACGAAACCGGTTATGAAACCATCATCATTGCCGACCACGGCAATGCCGATTATGCAATCAATCCCGACGGAACGCCCAACACGGCTCACTCTCTCAACCCCGTGCCGTTTATCTATATATCAGAAAATAAAAATGCCAAGGTCAACGACGGTATTTTGGCCGATGTGGCTCCGAGCATTCTCCACATCATGGGACTTGAACAGCCCAAGGAGATGACCGGAAAGAATTTGATTGAAGATTGACGTAAGTTTACGTTTACGTTATTATTATAGTTTTGTGAAAGCAACACGTTTTCTGCCTCGGCAGAGACGTGTTGCTTTTTTTGTATGTTTAGGCTTTGAGGAGGAAAGGACAATTTGCTTTGAGTGGAATAATTCTCGCTGATGAGTGACAGTGAAACAATGATGAAAACGGAGCTTGTTTTAATGCGTTTTGTCAATTTCGTCACGCGAGCAGACTTGGCTATTTATTTCCGGCCGAAAATACTAGTATCTCCGCCCGGAAATCTTAGTATCTTCGCCCGAAAATCTTAGTATCTCCGGCCGGAAATACATCGTTAAGTCTGCTCGCGTGATTTTTGTGACGTCTACTGATTTTGGTTGACAGTTTTGTTTGTTAATACTATTGTTGTTTACACTCTTATTTTCTTATTCCTATTATGGTTGTCAGTTCATGTTATGCGTGAATTTTAATTCCAAATCTGAGTAATCTCTTTGGCCGAGAATTTGCAGGATAGTCCTTTGATGTTATTTTTGATTGTTTTGGGTTAAATCGAAATTTGACAATTGGTATGGGAATAAAAAAAGCAGCCATAACTCATGTTGTGGCTGCTAAATGGTTGCATTTAACTCTATTTGTTAAATATGAGAAAAAGTTTTGCGCTTCAGGATGGGCTTGAACCAACGACCCCCTGATTAACAGTCAGGTGCTCTAACCAACTGAGCTACTGAAGCTTTTTGCATCAACCGCCAGAAACTCTATCGCCCCTTTTCGGTTTTGCGATGCAAATTTACGGCAATTTTTTTTATTATGCAAGCATTGCGCCGATTTTTTTTGAGCCATTTCTTGGAAAATGCATCGGGAAGGCATCTTGGCGGCATCGGGGAGGCTGTAAATCCCGCAGTGGTCGGGCGATAGC
>JAQXTH010000032.1 GCA_029219385.1 Prevotellaceae bacterium | reverse complement strand
GAGCAGTTTGTCGGGAATGGAGAACACATAGTCTTGCACTTCGGGGTTGCTGAGGTCTAAAACCAATTGGTTGCGATAATAGTAGGTTTTGCGGTTTGGCAGAGTCATGGCCCAATCGGGGTGTTTCTCAAAGAGTTCACTTTTGGGGTTTACCATCTCGGGTTCTATCCAGATACCGAATTTTATTTGCGCCTCACGAGCGGCATTAACCAAGCCGGGAACACCGTTGGGTAGTTTCACGCGGTTGGGTTCCCAATCGCCGAGGCCTGCGCGGTCGTTGTTGCGAGGATATTTGTTGGCAAACCAACCATCGTCGAGCAAGAAAAGGTCTACACCGAGTTTCTTGCCTTCTTTCATGCAGTTGGCAAGGGTGGGCTCATCGAAATTGAAATATGTGTTTTCCCAGTTGTTGAGCAAAGTCATGCGATCGCCACGTCCGTCCATCACTTGGTGGTTGAGTGCCCAGCGGTGCATTTGTCGTGAGGCAAGTCCTTCGCCTTCGTTGCTGCGTGTGAAGATAAATTCGGGTGTAACAAATGGTTCACCGGGTTTTAGTTCATAGTCGGAGGTGAAAGGGTTTATGCCCGACACAATGCGAAGAATGCCATTGTTGTCGATGTCGAATGTGAAACTGAAATTGCCGGTCCAACCGAGTGTGCCCAGCAACACTTCTCCTTTGTTTTCTGAGGCCGGTTGACCAAGTCCGAGTTCAAAAAACGGAGAGGCATACATTGCTGCACGACTTCCCAATTTAGAGTCGATTATCTTCTTTCCGAAAAACAATTCCTGAGTGTCGATTTTGCCTTCGCTTGCCCAATCACCGGAATATTGAGTGAGAAAATATCTCGACTTGTCGAAATAGAGCATGTTGCTGGCAAAGCGAAAGAGAGTAACAGGCTTTTTCTCCCGATGAACGATTTCGCTCCATGCTTTTATCACATTTTCTTTGGTGTAGGCCTGATAGTGGAGCGTCACTTCCACGGGATAGACTTCGTCTCTCAGTTTGATGACGGTTTCGGTTCCTCCGTCAATGGGGTGTGATTCGTCTGAGACGTATGTCAGCACTGTGCATCGCAAACCATCGTTGTGTATTATGCCGAGAGCAGGCTCGAAATAGTCGTCATAGCCGGCTCCCTGATAGATTTCCTTGTTGTTGGCACCATAGGAAAGCACATAGGGGTCGGATAATCTTTGTCCGAAATAGGTTTGGTAAATGCGATTGTTTGAAACGAGGTGAAAGATGAGGTCTGTATTGTCTGTGGAGATACGTATCATTTTGTCTGCGGCAAAACCACAGAGAGTTGTGACGAGGCAGAGCAACAGCAACGAGAGTTGTTTTATCATGACCGGAGGAAAATGTTTGTGAGATTTAATTATAATTCTTATTTTGCTGACGTTATAGCAAGAAGCGGAAGATGTCGTTGCCAATGGCGTAGATCATCAATAAAATCAAGAGTAACATTCCGATGGTTTGTGCGCGTTCTTGGAATTTAAGGCTGAATTTTCTGCGGAAAATCATTTCGATGAGCAAAAACATTGCGTGGCCGCCATCGAGGGCGGGAATGGGCAAAACATTCATAAACGCAAGAATAATGCTGATAAAGGCCGTCAGTTCCCAAAAACGTTGCCAATCCCATGAGGTGGGGAACATGCTGCCGATGGCTCCAAACGAGCCAACGCTCTTGGCTCCCTCTTTGGTGAAGATATATTTGAGGTCGCTCACATAGCCGCTAAACACGTCTATGCCATGGCTTATGCCGGCCGGTATGGATTGCAAGAGAGAGTAGTGTTGTGTGACGGGTTTATAGTAGTTGAGGGCCGAGGCCTGAACCACACCCATGCGTAATTCTGAGTTGAGCAAGAGTCTCACTGTGTCGCCGGTGCCGTTGGCTTTCAAAAGTGTGATACACACGTTGCGCTTGCGTATGGAATCGTTGGTGGTGGCACCTTCGAGACGTTTGGAGAGGTTTGCCAGAGCAGCATTGTAGTCGCTCCATGTCTCAATGGGTTTGCCGTTGAAGCTTGTTATTTTGTCGCCTTTGGCAAGACCGGCTTTTTGGGCCGGAGTGTCGGCAATCACGCTGTCGATCACGGAGGGCAGGTAGAGCGATAGGAAAGGCTTCTCGCTTTGGAACATTTCGATCAGGTTAAGTCCGTTTTCGGGCATATTGATTGTGGTGGCAGAGCCGTTGCGCAACACGGTGACCTGCTTTGCCGTTGAAATGGAGCGCATCACGTCGGTGTTGAAGTCGCGGAAAGTCTCGTTTTCGGTTGCGATAGGAATGTCGCCATCTTTAAATCCGAGGGCATGGGCTTCTTTGTTGAAAGTGAAACCCATTGTCATGTCTTTGAGGGGAATATATTTCTCGCCCCACACAAAGAGTATCATTGAGTAGATAAACAGAGCCACAAGGAAGTTGACCATCACACCGCCCAACATCACGAGCAGACGTTGCCATGCCGGTTTTGTGCGAAACTCCCACGGTTGGGGCGGTTTATTCATTTGCTCCACGTCCATGGACTCATCGATCATGCCGGCAATTTTCACATATCCGCCCAATGGCACCCAACCAATGCCATATTCGGTGCCGTCGTAGGGGTAGTTGCCGTTTTCGTCTTTTACGAGCGGTTTCTTGCCGCGCAACCTGCGCCACCATTTGGAGTAGGTGCTGAAAAGGTGGAATTTGGGGTTGAAGAACATATAGAATTTCTCAACGCGAATGCCAAAGAGTTTTGCAAAAAAGAAGTGACCGCCTTCGTGCAACACCACGAGAAGCGATAGGCATAGTATGAGCTGGGCTGCTCTGATTAGAATTATTTCCATAGATTATGAGATGTTTTTTGTTTTATATGCGGTTTTGTTGTTTATTAGGATAATTGTTTGCTGATTATTTTTTTAGCAACAAGTCGGCTCTCTGTGTCGGTCTGCAAAAATGTTTCCAAAGACGGTGTGGGGTCGAATGCGACCGACGACATTGTCTTTTCAAGAGTGTTGCATATTTGACTGTATGTTATTTCGCCTTGTCGGAAAGCAAGGTTCGCCACTTCATTGGCGGCGTTGAGTATGCAGGGCATGTTGCCACCTTGGGCGATTGCCTGATAGGCGAGGCCGAGACAGGGAAATTTTTTGATGTCGGGTTGTTCAAAAGTGAGGTTTTTAATTTTGAAGAGGTCGAGTCGTTCGCCCGATAGTGGCAGTCGTTTGGGAAACGAGAGTGCGTATTGTATTGGCAGTCTCATATCGGGCATTCCGAGTTGGGCTTTTACAGTGCCGTCACAAAATTCAACGGCCGAGTGAACAATGCTTTGAGGGTGTACCAACACTTCAATCTGTTCGGGACTGATGTCAAACAGCCATTTGGCTTCAATCACTTCAAAGCCCTTGTTCATCATGGTGGCAGAATCAATGGTGATTTTTGCGCCCATCTGCCATGTGGGGTGTTGCAGGGCATGTTTTGCAGTGGCATGGCAGATTTCTTGGGCTGTCATTGTGCGAAACGGTCCGCCCGAGGCGGTGAGCAACAGTTTGCTGATTTTGTTGTCGCCTTCTCCCACGAGGCATTGGAAGATTGCCGAGTGTTC
The DNA here is from genome assembly GCA_029219385.1 of Prevotellaceae bacterium. Lineage (GTDB taxonomy): Bacteria > Bacteroidota > Bacteroidia > Bacteroidales > Bacteroidaceae > UBA6382. The sequence continues at coordinate 47,274 of JAQXTH010000032.1, read as the reverse complement.
GCTGTCTACCGGCAGAATGCTCACTTTGTGTTGGCGTGCCAGAGAAGTGATGAGGCTGCCTGCCACCACAAGAGTCTCTTTGTTGGCCAAGGCTATTTGTTTGCCGGCTTTGATGGCTGATATTGTGGGCTCGAGACCACTGAAGCCCACGAGAGCGGTCACCACCACGTCTACAGTGTCGAAAGCAACGACCTCACACAGAGACTTTGCTCCGCAATAGACTTTTATGGGCGAGTCGGCCAGGGCGTGACTCACATATTCATATTTGCTTTCGTCGACAATCACCACGGCGTCGGGTTCAAAGCGCAGAGCCTGACCGATGAGCATATCGGCTTGGGTGTTGGCTGTCAGAATACGCACTTCGTAGAGGTCGGGGTGCTCGGCAACCACTTGGAGTGTCTGTGTGCCGATAGAGCCGGTCGAACCGAGTATTGCCAGTTTCTTTTTCTTCATCTTTATTGTTTATTTCTCTAAAGAGAGAGTTTATTTTTAGTTGAGCATGAGCAATCCCTCGGGCAGGTTGAGGGTGATTGTGCGTTGTTTGATGTCGAAAGACTCGACGAGGTCGGGGTGAATGGGCAGCAAGATGGTTTTGCCGTCTCCGGTTTTTATTTCGAGCAGTGTGTTGGCCGACGAGTCGTCGACCAGAGCAACCGTGCCGATATGTCCGTGGGTGGTGTCGGCCACGCTGAAGCCTGTCAGCATTTTCCACGATCGGATTTCGTCTTCTCTTTCCTCTGCTAAGGAAAAGGGAAAATACACATCGGCATTTTGCAGGATTTTAGTGTCTTCTTCTGTGTTGATGTTTTCAAATTTTATGATGGCTGTGTCGCGCCCTTTGAATTGCCATTCTTCCATGAAAAATGGAGTGAGAATGCCGTCGATGTCACACACAAGATAGTCTGCATCAACGCGGTCAAACACATCGTCGGTGAAATGGAGGCAAATCTCGCCTTTAATGCCGTGGGGGCGTCCCATTTTTCCTATTTTGAAAACTTCGTTGGCTGTTATCATAATCGGGGCACGGATTTTTATCTTCGTTTGATTTTGGCTCCGAGAGCATTGAGACGCTCGTCGACATTTTCGTAGCCACGGTCTATTTGCTCGACGTTGTCAATGCGGCTGGTTCCGTCGGCGCTGAGGGCGGCTATGAGCAGTGCAATGCCGGCGCGAATGTCGGGCGAGGCCATGCGGCGTGCTCTGAGTCTGAGATTGTTGTCGTGGCCCACCACAACGGCGCGGTGGGGGTCGCACAGAATTATCTGGGCTCCCATGTCTATCAGTCGGTCTACGAAGAATAGTCGGCTTTCAAACATTTTTTGGTGAAACAACACAGTGCCCTTGGCTTGGGTGGCAACCACAATCAACACGCTCAGCAAGTCGGGCGTGAGTCCCGGCCAGGGTGCGTCGTCGATGGTCATAAACGAACCGTCGAGAAAAGTCTCAATCTGATAGTGACTTTGCTCGGGAATGTGTATGTGGTTTTCTCCAAACTCAAGCTGTATGCCGAGCCGTTGAAATGCTTTGGGAATGTTGCCGAGTTCTTTCACACACACGTCGTTTATGGTCAGTCCGCCACCGAGCATCACAGACATGCCTATGAAACTGCCCACTTCAATCATGTCGGCATTGATTTTGTGGCTTGTGCCGTGGAGTTTGTCAACACCTTCGATTGTGAGCAGGTTTGACGAGATGCCACTGATGCGTGCTCCCATGTTGTTGAGCATTTTGCAAAGTTGCTGCACATAAGGTTCACAGGCAGCGTTATAGATTGTTGTGGTGCCTTTGGCCAACACCGAGGCCATGATGATATTGGCGGTTCCGGTGACCGAAGCCTCGTCGAGTATCATGTGTGTGCCCCTCAGTTTGTCGGCTTTGAGTGTGTATCTCGAGTTGAGAGTGTCTGATTGGAGTTGTGCTCCCAGTTGGCACATACCATAGAGGTGGGTGTCAACCCTGCGTCGTCCGATTTTGTCGCCGCCGGGTTTTGCCAACACTGCCATTCCAAACCGTGCGAGCAGTGGTCCCACAAGCATCACGCTGCCTCTGAGCGTGGCACATTTTGTCATAAAGTCTTCGCTCGTGGCGTATTGTGGGTCTATGTTTTCGGCTTTGAATGTGAAAGAGCCTTTGGAGTGTCGGGTGATGCTCACTCCGAGGTTGCGCATGAGTTCGATGAGGTGCAACACGTCGAGAATTTCAGGAATGTTGCCGATGTTCACTTCTTGGTCGGTGAGCAAAGTGGCGCAAATCACTTCGAGAGCCTCGTTTTTTGCACCTTGTGGTGTAATCTCGCCTTTTAGCGGGTGTCCGCCTTCGATGATGAATGAAGCCATATTGTAATAATACTTTCGCGGTGGATAGAAATGGTGGAGTAGGGAGTGTTATTTCTTTTTCTTCTTTTGGGCGGAAGGTTTTGCCTGTGTCGTTGCGGCAAGTATCAGTGAGTTTATGCGTTGCGGAGTGATGTTGAGTGTCACTCGGCCGTTTGTGAGTTGGTGTATGTCGTCGGCCAATTTTTGTGGCGCGAGAATGTTTTTGTTCCACACGGCAAGGCTTTTTGCCATTTGTGCCACGAGCAGTTCCGTGGCCTGTTGTTTTTCTTCGCCTTCGGGCATTTCTGCCAGAGCTTGTGCTGTTTTTTCTATTGTCACTCCATAGTGGCGCAGCGTGGGGTGTTGGTCCGGATAGTCGAGATGGGGTTTTGTTTGTTGTTGGTCTGTCTTGATGTTTATCGGATAGGGCGAGTCGACATCGAGTTTGTATCCCGAGATAAGGGCGAGGTGATCCCACAACATACGCAACTGTTCCTCGGTGTCTTTTTGTTGTGGCACTTTTTCGGCCATCAGTTTTATGATAGTTTCAGCGCATTGTTGGCGTTGGCTGCGATCGGTCAGTGTCATGGCGTGGTTCACCATGTTTTGTATGTTGCGCCCATAGTCGGGCAGAATGAGTCTTTCGCGTGTGGTGTTATATTCCATTTGTGATATGGGATTGTTTTATGGTTAGAAAAGTTTTTTGGAGGTTCCTGCAATAAAGTCTTTGAGGTATCGTGGTTCAAAATATGCAACATCTTCTGTTTTGTTGTTCATCAGCAGGCGTTCTGCAAGCGGAACCATGTTTTTGGCCAAAGGCTTTATGTCGTCAACGAAAATGGCGTTGGGGTGGTTGATTGTCGTCTTGCATTTAGCGGCACCGTTGCCGAAAAACAACACCTTGCCTTTGTCGAGAAACGGTTTATAGGTCTCTTCGTTCACGATGTCGGCCTGCTCTTGACGCACGGTGTGGAGCGAACGGTCGTAAACAGCGGCATAGACTTCCATGCGGCGCGCATCAATCATGGGGCAGAGGAGCGCGTCTTGGGCCTCTTCTTCATGATAGAGCAATATGGGCACACAGAGCAATTCGAGCGTAGAGACGCTCACGAGTTTCAGGTTGCGCCCAAAACAAAGCCCCTTGGCGGTTGACGCACCTATGCGCAAACCGGTGTAGGACCCCGGACCTGCGCTCACCGCCACGGCATCTATCGGAATGGCGTGGCTGTCGGCCATGCCCACTGCGTTTTCCACAAACGGTGCCAACACGCGGGCGTGGGAGGGCCCGTTATAGTCTTCTTCATGATAGATACATTGGCCGTCTTGGCTGAGTGCCACCGAGCATACGTCGGTAGAGGTTTCTATATGTATGATTGTTGCCATTATTTTTGCAGTGTAAATTTAGTTCCGTTCCATTTGAAGATAGAAACGGCAGGTTTCTTGACATCGTCTTGTCCGTCGGTGTTGTCTGTGCTTATCTCTAAGGAGTGGTAGCCGTTGTTTTGTGGAATAAGTTTTATTTCCATATATTCCACCATGGGAACTCTTTCTCCTTTTTCCGTGGTCGACGGGAGAGTGATTATTTTTTTTGTGTCAAGCGGTGTCCACTCGTCGGTGTCTGTCTCAATGTTTCTTTTTACCTTGTAGACAAAAAGTTCGCTGTCGGGCTGTGGCATTTTGATTGTTGTTATCATGCAGACAACAAGGTCTTTGCCTTTGTTTGGCAAAATGGCCAGCGATGTTGTGACTGTGCCATGCTCGTCTTCCTCGAGTTGCAGGAAGTCGGTTTCCATTTTCGTTAATTTGGATTTTGTGCCCCAGTTGTTGGGCAACTTCGGCTCCATGTTGCTCTTGTAGAAATCAAGCAAGTCTTTTTTTGCTTCATTGTCGAGCATTGGTAAAAGCGAATCGGGCATGGAGAGAAACAAATCTTCCATGGTTTGGGCTTTTGCGCCACACAAACCAAGCAGTAATAATAGTGTCAGTGCAGTTTTTTTCATAATGTGCAAAGATACGAATAAAACTTTAAATATACCTTTATTATATATATAAGAAATTAAAAACGTAGTTCTTTTGCAGGCCGGGCTGTGGGGTGTCGGAGAGTTGTGAGGGGTTAAACCCGTGGCATACAGAGAAAAAACTTGCGGAAAAATTTCTGTGATAGAACAAAAAGTCGTAACTTTGCACTCGCTTTTTTTGACATTGGAGCATTGACATGAAACATTGCTTGGTGTCGGGAGAAATCGAAAATATTAAACAAATAACAACTATACACACATGAAAAAAGAAATCCATCCTACCGACTATCGTCCGGTGGTATTCAAGGACATGAGTAATGGTGACATGTTTCTCACCCGCTCAACATGCAAGACAAAAGAAACCATTGAGTTTGAAGGCGAGACCTATCCTTTGGTAAAGGTCGAAATCTCTAACACCTCTCACCCGTTCTATACCGGTAAATCTACTTTGGTCGACACTGCCGGTCGCGTAGACAAGTTCCTCAGCCGCTACGCTGTGACTCGTAAAAAGTAATTGCTTGTCGGGAGAGGTCGGAGGCACTTCGTTCTTCGACTGCCACAGATACAAAAAAATGCCATCTCTTTAGTGAGGTGGCATTTTTTGTGTCTCTAAAAAACAGACAAAACTCTATTGGATTGGTTTATTGGCCGACCGGCGACATGGTTTTTTGCTCTACCAATGCTTTGTAGTAGTTGTTTTCGACGGTGAGCCTTTCCTGCATGGTGTTGTAGATAAGGTCGGCCTCGCGATAATATTCAATGATGCTCACTTCGCCGGCGGCAACGGCTTTGAGGAGTGTTGCGAGCGACTGTTGCATGAGCGCAGTGTCGTAGGTGGCAAGTTGGTGTTTGAGGTTTTTGGTTTCTTCGCTGAGGCTTTGCCGGCGGTTGGCAACGAGGTGGCGGGTGTTTTCAACTTCGAGCAGTGCGGCCGCTTGGCGTTGCTTGGCAGCCTTTATCTTTCGCGAGTTGGCGAAGAGAGGCATGGAGATGCCCACCAAGGGGCCGTTAAACGAGTTTTCGCCATGCTCCGTGTTGCGCCGATAGCCCAATTTGAGGGTGGGCAACCATTCCTGCCTTGCCATGCTGAGGCGTTGCTGCGCCAATTCGAGCGAATTGTTGGCCAACGACATCTCGGGCGAACCGATTGCTGAAATATTGTCGGCAATAGCGACCATGGGGTTGCTTGGCAAAAGACCTTCGAGCGCGGCAGGCGAAGCACCGAGACGCTGCAACGACAACTTTAATTGTGTTATCTCACCTTCGTTTTGTGCCGCCAAGGTCAAAATGGCCATGCGGTCTATCTTTATGCGGTTTGTCTCCAAAGCAGAAACGTCGCCGGCAGCCATGCGCTTGTTGTAGATAGAAAGCAGAGAGTCGGCCGTGGCGAGGCGTTGGCTTATTATCGCTTTGTTTTCTATTGCCGTGGCAAAGTCTACGCATAGTTTCGAAGCCTCTACCATGATGTCGCGTTTCGTAACCATATATTCGCTGTCGAGCACGCGGCGACTATTTTCTATCGTCTTGTTTCGGGTGGAATAGAGGGTGGGAAAATTGAACTCTTGTGCCACGATAAGTTCACTGGTGGCCAGTCCGTTTACTCCCTTGCGGAAAAAGGGACTGTATTCCACCGAAGTTTCTCCAAGCGTGTTGTCGGTTTTTTGGTCGGCAATTTCTGCCAGGTTGGCTTGGCGCATGGTGGCGAGTTGTTTGTTGTTGTCGCAAATAGAGGTGAGGATTGCCTTGAAGTCGATAGTCTCAGCGTTGCAGTTTGCGAGGGCTGCAAACGAGAGAAGGAATAAAGTCTTTTTCATGATTTGGAGTTGTTTTTAGATGAGTGTATCCATTCGTAGACAATGGGAATTATAAAAGCATTGAGCAAGGTCGACGACAACAGTCCGCCCAATATGACTTTGGCCATGGGGCTTTGTATCTCGTTGCCGGGCAGGTCGCCGCGCAATGCAAGCGGAATGAGGGCGAGGGCAGAGGTGAGAGCCGTCATCACGATGGGGTTCATGCGTTCGAGCGACCCCCTCACAATGCTGTCTCTCAGAGAGAGGCCGTTGTCTCTTTGCAGTTGGTTGTATTGGCTGATGAGCAACATGCCATTGCGAGTGGCAATGCCAAAGAGCGAGATGAAACCGATGATTGCCGGTATGCTCAATTCGCCCGATGTGATGACCAGTGTCAGAATGCCGCCTATGAGAGCCAATGGCAGGTTGAGCAATATAATGGCACTTTCGCGCAGATTGCGAAATTGCGAGTTGAGCAGCAGAAAGATTATCACAATGCTCACAATCGAGACGAGCATAAGTGTGTGGGAGGCAGCTTGCTCGCTCTCAAACTGTCCGCCATATTCGATGTGGTAGCCTTCGGGCAGGACAATGTTGTCGCCAATTTGTTTTTTGATGTCGTCTACCACACTGCCGAGGTCGCGACCGTTGCAGTTGGCACTGACCACTATTCTGCGACTCACGTTTTCGCGGTTGATGGTGTTGGGCCCTGCCGATGAGGTTATCGTCGCCACGTCGCAGAGCGGAATTTTGCGCCCGTCTTTGGTGTCGATGAAAAGATCTGCCACGGTCTCTATGCTGCTGCGCTTTTGGGCGTCGCTGCGCAACACGAGGTTGAATGTCTTGCCGTTGTCGTTCACCTGTCCCACGGTGAGTCCCGCAAGGTTGGCAGTGATGAAATCTCCAAACTCCGGCAGCGAAATGCCTTGGCGGGCAAGCAACTCTCTGTTGGGCGTGATTTTCAGTTCGGGGCGTTCCACGAGTTGTTCCACGTTGAGGTCGGCAATGCCCTCAACGTTTTCCACGGCTTCTTTAATTTGGTTGCCGAGTGAGTAGAGGCGGTTGAGGTTTGGCCCAAACACTTTTATTGCGATGTTGGCTTTTGTGCCACTGAGCATGGCATCTATGCGGTGGCTGATGGGTTGACCAATCTCGATGTTTGCACCGGGAATGACTGTCAGTTTGTGGCGTATCTCGTTGATGACCTCCGTGTGGGAACGTTTGTCGAGAGTGAAGGGAGCCTCTATTTCCGACACGTTTACGCCGAGGGCGTGTTCGTCGAGTTCGGCGCGGCCGGTTTTGCGCACCACGGTGTTTATTTCAGGCACCGAGAGCAATAACTCCTCTGCTCTGCGCCCGATTTTGTCGGACTCTTCGAGCGACACGCCCGGCAATGTGCTGATATTTATGGTGAGCGAACCTTCGTTGAAGGGAGGCAGAAAGTTGCGGCCGAGGGTGAAAAACAAAGCTGTGGTCGCAACGAGTATTACCGTGGTGGTCGCCACCACGGTTTTTTTGTGGCCCAAAACAAAGATCAAGGCGACGGAATAGTGTTTCTTTAACCACACGACAATGGGTGACTCTTTGGAGGTGTGGCGACCGGGCATTGTTGGTCTCGGAGCAAGCAGATAACTGCACATCACGGGTGTGAGCGTGAGGGCTACTATCGTAGAGGCCAACAGGGCGGTGACAAAGGCAATGCCGAGCGGAATGAGCATTCTGCCTTCCATGCCACTGAGGAAAAACAGTGGCAGGAAACTTGCCATGATGATGAGCGTGGAGTTGAGGATGGGCATTCTCACCTCGCGCGACGCTTCGTAGATGATTTTTATTTTGTCGACCGGCAAAGCGGCCACCTGCAAGCGTCGCCACACGTTTTCCACGTCTACAATGGCATCGTCCACCAGCGACCCTATGGCTATTGCCATGCCGCCGAGGCTCATGGTGTTGAGGGTTATGCCAAAGCGGTTGAGTATCAAAATGGTGACGAGCAGTGAGAGCGGAATGGTGACGAGCGAAATGATCGTTGTGCGCACGTTGGCCAAAAACAACGCCAATATGATGACCACAAACAATGCTCCCTCGAGCAACGATGTGGTGACGTTGTCAATGCTGCTATCTATAAATCGCGACTGTTTGAATGCGTCGGTTGAAATATGAATGTCTTCGGGCAGGTTTTGTTTTGTCTCTGCCAGAGCGTTTTCTATTTGTTGGGTGAGTTCGATGGTGTTGGCTCCGGGTTGTTTTGTGACGGTGAGCAACACGGCGGGTTTGCCTCTCTCCGACGCAGTTCCCAAGCGTGGCTCTTGTGCGCCTATCTGTATCTTGGCAATGTCGGCAAGGCAGATGGGCGAACCGTCAACCGTTTTCACCACCGACCGGCTCAACTCGTCAATGGCGGTGGTAGAGAGCATGGCTCTCACGATGTATTCGTTGCCATATTGGTTGATAACGCCTCCTGCCACGTTGCTGTTCATATTGTTGACAACATCGGTGACTTCTTGGAGCGTCACTCCATAGTGTTTCATCTTGCCGGGGTCAAAGAGAATTTGATATTCTTTTGTGTCACCGCCGAGCACTGCCACCTGTGCCACTCCCTTAATGGCGAGCAGCCGCTGGCGTATGGTCCAGTCGGCAATGGTGCGCAGGTCGAACATGGAGGTCTTGTCGGCCGTCAGACCTATGATGAGCAGTTCGCCAAGAATGGACGACTGGGGACCTATTGTGGGCCGGCCTATGTTAGGGGGTAGTTGTTGGTTGATGGCAGAGAGTTTCTCCGAAACGGTTTGACGGGCTATATAGATATTGGTGTCCCAGTCAAACTCTACCCACACCACAGAAAATCCCGATGTCGACGACGAGCGCACCCGTCTCACTCCCGTTGCTCCGTTAAGAGCCGTCTCGATTGGCAGGGTGACGAGTTGTTCCACCTCTTCGGTTGCCATGCCGTTGGCTTCGGTCATCACCACAACGGTGGGAGCATTGAGGTCGGGAAAGACATCAACCTCGGCTTTTTGTGAGGCGAAAAAACCTGCCACGGTGAGCATTGTGGCAACGGCAATCACCGCCAGTCTGTTGTTGAGCGAAAAACGTATGATGTTGTTAAGCATGATTTCAATGTTTTAGGCGGTTGGTCAATGGTTGTGGCTGTGGGAGGGTATGGTGTTGGCAGCCGAAGCGAGTTTCACTGCCATAGCCCCCTTGGTCACCACTTGTTCGCCCCCTTTGAGTCCTGATGTTATTTCGCTGAACTCTCCGTCGGTTGCACCGAGTGTCACCTCTTGCTTGCGATAGGTGTGGTCGCCGGTTTTCAGATAAACATAATAAAGTCCCTGCTCCTCGGTCAGCGAAGAGGTTGGCACGTTCACAATGTCGGAGCGTTGACCGGTGACAAGAAATATTTCGGCATATGAGCCTGCCACCAAACTGCCCTTGTTGTCAATCTGAAAGGTGATGGGAATGTAGGACGACGACGTGACCGCCGATTTGCCCGACGACAGCAGAGTGCCGTTGAGTGTCTTGAGATCGACAACGTCGTTGCTGTATTGAGTGCGGAATTTGGCAGTGGTGATTTTGCTCAATACGTCGTAGTGGCGCACCGGCACTTCGGCGCGAAGATAGAGGTGTTGGTTTTTCGTGACAATCATCAGTGGTGTGCCCACGCTCACATAATCACCGTCTTTCACGAGGCATTGTTTCATATAGCCGGTTATGGGCGATTTGACCATCACGCTGTTGTCGGAGGGGTTTTTGTCGATAGCATTGTAGGCGAGTTGTGCCGTTTCGTATTCACTGCGAATGGCATTGAACTCTTTCTCTGATATAATCTTGTCTTTCACCAATGGCAGTGCACGGTCGTATTCGCGTTTTGCCGCGAGGTAGTTTATTTTTGTGCGTTGCACATAGTCGCCCTCTTGCAGTTTGTCAGACGAAATGCGATAGAGATTCGACCCTTGGCTTATGGCAATGCCCTCGCTGATGTGGCGTGTGTGGTTCACCACTCCGTCTACCGGGGCCACGATGGTGGTCTCGTCACACGAGGCAGCCACAATACTTCCGCTTACTTTTATTACGTCGTTGAATGTGGAGCGCACTACGGTTTGTGTCTCTACTCCGGCAGATTTTGCCTGTTCGGGTTCGAGTATAATTTCGTCTGGCGAGTGTTTTTCGTGTTGTTCTTCGTTTTCTTCTTCGTGGTCGTGTTTTTCCGCGTGGTGACATGCCGACAGTGCCGCCACAAAAAAGAAGCATAGTGTTGTTCGTGTGATAAAAGATAACGTCTGTCTGTTCATTGTTATGGTGTTTTGTATTTATGACTGCAAAGATAGTGTAAACCGAGAGCAGAAAAAGCGGTTTCCCGCTTTATTCTGCCGAGGTGCAGCCTATCTTCGCTTTTAATGTTGCAAAGTTATAAAAAAATAAGTGCAACCGGGTTGCAAAAAGCCATAACGCTGCAAAACTTGTGGAGGGCATACTTTTGAGAGAGGTGTTCCTCTCGTTTTGTTGCTTGGTTTTTTGCTTGTGGAAGACTACGATTTTATAGTTTCCTAAGTTAGGGTGCTATAGTTTCCTAAGTTAGGGTGTTTAAGTACTCTAAGTTAGGGTGCTTTAGTTCGCTAAGTTAGCGAACTATAATTTTTACGGTGTGGCTTAGTGTTTTTAGAGGTTGAAATTGGGAGAATACGTGTAGTTTTTGTTATCTTCGCACATTATTTTTTGTTGTAAAATTTTAAAATCACAATTAGATGAAAGAAAAGTTAGTGTGGGTAGAGTGGATGAAATTTCTCGCCATGTTTTTTGTAGTATGGGGACATTGTTTTCCGGAGACAATGTCCGACTTTGTGTATGCGTTTAATGTGCCTGTGTTTTTTGTGATTGCCGGATTTTTGGCTCATAAGGCAGAGAGCAACAAGGTTTTTTATAGGAAATTGTTGAAAACTCTGCTCGCACCCTATTTGTTATTGGGCTATATTAAAGGCTTTGGCGCAATTTGTAAAGGGGGGGTGGAAACCGTGCTTGCCATTTTGGGTGGTTTTCATTCGATAGGTGATACTCAGGGTTGCTCAAATTTGTGGTTTGTCTATAGTTTGATTGTGATTAAGATTTTGCATAATTTGGTGGGCTATTCTGCAAAAAAAATGTGGGTTATGTTGCTTGTTTCTGTTGTGTGTGGAGCAGTTGTTTTTGGTAGTGTGGAGATGCCCAAATGGGCAGTGAGCGACGCAGTGTTGGCAATGCCGTTTTATGCAGTGGGATATTTGCTTGCTTGCAGTTGTAGAGAGGCGGTTTTGGGATTGGTTGAGAGGATGGTGAGAAAGCGTGTGGTGGTGTTGATGTCGGTTGTGGTTATGTTGATAGTGCTTTTCTTGATAGGTCGTGCGAATGGTCAAGTTGGCATGTATAAGGGTTATTATGGCAATAGCATAGTGTTGTTTTTGTTGGGAGGAATGTTGGGAAGTGTCATTGTCTTTATGATTTCGGCAATGTTGTCGAAAGTCAAAAGAAAATTTGTCTCGGTGGTAGCCGCTGGTAATATTGTGATTTTGGTTTTCCACAGAGAGTTGCTTCATTCGCCGTTGAAGATGATTGTCGGCAGCGAATTATTGCCGGTGTATAAAGATATGTTGTCGGCAGTGTTGTCGCTCGCAGTTTTGTTTTGCTTTGTCCCGATTTGTTGGTTGTTGATAAAGTATGTGCCGATAGTGGTTGGTTGTCGCAAGGTGTAGGGATAGCGGACTGTGTGAAACAACTTAACCCCTTGACTTCATGAAGCCAAGGGGTTAAGTTATGAATAGAGTAAATCGAGAAGATTACTTCTCTCCTTGTGGCAATTCGACATACTGATAGCAGCCGGCATCGGCTTGCTGACCGTTGGTGGGGCGTGGTTGTCCGAGTCGGTCGAGGGGATAGTATGTTGAGGTAGTGACCGGGTCTGCCAAGAAGCGAGCGGGGGAGTCGGCCGACAGACGGAAATCATAGATGAGCGACTTGTAGTCAAAGTTGATGAAGTTGCCATCGTGTTTTACCTCCGACTTGTTGTTTTCCCACACATTATTTAATACTTGGGGATTGTCTTTTATCTCGGGGGTGTTGAGCAGGCAGTTGTAGAAAGAATAGTTGTTGGCCACAGTCTCATCGGTTGATATATTGGCAAAAATTTCATCGCTTTGGTGGCCGGTCACTATGGAGTTGCGTATTTCCAAGTTTTCGATGGGGTATGGTTGTTCATCGATGTGGTTGCAAAAGAGGAGGGCGTTGCCTAAGCGTGTGGAGAAGGGACTGAACCACCCTATGGTGCAATGAATGATGGTGGTGTTGCCGCCCACAACGTAGACGCAGTAGTTTTCGGCATTGGTGATTTGAGAGTTGCCGATGAACGACTTGCATTGGTTGAGGGAGAGACCATCGCGCCGTGTGTTGTGGATAATGGAGTTTTCGAGGGTGAGTTTCTGAATGCCGATGTCGGAGGCATCACACGCAATGCCATAGTTGCCCGAGTGTATATCGCAGAAATTAAAGTGGTTGTCGTAGCTCGAGGCGGTGAGCCATATTCCTTGCCACTGGTTGTCTATGCGGTCGTAGGGTTGGTTTTTAAACATATCGTCATATCTGTTGCCGCGAAACACGATAGGTTTGTCAAGAGTGCCCTCGGCCTTGATTGTGCCTTCCACCTTGATGCCGGCTTCGGAGGAGAAGAGCAAGGTGTTGCCCGGGGCTATGGTGAGCGTTGCGCCGGGTTTCACCACGAGGCTGTCGTAGATGGCAATGGGGCGCGAGGCATCGAGGGTGGTGTTTTGGTCTACCACGAGGCCTCTTTTTTCAACCACCGATTGTGAATATCCTTTCACCACGATGCCTTGTTTCACTCCGTTGGCAAGGGTGAACACGAGTTTTGCCTCGCTCAATACGGCTTGGTCGCGGTCGTGGTCGCGCGAGTTGAATTGGGCAAAGGCGATGAGGCTGTCTTTTCCGCGACAGTCGATGGATATGGGAGTATGACCATCAATGAATGTGCCATCGACATTGGCAAGAAAGTCTTGGCTTGCGTCGCCCTCAAAGGCCACCGATGTGATGGTGATGCCCGACGAAGAGGTGTTGTAGATGGCAAACTGTGTGGTTGGCGACTCTTTGTTTATGATAATGGTGTCAAAGTCGAGGGTGTCGGCAGAAAACGCAATGCGTGCGTCGGCAGGGGTGGGAAAATCTTCTTCGCTCACGCAAGAGCCGGCAAAAAGACAGACTAAGAGGAAGAGTGTCAGCAGGGTGGAATGATGTTTCATGTGCAAAAAAAAATTAGTATCTTCTTTCGGTCTGTGTCGCGATAAACGATATGACCTTGGGAAGATACTAATATAACGTGGAAAATAAGGTTTTATTTTGTGGGAATATTTTTTAATACTTCAAGCAGGTGGTCCCACACTTTCTGCACGGTGGGAATGAGCAGACGCTCTTCGGGTGAGTGGACACCACGCAATGTGGGGCCAAACGACACCATGTCGACGTGGGGATATTTCAGGCTGAAGAGGCCACACTCCAATCCGGCATGAATGGCTCTGACTTCGGGGTCTTTGCCAAAGAGACGGTTGTAGCTGTTGATGGTGATGGTGAGCAGCGGACTGTTGGGGTTGAGTTTCCAGCCGGGGTAGCCTTCACCGGTTTCCACGTCGGCTCCGGCAAGGGCAAACACTCCGCTCACCATGGCCGAGGCGTTTTTGCGTGCACTCATGATGTTTGAACGCTGGCTGGTGACAATGTTGATGTCGGAGCCGTTGAGCCTCACGCTTGCAAGGTTTGATGATGTCTCGACAAAGTTGGGAATGTTTTGATCCATGGCGAGCACTCCGTTTGGCACGGAGACAAGAGCCGTGATGAGTTTGTCTCCCGTGGCTTTGTCGATGACTTTGGGTGTGGGGTCGGCAGTTTCGAGGTGGAACTGCATGTTTTTCTCCGTGGCGGTGAACTCTTCTTCAAATTCTGCGGTGAGAATGTTGAAGTCAACGCGCAGGTTTTCTTTGTGCTGCATGGGAATGCAGGCTGTCACTTTTCCGTTGCGCGGGATGGCATTGTGCAGTCCGCCGGTTTGAATGTCTGCCAACAAGATGTCGTATTTCTTGAAGGCGTTGAGCAGTCGGGCAATCAGTTTGTTGGCATTGGCACGCTTCTTTTCGATGTCGTCGCCCGAGTGACCTCCGGTGAGACCGCTCACTTTGATGGTAAAGAAATATTGGTTGTCGGGGGTGTCTTGGAGAGAGGCGTGGAAGGTTGCCTTGGTGTTGGCTCCGCCTGCGCAACTCACGAAGATAAGTCCCTCGTCTTCGGAGTCGAGGTTAATGAGATAGTCAGCTTTCATAAATCCGGCTTCGAGCCCCATGGCACCGTTGAGGCCTTGTTCTTCACAAACGGTAAAGAGACATTCGAGCGGCCCGTGCTGAATGGAGTTGTCGGCAAGAATGGCCATTTGCATGGCAACGCCTATGCCGTCGTCGGCTCCGAGGGTGGTGCCTTTGGCTTTGAGCCAAAGTCCGTCGACGTATGTTTGTATGGGGTCGGTCTCGAAGTCAAATTTCAGTCCGGCCTCTTTTTCACATACCATGTCGATGTGGCTTTGCAAAACGGTGGTTTTGAGGTTTTCGAGTCCTTTGCTCGCCGGTTTGCGTATCAAGACGTTGCCTGTGGCATCTTGGTGGGTTTCGAGGCCAAGTTTTTTTCCGAAATCCACAAGAAAGGCAGCCATTTTCTCTTCTTTGTGTGAAGGACGCGGAATTTTGTTGATTTGGGCAAAGCAGTCAAACACTGCTTTGGGTTGGAGATTGCATTCTGACATATTGTTTGGATATTTAAAGTTATGATGTTTGATTAAAAAAATATTCGATTAAGAATAAATAACACACGTTTTTTGGGTTTCAAATCAATAAAAAGTTATCTTTGCAGTTGAACCATGCGTTGTCGGCATTGGCGCAGCGCATAATTTGGTTGTCAAAAGGAGGGGGAGATCCTCCCTTGGGTAATCGCTGCAAATATACGAATAAATGATTAAAGAGTTTATAATAATATTGTTAATTGTTGCTATCGCGGTGTTGCTGCTGAGCGTGAGATTGCTGTTTGGGCGCAAGAATTTTATCCATACTCATGTTGACGGCAATCGCGCGATGGAACGGCGTGGCATAGGCTGTGTGAAGCGTCAGGATCGCGAGGCGCGTGTCAACGGAGGATTGAAGATCAAGGAGCATCTTTGACTTTTTCGTCATCGCGTGGTGCCACATATATAATAAATAAGGAATACAAAATAGTAATACAAT
Organism: Prevotellaceae bacterium; assembly: GCA_029219385.1. Taxonomy (GTDB): domain Bacteria; phylum Bacteroidota; class Bacteroidia; order Bacteroidales; family Bacteroidaceae; genus UBA6382. The sequence continues at coordinate 31,849 of JAQXTH010000032.1, read as the reverse complement.
GAAAAAGATTTGTTTGATTTCGGCCGGCATGATGTTGGCTGTTATGGTGATGTTCAGTTCGTGTGGAAAAGAGAAAAAGACTCCCGGAACTTCGGTAAAGGCCGAGGTGGCAAAGAGTGAAAAGGGCGTGACAATTGCTTTTGTTGACCTTGATTCTCTCATGACTAAATATCAGTATTATCTGGATTGCAGCGAGTTGTTGGAAAAGAAGAGCGCGGGAATAAACGCAACGCTCAATAATAAAGGTATTGCCTTGCAGAAGGAAATGGCGGATTTTCAGGAAAAAATTCAAAAAGGTACTATCACCGAAGAGCAGGCGATGAAATTGCAGACTTCTTTGCAAAACAAACAGGCACAGTTGCAAACTCTCCAGCAAAATCTCACCGAAGAGTTTCAGAAAGAGCAGTTGAAATATAATGCTGCGCTTCACGACTCGGTTGACAATTTTCTCAGGTCGTATAACAAGACAGCCGGCTATACCTATATCCTGGCCCGCTCAAACGACAATATTCTTTTGGCCGACCCTCAATATGATATCACTCAAGATGTGATCGACGGACTTAACAAGCGTTACAAAAAGTAGCGGGCGGAGAGACGGCTCGTTTGCAGAGAAGGGATTTATGTGAAATCAAGACAATAAAGGCTTATGGAAGAGCAGATTGTTGTGCGTTGTGTAAATGACGGCAAGACATATAGGGTTGCCGAGGGAAGCAAGTTGCTTGAAATTTGCAACACGGTGAAGCCTGTGCTTAAATTTTCTGCAGTTTCGGCAAAGGTGAACAATGTGGCGAGAGGTTTGGACTTTCGTTTGTTTAATAATTCCGACATAGAGTTTCTTGACATTACGAGCAGTTCGGGAATGCGCACTTATACGCGCACTCTTTTGTTTGTGTTGGCCAAGGCTGTGGAGGATCTCTACGATGGAGTTCATGTGAGTGTGGAGGCTCCCGTTTCAAACGGTTTTTATATTTGTCTGCGCCATGCCGAGGAGGTTGAGGTTTGTGTGGGAGACATTCGCCGCCGAATGGAGGAGATTATTTCTGAGAATATTCCGTTTAAGAAAGTGGAATGCCCCACTTCGCAGGCCATTGAGGTTTTTGAAAAGGCCGGCATGGGCAGCAAGGTGAAATTGTTGCGCAGCATTGGCAGTCTTTATACCACATATTATACGCTTGATGATTATCCCGACTATTATTTCAGCGACCTTTGTCCCTCTACGGGCTATGTAAGTTTGTTTGGCCTGGAGAGTTATCACGAAGGTTTGCTGCTGAGGTTGCCTGACCCCAGTCGCGAAGGTGAACTGAAGCCGTTGGTAAGACAAGACAAGATGCTTGGTGTCTTCAAAGAGCACCATCGCTGGCAGGATTTGGGTTGCCTGCGCACTGTGGGTGAACTCAACGAGGCTTGTGCCAAAGGCCACACGGTGGATGTGATAAACGTCTCCGAAGCATTGCAGGAAAAGAGAATTTGCCACATTGCGGAGGAGATACAGGCGCGTGGCACTGTGAGATTGGTGCTCATCTCGGGCCCGTCGTCGAGTGGCAAGACAACGTTCAGCAAACGCCTTGGTGTGCAGTTGATGGCGTGTGGACTGCGTCCGTGTCCTATTTCCATGGACGAATATTTTCTGCCGCGCAAGGAGACACCGCTCGACGCAGAGGGAAATTATGATTTTGAGTCTATCTATGCCTTGAACCTACCATTGCTGTCTGATCATCTCGCCAAGTTGTTTGAAGGTCGCGAGGTGGCTTTGCCTCATTATGATTTCATCACGGGCGAGAGTGTCGACAGTGGCAAGACGTTGAGGCTCGCACCAAACGATATTCTGATAATGGAGGGCATTCATGCTCTTAATCCCAAACTGACGGAGAAGATCGACGCCTCGTTGAAATATAAAGTGTATGTGTCGGCTCTTACCACAATTCAACTCGATGACCACAATTATATTCCCACCACCGACAACAGATTGCTGCGTCGATTGGTGCGCGACTATAAGTATCGCGGCTATTCTGCTGCCGAAACTATCAAGAGGTGGCCGAGAGTGACGGCAGGAGAACACAAGTGGATTTTTCCATTCCAGGAAGAAGCCGATGCCATGTTTAATTCTGCTCTGCTCTTTGAACTTGCCGGTTTGCGCACACAGGCATTACCATTGCTCGAAACGGTGCCCGAAAACTGTGCGGAATATGCCGAGGCTTATCGTTTGCGCAGATTTTTGAAATACATAAACCCCATAACTATAAAAGATTTGCCGCCCATCTCGCTCTTGCGTGAGTTTATGGGAGGCAGCAGTTTTAAATATTAAAAAACAAAACAGACGACAATCATAATGAATTACGGTTTTGTAAAAGTGGCGGCCGCCATACCGTCGTTGAGAGTTGCAGATGTGGAATACAACATGACTCAAATCACAAATCTTATCACCGAGGCTGAACAACAGGGTGTGGAGGTTGTGTGTTTTCCCGAGTTGTGTATCACGTCTTACACTTGTCAGGATTTGTTTCTCTCGCAGTTGTTGCTCGACAAGGCAGAGATTGCCCTTATGCAGTTGGCAGACTTCACGCGCACGCTGAATGTTGCTGTCATAGTGGGATTGCCCGTGAGTTTTCGTGGGGTGTTGCTCAATTGTGGCGTGGTGGTGCACCAAGGCAAGATTGTCGGTGTGGTGCCGAAGACTTACTTGCCAAATTATGGTGAGTTTTATGAAATGCGTTGGTTTGCGTCGGGTGGCAATATTGTCGGTGAGACAATTCATTTGGCAGGTCAGAATGTTAAGATTGGCACACGTCTGCTTTTTGAGACTTCCACATATCGTTTCGGCATAGAGATTTGTGAAGACGTGTGGGCACCGGTGCCACCGGCTTGCGGATTGGCTTTGGCCGGAGCCGACTTGGTGTTTAATCTCAGTGCTTCAAATGAGAGTATTGGCAAACATACCTATCTCAAGTCTTTGTTGGCGCAGCAGAGCGCGCGTTGTTTGTGTGGCTATGTCTATGCCGGCAGCGGTTTTGGCGAGAGCACGCAGGATTTGGTTTTCAGTGGCAATGCCCTGATTTATGAAAACGGCAGACTGTTGGCCGAGGGAAAGCGTTTTGACATCTCGCCACAACTTGTCACGAGCGAAATAGACGTGGAACTTCTTCGCGGCGAGCGACGCAGAAACACCACATTTTCCACTTCGGTTGTAGGAGGTCTCGCGCAAACTTCAATGACAACCTATGCCACCTTGCCTGTCAGCCAGACAATATTTCACGACACGGAAATGAAACTGAGTCGCGCAATAGATGCCCACCCCTTTGTGCCGAGAGGAGCGGAACTTGACAGCAGGTGTGAGGAGATATTCAATATTCAAGTAGAGGGTCTTGCAAAGAGACTGCAACATATCAATTGTGACACTCTGGTGGTGGGCATTAGCGGAGGACTTGATTCAACGCTGGCTCTGCTCGTATGCGTCAGGGCGTGTGACAAACTGGAGAGGTCGCGCAAAAGCATTGTGGGTATCACCATGCCCGGTTTTGGCACGACAAGTCGCACCTATACCAATGCGACAAATCTTATGAAGGTGCTAGGCGTGACAATACGCGAGATAAGTATTGCCGATGCCTGCAATCAACATTTCATAGATTTGGGACATGACCCCGAAGTGCATGATGTGACTTATGAAAACTCGCAGGCTCGCGAACGCACACAAATTCTCATGGATGCCGCCAACCAGATGAATGGCATTGTGGTTGGCACCGGCGATTTGAGTGAACTTGCTCTGGGTTGGGCCACATATAATGGCGACCACATGTCGATGTATGGAGTGAATGTCTCGGTGCCTAAGACGTTGGTGAAACATCTTGTGGTATGGACTGCCAATAATTTGGCAGAACCGGCTTGCAAGCAGATTTTGCTCGATATTGCCGACACTCCCATCAGTCCGGAATTATTGCCGGCTGATTCTGACGATAATATTACGCAAAAAACCGAAGATCTTGTGGGTCCCTACGAGTTGCACGACTTTTTCCTCTATTATATTTTGAGGTATGGTTTCTCGCCCAAGAAAATTTTGTATCTTGCCAACGAAGCGTTTGGAGCGGACTATGACCGAGGGACAGTCAGAAAATGGTTGAGGGTTTTCCTGAGGCGTTTCTTCCAACAGCAGTTTAAACGCAGTTGCCTGCCCGACGGGCCCAAGGTCGGCTCTTGCTCGCTCTCTCCGCGTGGCGATTGGCGCATGGCGAGCGATGCAGATGCTTCGGCTTGGCTTGCCGAGTTGGACGATGAGTAGTGATTGCAGTCTTTTAGTTAGTATGTAATTGAAGCACATATAGGTTTTATGGTGAGAAATAAGTTTTTGCTTGCGTTTGTTTCTTTATGGTGTGTGGTGGTTTGTCCTGTCGTCGGTAATAATGAAGCGGAAGATGATGACGTGACATTGTTTGCCGTTGCCACACCGATGACCGGCGATAAGGATGTGGCGGTTGGCGACAGCGTGATTATATCGCTTACGATTTATTCAAGCCTTTCTTTCGGGATGGTGGAAAACACCGATAGCGGCGAGGTGGTGATAAAAAACTCGTCGGTGATACCTCTTGATAAACATCGTCGCCTGAGCCAAAACATGGCAGTCTATGAGGGCAAGAAATATTATGCAGTCGTGGTAGAGCAGTTTATGGTTATGCCCGACCAAACGGGCAGCATAGTATTTCCCTCGCGCAATTATGATGTTAAATTACTGAAGCGCATACGCACACGCAGTCGCGACCCCTTTGAAGAAATATTTGGTTTTGAAACTCCATACGCCACTCGCACACAAAAGATTTCAAAAAAGTGTACTTCGCCACGCTTGAAAATCAAAGTGGGCGCGCGTCGACCTCAAACCATAGATGACTTGCGTGCTCGCGGAGCAGAAGTGATGTGATAAAAATTAAGAAACTCCCTTTGTCGTTTTTTCATGTTTTATTGGTCTGTATCTTTTAATTTTAGTAAAAGTCGACGTTTTCGTTAAGCCAAATGAGCAGAGCCAAGCTTGCTTGAGCTATGCCATGGCGGAAAACGCAACTAAAAAAGAGCGTTTTTTTTGGTGGCTTGTAAAAAAATGCTAAATTTGCAGACGTAAAGAGGCTTCTACTTTACACAGAATTGAAATACTAACAATTATATAATAACAATTAAAAAATCTATGTGGTTAACAAATTCTTCAATCGGTAAGAAAGTGCTCATGTCTGTAACCGGCGTGGCGCTTATTCTTTTCCTCACGTTTCATGCTTGCATGAATCTGGTTGCCTTGTTTAGCGGAGATTCTTACAATGAAATCTGCGCATTCTTGGGTGCCAATTGGTATGCCGTGGCAGCAACGGCAGTTCTCGCCGCCTTGGTGGTTCTACATTTTGTTTATGCTTTTGTGCTCACCATTCAAAACCGCAAGGCACGCGGTGCAAGCCGTTATGCCGTGACAGACAAACCTGAAAAGGTTGAGTGGGCTTCACAAAACATGCTTGTGCTTGGTATCATTGTGATACTCGGCTTGTTGCTTCATCTCTACAACTTCTGGTACAACATGATGTTCACGGAACTTGCCTATGATGAAGTTGCCGCCATTGATGCAAAAGACGGAATGAAATTTATTCGCGAAACTTTTGCCTGCCCCGTCTACTCGATCTTGTATATCGTATGGCTGGTGGCTTTGTGGTTCCATCTCAGCCATGGTTTTTGGAGTGCACTCCAGACTTTGGGACTTAACGGCAAAACATGGTTCTGCCGCTGGAGAACAATCGGCAATATTTATGTGTCGGTGGTGATATTGATGTTTATTGCAGTGGTAGTAGCCTTTGCTCTTTGCCCTACATGTATTGCATAAACGATTGTTAATCTTTTAAAACGAAACACAAAATGGCAACAATCAATTCAAGAATACCGGAGGGTCCCGTAGCCGAAAAATGGACCAACTATAAAGCTCACCAAAGATTGGTGAACCCAAAAAACAAACTGAAACTCGACGTTATCGTTGTCGGCACCGGTTTGGCAGGAGCCAGCGCGGCCGCTTCGCTTGGTGAAATGGGTTTCAATGTATATAATTTCTGCATACAAGACTCGCCTCGTCGCGCCCACTCTATTGCTGCTCAAGGTGGTATCAATGCTGCTAAGAATTATCAGAACGATGGCGACTCGGTTTACCGCTTGTTTTACGACACAGTGAAGGGTGGTGACTATCGTGCTCGTGAAGCCAATGTTTATCGTTTGGCTGAGGTGAGCAACAATATCATCGATCAGTGTGTTGCACAGGGAGTTCCCTTTGCTCGTGAATATGGTGGCATGTTGGCCAACCGTTCGTTTGGTGGTGCTCAGGTGAGCCGCACATTCTATGCCAAGGGTCAGACCGGTCAGCAGTTATTGCTTGGCGCATATAGCGCACTCAGCCGCATGGTTGAAGCCGGCAAGGTGAAACTCTACACTCGTTATGAAATGGAAGATGTGGTGATTGTCGAGGGTCGTGCTCGCGGCATTATCGCCAAAAATCTTGTGACCGGCAAGTTGGAGCGTTTCTCTGCCAATGCCGTTGTGATTGCCACCGGTGGATATGGCAACACATATTTCCTTTCTACCAACGCCATGGGTTGCAACTGCACTGCAGCCATTCAGTGTTATCGCAAGGGCGCAATGTTTGCAAATCCTTCATATGTGCAAATCCACCCCACTTGTATCCCTGTTCACGGTGACAAGCAGTCTAAACTGACCCTTATGTCAGAGTCGCTTCGTAACGATGGACGTATTTGGGTTCCAAAAGACATTGAAGATGCCAAGAAACTGCAGCGTGGCGAAATAAAGGGCAGCGATATTCCCGAAGACAAGCGTGACTATTATTTGGAGCGTCGTTATCCGGCATTCGGCAACCTTGTGCCGCGCGATGTGGCCAGCCGTGCCGCCAAAGAGCGTTGCGACAAAGGCTTTGGTGTCAACAATACCGGTTTGGCCGTGTTCCTTGATTTCTCGGAGTCTATCCAACGTCTCGGCATAGATGAAATTCGCCAACGCTATGGCAACCTCTTTGATATGTATGAGGAAATCACCGATGTTAATCCCGGTGAACTTGCCAAGACTGTCGACGGAGTTGAATATTACAACCCGATGATGATTTTCCCGGCAATTCACTATACGATGGGTGGTGTTTGGGTTGATTATGAGTTGCAGACCTCTATTCCCGGCCTTTTTGCCATTGGTGAGTGTAACTTCTCTGACCACGGAGCAAACCGCCTTGGTGCTTCTGCCCTCATGCAGGGTTTGGCCGATGGTTATTTCGTGTTGCCCTATACCATTCAGAACTATCTTGCCGATCAAGCCATTTGGCCACGCCTTTCTGTTGACCTGCCTGAGTTTAAAAAGGCAGAAGAGGGCGTTCAGGCAGAGATTGACCGCATTATGAATATCAAGGGTAAACGCTCGGTTGACTCTATACATAAGGAATTGGGTCATATCATGTGGGAACACGTTGGTATGGGACGAACCAAAGCCGGTCTTGAAGAGGGTCTCAAACTGCTCAAGAACATTCGCAAAGAGTTTAACGAAAACTTGTTTGTGCCGGGCAGCAAAGAGGGTCTCAATGTAGAACTCGACAAGGCAATTCATTTGCGTGACTTTATCTTGATGGGTGAACTTATTGCCAACGATGCTTTGCATCGCGAAGAGTCGTGTGGCGGCCACTTCCGCGAGGAACATCAGACAGAAGAGGGCGAAGCAAAACGCGACGACCAAAACTTCTTCTATGTGGGCTGTTGGGAATATCAGGGCAACGATGATACTGCTCCTGTTCTCTCCAAAGAACCGCTCGAATATGAGATTATCAAGGTTCAGACACGTAACTACAAAAACTAATTAACCCTTAAAACCTTAAAACAATGGCAAAAAATATTTCTTTCACCTTAAAATATTGGAAGCAGAATGGTCCTAAGGATAAGGGTCATTTCGATACACGAGAGATGAAAAACATTCCCGACGACACTTCTTTCCTTGAAATGCTCGACATTCTCAATGAGGAACTCATCGAGGAAGGACAAGAACCCTTTGTCTTCGACCACGACTGTCGCGAGGGTATTTGTGGAATGTGCTCACTTTACATAAACGGAACTCCTCATGGCAAGACTGCCACCGGTGCCACAACCTGTCAACTTTATATGCGTCGTTTTAAAGACGGCGACGTAATCACTGTTGAGCCTTGGCGTTCGGCTGCATTCCCCGTAATCAAGGACTGCATGGTTGACCGCTCGGCATTTGACAAGATTATTCAGGCAGGTGGCTACACTTCGGTGCGTACCGGTCAGCCCCAAGATGCCAACGCAATTCTTATTCCCAAGCAGAATGCAGATGAGGCTATGGACTGTGCCACTTGCATTGGTTGCGGTGCCTGCGTTGCAGCCTGCAAGAATGGTTCTGCCATGCTCTTTGTCAGCTCAAAGGTGAGCCAACTCGCTTTGTTGCCTCAAGGTCGCCCCGAGGCTGCCAAACGCGCAAAGGCAATGGTGGCTCGTATGGACGAACTTGGTTTTGGTAACTGTACCAACACTCGCGCTTGTGAGGCCGTTTGTCCCAAAAACGAGACAATTGCCAACATCGCACGTCTCAACCGCGAATATATATCGGCAAAACTAAAAGACTGATATTTTGTTTAATTACCTGATAGGTTAATTTTATAAAAAAAGCACCATATCGCGCGATATGGTGCTTTTTTTATATAGTTAAATTCACTTCTGATGACCCTTTTGAATTTATGATTATCCGTGAGAGTTATCAATTGTAATAGGAAAATAAGAAATGCTCACTACCAAAGGTGGAATTGTTTTGTGGTGGGATTTAATAACAGAAAAGCGAGACAACAATACATGAAAGAATGCTTGTCGTCTCGCTTGTGATATTAACCCTTAACAATTCAGAGAAAACTAACCGTAGAGAAATTGCATTATGCGATTTCTATTTGTCGTTTGTTTTGTTTCTCTTCGGCTTTGTTGATTTTAGGCATGATGATAGTCAGCACGCCATTGTCGACTTTTGCAGAGATGTTGTCTTTCACAACATTGTCGGGCAACACAAAGGTTTGTTGGTAATTGGAGTAGCTGAACTCGCGGCGAATGTAGTGTTCTTTCTTGTTTTCCTCTTTGTGCTCAAGTTTGTTCTCGATTGCCACTTCAAGGTTGCCGTCATTGTTGATGTTGATACGGCAGAACTCCTTTTTGATGCCGGGAGCGGCCATTTCCATTGTGTAGGCCTTGTCGTTTTCTTTGACGTTGATAGCGGGTTCGGTGCTTTTCATTTTAGGCATCCACTCGTTGTTGATGAACTCATCAAACATGGTTGGGAACCAACCGTTGGATTTCATAACCGGTAACATAATAACCTCCTGTTTTAAAAGTTTTATAAATTATTTTTTGTCTGCCTCAAGCTTTGTTGCTATTGGTTTTCACTTTATATATATCGCACAATTCGTGCCAACACTCCCCAATGTGTCAAAATGACAAAATTTGCGACAAAAGGGCGTATTAGTACTGACGAAATGGCAGGAGGGCTGTTTGAGATGTTGCTTTGTATGTGGGGATTATTATGTGTGTGTTTGACGTGTGTCATGCTTTCATTCCATCCTTGCGAAGCATCAGTCTTTTTTGGTTTCTTTTGTATTTTATAATATACTCAAAGAGATTGATTGTTATTTGAAATCAAGCAAGAAGAAATGTGGAACAGAAGTCTTTTTTATTGGCTAAAGCGACACTTCGTCGATACGTAGTTTTAGCGTGCCGGCCGGCACTTGCACATTGACGATGTCGCCGGCTTTTTTGCCCGTGAGGGCTTGCCCGATAGGTGATTTGATAGAGATTTTTCCTTCTCGCAGGTTGGTTTCATGAGGGCTTACCACGGTGTAGGTCATTGACATATTATTGGCGAGGTTGGTTATTTTGACACGGCTCAGCAGACCTACCACATCACCCTTGAGGCGTGAGCGATCGAGCACACGAGCATTCTCCAACACACGACGTTTGAAACGTATGCGACCCAAAATGCGGCCTTGTTCGCGCTTGGCGGCATGGTATTCAAAGTTTTCGCTGAGATCGCCCTTGTCGCGAGCCTCAGCTATGGCATCGCGCGCCGCTGGCAGGTCAATCTTTTCCAGTTGTTCTATTTCGGTCACCAGTTCATCGTAGCCTTCTTGTGACATATATTCCATATCGTTATTCGCTTTTATTTTTAGAGTTTTATGAAAATCTTTTTGCGATACATCACCCAGCCCACCAAACCACAAAAGCCCACATTGAGCAAGGCAAAAATGAGATCGCCTAAGTGAGTGCCAAAGATTGGCACAAGGCCATGCCAAAAGATAATGCCCCACAAATCTGTTATGCCGTTGCTTGTTTGGAATTTGATGAGTTCAAGAGGCCAAATCACTGCTTCGCTCAGCAGATAGAGAAACAGAGGGTTGGCTCCCAACACGCAAAACAGTGTCATGTGTTTTCTGCCAATATGCTTCATGTCGAGCATATAGATTAGCAATCCCAACAATAGCGCACCAGCACCACACATCATCATCACAAAAGATGGCGACCATATTTTTTTGCTCAACGGACAAACCAACGAAACTATATATCCACATAGTAATAAGGCTGCACCGATGAGCATTAACTTGAGCAGCAGGGTGGTCATTTCGCTATTTCGGGCAGAACGTGAGAACATCATGTGCCCTATGCAGAAACCTATCATGGTGTGGGCCACTCCGGGCAGGGTGCTCAAAACGCCCTCGGGGTCTATGCCGCTATCGTTGCACATGTGGTTTAACCCCAACAAACCACGGTCTACAATTCCCAAAATGTTATCTTCGCTGCGTTCAAAACCATTGCCCGACAATAGAATAATGTAGTAGGTTGTAAGTATGCCAACGATAATCCACGGAAAACGTTTGTGGCTGACCGTGATGGCAAGCAAGGCACAAAAGCAATAGCAGAGTGCCAAGCGCACCAATACGCCCGACAAGCGAAGATATTCAAAACAATTGACGGCTTTCCATAGCCGTTCGCCAAACGGGAGGTCTGTACTGCTGTTGCCAAACATGCTCCATAAGAAATGTCCTGTCCAATCAAAAGCCCAACATACCAGTATTATGCCCATTGTGCGAGTGGTAATCTTGCGAAGAGCAGTAGCGGAGGGTTCAAATCCTTTTTTGCTCAGTGAAAGGTATGTGGTGATGCCCATTATAAACATAAAGAGAGGAAAAGCCATGTCTGCAAGGGTTAGACCAATCCAAGGTGCGTGGTAGAGTGGGGCATAGTGGAAGCCCGAGCAGGTGTTGAAGACAATCATGCCGGCAATGGTAATTCCGCGTAATACGTCGAGAGCGAGTATTCTGTTCATCGTGTTGTGATTATGAAAATATTAAAAAGAAAAGAGCCAAGAACGTGGCTTTGACCGAAAAAAAGGTGTTGCCACATGTTCTTGGCTCTTTGGCATTTCAGCCTGCAAGGTAAATCAGGCCGGGAAATTATTTGTTACTTGTTTTTGCGATATTTTGTGTCGTTGTTGGCCATGATGAGAGGTTTCCATTTGGCCACGAGTTCGCGTGCGATTGCGACACCATCGCCTTGAGGTTTAGAGGGGAATTCGCCAATGCAGTCTTTCCACCATTTTTCTTCAAAGTCGGTGATAGTCTTCTGGGCTTCCTTCTCTTCTTTCTCGCCAAACTCTTTGCCTTCAATCATTGCTTTGTTTACGGCAGCAAAGAAGAGTTTATAACGCTGTGCATAGAATGAGCCTACGAGGCCGTTCCACTGGCGGCTTGCGTAGTCGTTGAGCAGAGCTGCTTTTTCGCCCCATGTGGTGATGAGGTTGCGTGCGTTTTGTTCGTAATATTTCACTTCTTCAGGGTTGTTGCCACCTTTGGCGCGTGCCTCTTCAATCCATTTGCCTACAAGGAAAGTGTTTTGGGTTGCGCAGAGGCGGTCTACATCTTCCATGATAGAGAGCATGAGACGCTCTTTCTCGTGCATGGTGTTGATGTCGCCTTTCTTGTAAGCCTGTTTGTAGGCGGAGAAGATGGCAAACGAATAGTTGCCGAGCAACTGACGGGTGAAGTTCACAACGTCGAGTTGGTAGTTCTGAGCAGTGCTCTTGCCTTTGAGCAGCAGTTCGATGGCATCGAGCAGGTCTTTGTTGTCATATTTCACGCCAACATTGCGGTAGTATGTGCGGAATTTGTTTTCGCTCTCGCCCCATTTGTCAGCCATGAATGGGCGAACATTTATTTGTGGGCATTGTCCGGGGTGGTCGGGATCTGTGTATACGGTTTCGGTGAGCAGACGCCAAGCGGCGCGAATGTTTTCGTCTTTTACACCCGAGCGTTCGTCAGCCACATGCTCAATCCATTTTGTGATGTCTTTGGTCTGCTCGATGTTCCATGCTTTTTCAAAGACATATTCATACATGAAAGTATTGCAGTCAAAGCCTTCGAGAGTAGAGCCGATACCGGTGAAGTTAGAACCACCGTTTTCAAAAGTGTTTTCAATGCGCTTGTTTACTTCTGCGAGGTTACCGCTCAGCGAGGTGTTGCCACCAAAGTTGCCGAGGTAGCACCAGATATAGGGCACCCCGTAGTATTTGTCGGTCTTCTTCCAAATCTCGGTGTTTTCGCAATAGTAGTCGAGAAGGATAGAGCGGTCTTTCGGATAAGAGGTGATATATTTGCGGATACGTGCGCAAGAGTCACCCGGTTCGCCCGGTGCTGCCACGTCGCCGTTTTTGTTTTCGCGCACACCCCAATCTCTCCATTCGTTGTAGAACAACCATGTCATCTGAAGCCAAATGGCTTTGGGGTCAGCCTTTTTGAGGTTTTCAAAAGTCTGCTTGCCTTGGCGAGCGAGATAGTCAGACTTATACGAGGGCGGTTCGAGCTCGTTGAAGAGGTCAAGACCGTAGATGTGGTCGGTGCCATAGGTCTTTATTTCTTCTTCCATGAAGAGTTTCTGTATTTGGGGATAGAGTTTATCTTCGGGGTCAAGATAAGAGCAGGCATATTCGTCAGAGTAGCCCGACCATGCTGCGATTTTGGTGATTTTTGCATCGGGATAGTATTTTGCCAATTCCTGGGGCACGTGTCCTGCAAAGGCGGGCAAAACCGGGCGCATGTTAAACTCACGTTCGCGAGCTACGATTTTTTTCTGCAATTCTTCCTGGTCGTTGAGCCATGACATGGGCACAGCCTTGATATTGCCTTCTTGGCCGGGCCAGTAGTCGATGTTCATCATGCGGTGCCAGGGCAGGTGGGCAGGACCGGTGAAATAGGCGCGCACTTCTTCGTCGGTGAGGCCCATTTTCATCCAAACCTTGCGCCAGATAGACTCTTGGCCGGTGATGGCGAGCGGAAGGTTCACTCCGTTGAGTGCCATCCAGTCGATGAAATGTTCCCAATCTCTCCAGTTCCACCAAGGCATGGTGTAGCCAAAGGTACAGTAGTTGAGGAAGAAACGGTCTTTTACACGGGCATCAATGGTGATGGTTTCATTGAGAGGCACGATGGCTTTGGGTGCGTCAAATTTTTCGTCAACAAACCACGAAACCACGGTGTTGCAGTGGTATTTGAGGTAATAGTTGAGACCCACAGCCATGGAGTTGGCATTGTTGCCACCCACGATAAGTTTGCCGTTTTCGGTTGACAGTTGGAAATAATCGCCGGTCTTTTTTGCCGGTAATTTCTTTCCCTCAATCTGTGAGGAAAGGTTTGGGAGCAGACGGCCCACAAGACCGTTGAATGCCGATAAATCGTCGGCCATCACTCCCAATGTGAGCACGAGACTCATGATTAGAATTGAAATTCTTTTCATTTTGTTGTAAAAGGATTTAAAGAGTGAATATTTATAAATAGAGTATTTGTTTCGGCAAAAGCCAATTTGGTTACAAAATTAGATAAAAAAACTTTTGTTAAAGAATAATACCGCGGAAATCTATCGCTTGAATACGAAAATTGAGTATATTTGCCAAATAAAAGGTCAGTTTTTCAACTATGAGCATAAAACAAAAGATTTTATTCGTTTTGCTGGTTATGCTGCCGGGTGGCATTTTGCAAATCGGGGCTCAAACTCGCATTACCCTTGGCGATCGTCCCAAGGTTAATGCAGTGGAGGCCGGTGAGCGTCCCTCTTCGTCTACGAAATATTCTGAAGCCGAAGAAAAAAAATATTTATCGCTTATCACCTCGGCATATAGGCAACTTTTGGCTGACTCTATGTTAAAGGCAGAAAAGTTGTTTGTGGAGGCTGTTGATTTTTTGCCGGGTCATCCGTCAAATGCCGAAGCCTATTTCCAATTGGGGTGTATCGCCGAGCAAAAGGAAGTCTATGAAGATGCACTGGAGTACTATCGCAAGGCTCTGCGAATAAATGAAAATCTTGCAAAGGTCTATGAGCGTCGTGGTGCCGTAAATCTTATTTTGAAAAACTATCGGCCGGCATTGAGAGATTATTCTTCTTTGTTGGAGTTGAGGCCGGGCAATGCGCAAGCGTATTTTTATCTCGGCTATGCTTATCAGCAGTTGAATATGTCCGAGGAGGCACTCGGCAGCTATGCCAAAGCCGTGGCCGTTGACCCCTCGTTTGCCGATGCCCATGCTGCGAGGGCTGTTTTGAAGGCTCGGCGTGGAGATGTGGTTAGTGCTTTGAGTATAATGGACAGTCTTGTGAGTTGTCATCCCGACAAGGCAGAACTTTATAGCGTGAGGGGATCTATAGAGGCAGAGGCAGGCAAGGATAAACTCGCCCTTTATGATTTCACTAAAGCAATAGATTTGTTGCCGACCGTTGCAACAAACTATGTCAGCCGTGCCACCATATATAGACGCATGGGGAAAGACGTTCTTGCCGACAACGATTTGAAGCAGGCAGTTGCACTTGGTGCTGACGCACTTCTTGTTGAGAATGCGAGAAAGCCCGCAGAGAATGAAAACAAACAGTAAAATCTGTTGAGAATAAAATAGATAGTGATTACCTCTTTATATATAACATTAAAACAATTATTATTATGTTACAGCCTCAAGATCTCAAACAACTCGAGGAAATGGGCATAACGACCCAACAACTCGAAGAGCAACTCAATGCCTTTAAAACAGGTTTCCCTTTTCTTAAACTCGACTCGGCAGCCTCTATAGGCAATGGCATTATGGATTTTGGAACGGAAGAGACCGACGCTTTGTGTAAAGCATGGGACGAATATACGTCTCAAGAAGGTCGTAAAGTGGTGAAGTTTGTGCCGGCCAGCGGAGCAGCCTCACGAATGTTTAAAAATCTCTTTGCTTTTGTGTCGGCTGATTACAGTGCTCCTACCACAGATTTTGAAAAGAAGTTTTTCGACAGCATCACTCTTTTTGCTTTCTATGACGAACTCAATCGGGCTTGTGAACAGTTGTATGGAGCCGAAATTCCACAACTCGTGGCACAAGGAAAATATAAAGAGGTTGTAAAGGCTTTGCTTAACAATGAGGGGCTGGGCTATGGACAGAAGCCTAAGGGTTTGCTGAAATTCCATTCCTATGAAACGGCTGCACTCACTCCGGTTGAAGAACACCTCACTGAGGCAGCCCTTTATGCCAAAGATAAGAATGGAAAAGCACGTCTGCATTTCACTGTTTCGGCCGAACATCAGAAATTGTTTGAAAATCTGTTGACAGAAAAAACACCGGGGGCTCAACAGCGTCTTGACACAGAGTTTGAAATTTCGCTGTCGCAACAGAAACCCTCCACCGATACTGTGGCGGTTACTCCCGATAACGAAATTTTCCGCACGTCGGAAGGCAAAATGTTGTTTCGCCCGGGTGGTCATGGCTCGCTCATTGAAAATCTCTCGGCCATTGATGCCGATGTGGTATTTATAAAGAACATAGACAATGTTGTGCCTGATCGATTGAAAGGCGACACTGTTAGATATAAGAAACTTATTGCCGGTTTGCTTGTGTCTTTGCAGAAGCAAGTGTTTGATTATGCGGAGCGTCTTGCGTCTGCTTCTGAGCCTGCGGCCGAATTGCTCGACGAGATAAAGACATTTTTGCAGAAAAATTTCTCAATCAAAAAGTTGAAAGGCACTGCCGAAGAATTGTCTGCCAAACTTAATCGTCCTATACGTGTCTGTGCGATGGTTAAAAATGTGGGCGAACCCGGTGGAGGTCCGTTTATTGCTTATAATCAGGACGGCACGGCCTCGCTTCAAATCCTTGAAAGCAGTCAGATAGACATGGCCAATCCCGAGGCAGTGGCGATGTTTCAAAACGGAACACACTTCAATCCTGTAGACCTTGTGTGTGGTTTGAAAGACCGTAATGGAAAAGCATTTGATCTTACATTGTTTATAGATAAAAACACCGGGTTTATTTCAGAGAAATCAAAAGACGGTCGCGAATTGAAAGCGTTGGAGCGTCCGGGGCTTTGGAATGGAGCGATGAGCGATTGGCTTACGGTGTTTGTCGAAGTGCCACTCACTACGTTTAATCCGGTCAAGACTGTGAATGATTTGCTCAGACCTCAGCATCAGGGACAATAGTCTTAAATGGATAATATTGTTTTTGCGTTTTGCTGCCCGGGTGCTTGAGATACCAAAGAAAAAGCTTTTTTGGTGTTTTAATGAGCGAAAAGGGTTAAAAAGGTGCTGTAATTCTTTGCGAGAATAGAAAAAAGCATTACCTTTGCACAGCAAAACGCAAAATGGTACCTTGGCCGAGTGGCTAGGCAACGGTCTGCAAAACCGTCTACAGCAGTTCGAATCTGCTAGGTACCTCACGCAAAAGAGCCCTCTGGACGAAAGTTCAGGGGGCTTTTTTGTGTTTTTAAGAAGTTAGGATGTCATTTCTTTTCCAATCCCATTTGTCGCGCTTTGGTGAGCATAAATTCGTAGGCGGCATCGTGTTGGTTGGCAATGCGCCCGTCGAGAATGGCATCTTTTATGGCCGATTTTATTGCTCCCACTTTGGCGCAGGGAGGCAGTCCGAATGTCTCCATGATTTCAGCACCGTCAACCGGCGGTTGAAAGTTGCGTATGCGGTCGCGCTCTTCAAGGTCGATGAGTTTTTGTCTCACCAATAGGAAGTTGTCACGAAAGCGTTTCTTTTTCTCTTCGTTGCGGCTGGTGATGTCGGCTTCACACAGAGTCATGAGGTCGTCGATGTCGTTGCCGGCATCAAAGAGCAAGCGGCGCACGGCACTGTCGGTCACTTCGTCATCGCTTATGGCAATGGGGCGCATGTGGAGTTCCACAAGTTTTTCTACATATTTCATGCGGTCATCCAGCGGCAGTTTCATGCGGCGGAATATGCCTTTCACCATTTTCGAACCAATATAGTTGTGGTTGTGGAAAGTCCATCCGCTCTGTGGCGAAAAGTCTTTGCTGCGCGGTTTGCCGATGTCGTGAAGCAGGGCTGCCCATCTCAGCCATAGATTGTCTGAGCGTTTTGCAACATTGTCAACCACCTCGAGTGTGTGGTAGAAAATGTTCTTATGGCTTTTGCCGTTGCGTGTCTCTCTGGTGTTGAGTGCGGCAAGTTCGGGCATGATGAGTTGCAGCAGTCCGCTTCGTTCAAGGTCGGCAAACCCTATAGAGGGTATGGGCGAGGCAATTATCTTGTTAAGCTCGGTGATGATGCGCTCTTTGCTCACAATGCCAATGCGTTCGCGGTTGTTGATGAGTGCCTCAAACGTTTCCTCTTCAATTTTGAAGTTGAGTTGGGTGGCAAATCTGATGCAGCGCATCATGCGCAGAGGGTCGTCGCTGAATGTAATATCGGGGTCGAGCGGTGTGCGCACAATGTGGTCTTCCATGTCTTCAAGACCACCAAACGGATCTATGAGTTCTCCGAAGCGATTGCTGTTGAGACAAATACCGAGTGCGTTGATAGTGAAGTCGCGTCGTTCGAGGTCATCGTTGAGTGTGCCGTTTTCGACAATAGGCTTTCGCGAATCGCGGTTGTAACTCTCGCGTCGTGCCCCAACAAACTCTACCTCGGTGTTGTGCCATTTAATTTGTGCCGTGCCGAAGTTGCGAAACACGCTGAGTTTTGCCCCTTTGCCCAATTCTTTACATAGGGCGGTGGCAGTTTCTATTCCGCTGCCCACCACAACAACGTCAATGTCTTTTGATTTGCGTTCAAGAAAAATGTCTCTCACAAAGCCGCCAATCAGGTAACACTCTACCTCCAACATGTCGGCCACACGACTTATGGCACGAAAAATGGGTGCGTCTATAATGCTTGTTATTTCGTCTCTATTAAGAAATCTCATTGTGCAATTTGATTTGGAAGTCAAAATTACGACTTTTTTTATGTATAATCATCTCGGTGTGTTGAAAAATCAATTATATTTGCAGTAATATGATATTTGCCTGCTATGACGAAAAAGACTATAAATATGTATTGCGCTATTGTGGTCATATTGCTGACCCTCGGTGCGTGTGGCAGTTCTTCGCCCGAACCTGATTATGAAAAGATGGGATTGCGGTGGCTTAATTTGGCTCGTATGTCCATGCGCGACGGCGACTATGCCTTGGCTCGCGCTATGATAGATAGTTTGCGCTCGCGATGTGCACCGGCTCTCAATGCCCGTGAAGCCGGAATTATTTTGCTCGACTCGATAAATCTGAAAGAGGCGCGCCAACAGTTGCGTGAGGCAGAGTATGTTGCCGGTCAGACCGGACTTGACTATTTGGCTCGTGACTCGGTTGACACTCGTTTAGATCGCGCGAGGGTAAAAGTAAAATTCTATGAACGAAAGTTGCAACACGACATTGCCAATCGCCGGCAACATTAGCCTTTATATTTAAGCCCAAGTCATTCATCAGAGCGACTTGGGCTTAAATTTGGGCTATATTTGGGTTAATAAAATTTGTGTGATTTCAAATCTTGCCAATGTCCTTGGGTGAAATCGGGAAAGTCAACGGGCCGGCCTCCGTTTTGTGCCGACAGTCCCGACAATTCTATGATCGACGACCATTCGGCGGCATCAAAAACGTCCATGTCGAGGGGCAATCCGTTGTTTAAGCAATAAACCAACCGGCAGTCCATTACGTGGTTCATCACGTTGGGCGACCCTTTGCGTGCACCGTCATCGTGCCATTCACTGATTGACGGCTCTTTGAAATTGTTGCAATAGGCCACAGCCTCATCGCCACACAAAGCAGTCTCCATACCTTTCAATTGCACCATGGCAAGCGGATATTTTTGTGTAAATCCGAGTGTGCCACAAGTTGTTTGCAATCTGCTATAGGGGCGTGGAGTGCCTATGTCGTGTTGCAAGAGAATGGTGCGCCCGAGTTCGGTGTGTATAATGGTGTTGTTCACCCGACCTCTCAGTCCGTTTCCTTTGCTTGTCATAGAAACGAGAGTTTTCATTCTGTCTCCGCGGTGAATGTTCATTTGCAGTGCAATGGGGCCTATGCTGTGGGTGGGATATGCGTTGCCGGGTTGGGAGAGAGTTTCGCGTGCCATCCAATATTTCTGTTCTCCACCGTTGCGATTCACCTCATGGGTGAGGTCGTGGATATATGCTCCCTCACAGTGAGTCACGTCGCCAAGCAGTCCGCGATTTATCATCGCCCGTGTGGCAGAGGCAAATGTGTCGTAACAACAGTTTTCAAGCATTATGCAGTGGCAACCGGTTTCGAACGACACTTTTATTAGTTGTCGGCATTCATCTACGGTCATGGCGGCCGGCACTTCTATAGCCACATGTTTGCCATGGCGCATTGCCGTCACGGCAAGTGAGAAATGGCTTCGCCAGTCGGTGCACAGATAGACAATGTCTACCGATTTGTCTTCCATAAGGCGGAGGTGTGAACTGTTGCCGAAATATGTGTTTGCGCTGCCGCGTCCCGATGATACCAATGTTCGGTTGGCGTTGATTGTGCTGCTTTCTTTCGGGTCGGCCAAAGCCACAATCTCGGCCCCCTCGATAAGTTCATACCGCTCAACGGCTTTCATGCCACGATTGCCCAAGCCCACAATTCCAATGTGGACTTTGTTGAGAGGTTTTGTGGCAAATTCGAGCAATCTTCGCATAGTGTCTGTTGTTTGTGCTTTGTTTGTGAGAAATATGAATTATATGAATGTGTCGTATTGGTATACAATTTCATCTTCTGTAAGTCCGTAAATGGTATAAGTAGTCCAGTCTACGGCAAAATCAATTAGTTTTTCCTTGATAGTGCATTTTGCTATGCCGTTGCCAAACCAATCAAAAACAAGAATTTCTTGATTACTCTGATTGTCGTGTAGAGCAACGATGTATTCATCATTACTACGTGGAATGGATATAAAATAATTTTTTAGTTCATCTTCTTTAAGTTTTTTAAGTTTTTCCCAATGTGTAGGCTGATTTGACGTAGTAATAATAATATTATTGTTTGCGTTCCCATCTAAAGAGATGATGTCAATTTCATCTAATATGCCGGTAAGAGATGCAATTTTGCTTCCGTCGGGTTTCATGCTTTCAGCCAATGTCATTATTTTGTTTAAATCGTTTTTTATGAGAATTGTGTTGTAAGGACAGATCTTTTTGTTTGTTTTACAATTTTGATAGAAAAATCCGTCTTCAAATGAGAACGCTTTATAAGTGTACACCATGCTATCATGTGGAAAAGCACAAAACAATTCGTCGTTTATTCTGCATCTTATTGTTTTTGTTTGTTTAATAGCATTAGTGTCGTTTTGTGAAAGATATGAAAATTCTCTTATTATTTTATTTGTAGGGTCAATAGTCCAAATAAGGCTGTCGTTGTAGAGGTTTATTAAATCAAAAGAAATATATTCCTTATTAGACTTTCCTTTTGTGAAAAAATTGCCAACAAATTTTTTTGTGTAAAGATTATATATGGCAATATTGTCGTCTTGGCTATGAAGATTTAAAAATAAATAAGGCTTTCTCACCTCGCAACCAAATAAACCTTTGCTTTGGATGAAATATAGTGGTTTCCCAGATAATATTTTTTCTGTTTTAAATTCGTCAACATAGACAATCTTCCCTTTTATAAAAGTATTTTTATTATCGCAACTGCAAAAGAAGAATATTGCTGATAAAAAAAAGAGTATTATTTTATTCATAGGGAATGTGTATATTAAAAGCAAGAAGGATTTGTCTGGTGTCAAAATCTTTCTTTAAGTTATTTAATTAGATGGTGTGTAAGTTCTTGCAGAACCAGTTCCTACAGAATTAAATTGTTTTGAACATGAACCACAGTCATAATATGTAGAACCTTTTTTGCCGAACTGGAACTATAACAATCTACTGTGTTTCCTGCACTTTCACCTGCCTTCTATTGTCAAAGCTTCAATATTTGCTGTTAACAAATCACTTTTTGTGGTAGAATTAGAATAGGTTATGCAAAAACTGTTTGCTGCAATAATTATTGAAGCAATAAACTACTTACTAAAAAAATCTTTTTTTTCATAGCTGTAAAAATTTGTAATGTTAGTAATGGTTATAATAGAATATTTGTGTTTTAATGTTAGTTTGTATTGTTAAACAATTTTTATTGCATGGTGGTTGTCATTAGTTTTGTTGCAAAAAATAGTGAATACTGAGAACACAATAAGAGACTTATCAATTTCTTATGCCGAGTTGCAGCCTATTTTTCGCTTCTGTGAAGCAAAGATATATAAAAATTGTGAGAAAGGTATAGATATATAGGTATAAAAAAAGACTTCCCTTGTCCGAAAGAAAAGGACGAGGGAAGTCTTTTGTGTTTTATAGAGATTTCTCTCTAAGAGAATATTAGTCGTTTTCGGGACGCAACTGACGCACAACGGCACCCGTGCGCCACATCTCGCTGTCGCGGAGAGCAGCCAATTCGGCTTCAAGCTTCACGCGGTAGTCGGGCTGAGAGTTAGAGTCGATAGAGATCTGAGCCTCTGTGCCTTCCTTAACGCTCTGATAGAGTTGTTGAACCACGGGCTTGATGGCATCGTGGAAACGGGGGAACCAATCAAGGGCACCACGCTGTGCGGTGGTAGAACAGTTGGCATACATCCAATCCATACCTTTGGCGGCAAAGAGAGGCATAAGCGACTGGGTGAGTTCTTCCACTGTTTCATTGAATGCTTCAGAAGGAGTGTGGCCGTTTTCGCGGAGCACCTCATATTGGGCAAGCAACAAACCTTGGATTGCGCCCATCAGCGAACCGCGCTCACCGGTGAGGTCAGAGGTGGCCTCGCGTTGGAATGTGGTTTCAAAGAGATAGCCCGAACCAATGCCGATACCAAAGGCGAGCACCTTTTCTTTAGCCTTGCCCGAAGCATCCTGATAAACAGCGTATGAAGAGTTCAGACCGCGACCCTCAAGGAACATTGTGCGCAGTGAGGTGCCCGAGCCCTTGGGAGCCACCATGATAACGTCGATGTCAGCAGGAGGCACAACACCGGTGCGGTCGTTCCAGTTGATTGCAAAACCGTGTGAGAAATAGAGGGTCTTGCCCGGAGTGAGGTATTGTTTTATTTTGGGCCAAACTTGAATTTGGGCAGCGTCGGAGAGGAGCATACAAACGATGGTGCCCTTTTCTGCTGCTTCTTCAAGCGAGAACAAGGTTTCGCCCGGCACCCAACCGTCTTCAATGGCCTTCTGGTAGGTCTTGCCTTGGCGTTGGCCAACAATTACATTAAATCCGTTGTCGCGCAGGTTGCAGGCCTGGCCGGGTCCCTGCACACCATAACCGAGCACGGCGATGGTTTCGTCTTTCAAGATTTCACGCGCTTTTTCGAGTGAAAATTCTTCTCTTGTGGCGACTTCTTCAATCACGCCACCAAAATTGATTTTTGCCATAATGATTAAATATTAAAATGGTTTGAAATTTGTTTTGTTTTTATTTTATATTGGAAAAAGACACGCAGCAGCGACATGCCGGCTTGCCTCTTCTTGTCATTACCATCCTAAAAGTATCGTGGTCGTCGGCAAGGTTGTGAACCCGGTCTTTGAGTATGGTGATGGTGTCGTTCCACAAACTTTCACGACAATATGCAATTTCCATGCCATAAGGGCGGTGGGTCTTTAGATATTCCAAAGAAAATGTGTCGAGTGCATAGTCTATATATCTTATGCTGTTAAGGTGGCCGTTTTTGTCGAGGTCTGAATAGCAGACTTCGCGTTGGCCGACTTCTTGCATCTGGTCTGTGTCTATGCGTTGGGGACGTGGCAAAGAGATGACTTTGCTTGAATCTACAAAAGATTGCAGTCCGTCGTCTGTGGCTTCGCTGAGGTTCACGGGGCGTCGGCTCGTGGCATCTATCAGTGCCCATACAGTGTGCACACGCGCAGTTTCTCGTCCCGATTGGTCGTTGATTGTGAAGTTGCGCTCCACAAAACAGCGGTATGCCGCGCTCAGCCATGTGGTGATTGTGCCGCTTTCCATGACGCGAGGCATACGCTCAGCCTTTATTGTCATGCGCGAGAGAACCCACAGATATGTGTGGCCGTTGCGCACGATGTTTTCAAAACCACGTTCCTCGGCATGTCGGGCAGCAGCGCGGAGAATGCGTTTGCCAAACACGTTCCACGACATGCGGCCTGTGAAGTCGTCGTCGAAAAATTCTGTGTCAAAGCGATATGTTGAGGAAAAGTCCATAGTGTTGGAGGAGTGGTGGTTTTGAGATTGAGATTGTCAGTTGTTGCCTTCCTGCTGGCGCACGTCAAGGTATTCGTCGAGCAGCTCGCGTGGGTTTTTTGTCACAGCAATGGCACCGGTACGCACAAATTGCAACACACATTCCAAGGCTGCCAATTGGGAATAGAGCGACTCGATGTCTTCGGGCATTCCTGTGATGTTGACAATGCTGTATGTCTCGTTCACCTCTACGATTTTGGCCGAGTGGCTGCGTATTATGCGCGAGATGTCGCGGTTGTCGAGCAGGCGTGGGGTGCTTAGTTTGAAGAGAGCCACTTCTTGAATGAAAATCTCGTCTTGGGTGTAGTATTTGGCTTGCAACACATCGATTTTTTTCTCGATTTGTTTGGTGATGAGTTGCACGGTCTCCTCGGTGCAGAAACAAGTGATGGTATATTTGTGAACGCCGGGGGTGCTGCTTGCACACACGTTGAGGCTCTCGATGTTGACCTGGCGACGTGTAAACACTGCCGTAATCTGATTGAGGATACCGGCAAAGTTTTCCGAATAGGTCATAATGGTGTAGAGGGTGACACCCTCGGGGCATTTAGAGAGATTTTTCTCATCGCAACGTCCGCAGGTCTCACACGCGCCACATTGGCCGCCTTTGTTTTTATATTGGGTCATGATAATAGTGTTTGCGTTATTGTGTTATTCAATTTCAAGTTTCATCTCGTCTACACTGGCTCCGGGGGCAATCATGGGCAACACGTTGTCTTCTTCCTTAATGGCACATTGTAAGAGGAAAGGGCCCTTGGTCTGCAACATCTCGTTGATGGCAGAGTCGAGGTCTTTTCGGTCTATTACGGTGCGCGACGGAATGCCATATCCCTCGGCTATTTTTTCGTAGTCGGGGTTGAGCATAGGGGTAAACGAATAGCGTTTGTTGAAAAACATATATTGCCATTGGCGCACATTGCCCAGGTAGTTGTTGTTGAGCAGTATTATCTTTACGGGCGAGTGTTGCTCCATTATGGTGCCGAGTTCCTGAATGGTCATCTGCAGACCGCCATCGCCACAAAACATACATACTGTGCGGTCGGGTGCACCAAAGGTGGCACCGATGGCAGCCGGCAGGCCAAAGCCCATTGTGCCACAACCTCCCGAAGTAAGCACCGAGCGACGCTCCGTAAACTTAAAGTAGCGGCAGGCAAAGAGTTGGTTTTGGCCCACGTCGGTCACGAGCACGGCCTTGTGGTCGGTCATCTCGCTTACGCGGCGCACCACCTCACCCATGAGCAGCGGACCTTCGCTTGGGTGAATGGCAGGCTCGATAACCTTTTGTGTCTCTTGCTCCTGATAGGGTTTAAACTTGGCTTTCCATTCAGAGTGGTCGGCTTTGTTGACGAGTTCTGAGACTCTTGCGAGGGTTTCTTTGCAGTTGCCCAACACAGCCACATCGACCTTCACATTTTTGTTGATCTCGGCAGGGTCAATTTCAAAATGTATCACTTTGGCCTGCTTTGCGTAGGTGTTGAGATTGCCGGTCACGCGGTCGTCAAAGCGCATTCCCACAGCGATGAGCAGGTCGCATTTGTTGGTCAGCACATTTGTGGCATAACTGCCGTGCATTCCGAGCATACCCATGTTGAGGGGATGGTCGGTGGGCAGTGCGCTGAGGCCGAGCATGGTGCAACCTGCAGGCAGGTCGGCTTTTTCTATGAGGGCAACCAGTTCGTCTGACGCTTCACCGAGTTCCACGCCCTGTCCCACAAGCACAAGGGGCTTTTTTGCTTGGTTGATGAGTTTGGCAGCCTCTGAAATGGCATTGTCGTCAATGGGTGGAGCCGGTCGGTAGGAGCGTATGAAGTCCACCTTTGTGGGCTCATAGTCAACCAATGCCGTTTGTGCGTTTTTGGCGAAGTCAAGCACCACGGGTCCCGGTCTGCCCGAACTTGCTATGTAGAATGCGCGGCTCACGGCCCATGCAATATCTTCGGCACGTCTTATTTGGAAACTCCATTTGGAGATTGGCTGGGTGATACCGATCACGTCGACCTCTTGAAATGCGTCAGTGCCGAGAAAAGCGGCACCCACCTGTCCGCATATCACTACCATGGGGGTGGAGTCTATCATGGCATCGGCCACTCCCGTGATGGTGTTTGTGGCACCCGGCCCCGAGGTCACGATGGCGCAACCCACCTTGCCGCTTACGCGGGCATAGCCTTGGGCAGCGTGAACGGCTCCTTGCTCGTGGCGCACGAGTATGTGGTTGAGTGTCTGTCTGTGATCATAGAGTGCATCGTAGACCGGCATGATGGAACCGCCCGGATAACCGAAAAGTGTGGTCACGCCTTCGTTTTCAAGGCTGCGCATCAATGCCTCGGCACCTGTAATCTTTTGTTTCATAGTGTTGTTGTCTGATTATCTGTTTGTTCTATTTAGTTGCGTTTTCTCGCCATGGCTTAGCTCAAGCAAGCTTGGCTCTGCTCATTTGGCTTAACGAAAACGTTCTTATTCTTCTTCCAAAATTCTCACACCGCCCTTGTCGGCCGACGAAACGGCACGGGCGTATGCCTTGAGGGCTTTCGACACTGTGCGTTGGCGACGCAGAGGTTGCATGGGGCGGTTGCTCAGTTCCTCATCGCTCAGGCGCACATTGATAGAGCGGTTGGGAATGTCGATGTCGATAATGTCGCCGTCAACAATCTTGCCTATGTTGCCACCGGCTGCTGCCTCGGGTGAGATGTGGCCTATCGAGAGACCCGATGTGCCGCCCGAGAAACGCCCATCGGTGATGAGCGCACACTCTTTGCCCATATGCATTGACTTGATATAAGATGTCGGGTAGAGCATTTCCTGCATTCCGGGACCTCCCTTGGGCCCTTCGTGGGTGATTACGACCACGTCGCCCTTTTTCACCTTGCCACCGAGAATACCTTCGCAGGCATCCTCCTGTGAGTCAAACACAACGGCGGGGCCGGAGAACTTCCAAATGCTTTCGTCCACTCCTGCCGTTTTCACCACACACCCGTCTTGGGCAATGTTGCCAAAGAGAACGGCCATGCCACCGTCTTTGGTGTAGGCGTGGTCGATGTCGCGAATGCAGCCGTTGGCGCGGTCGGTGTCGAGAGTGGCGTATGTGGTGTTTTGCACTCCGAGGCGGTTGCAGAATTTGCCGGCAGGTGCCGACGAATAGATGCGTTGTGCCTCGGGGTCGATATTTTCTTTAAGAATTGAATATCTCTCTATGTCTTGGGCGAGGGTATTGCCGTTTACGCGTTTCACCGAGGTGTCTATGAGGCCACCTTTGGCTAATTCGCCCAACAGGTTGAGCATGCCGCCGGCGCGACCGCATTCCTGCACCGAATATTTCTGTGAGTTGGGCGCGAGTTTGCAGAGAAAAGGAGTCTTGCGCGAAAGGGCATCAATGTCTTTCATCGTGAAGTCCACACCGGCCTCTTGTGCCACGGCGAGCAGGTGGAGCACGGTGTTTGTGCTGGCTCCCATGGCAATGTCGAGCGTCATGGCGTTGAGGAAAGCAGCGCGAGTGGCTATTGAGCGAGGCAACACGCTTTCGTCGCCCTCACCGTAATATGCCATGGCGTTTTCTACGATTTGGCGGGCAGCGTCTTGCATCAGTTTGCGGCGGTTTTCGTGTGTGGCGAGTATGGTGCCGTTGCCGGGCAGGGAGAGACCGATGGCTTCGGTGAGGTTGTTCATCGAGTTGGCGGTAAACATTCCCGAGCAGCAGCCACAGCCTGGGCAGGCGCGGTTTTCTACCTCGGCCAATTCCTCGTCGCTCACGGTGGGGTCTGCACCCTTTATCATGGCGGCTATGAGGTCGAGGTTTTCGCCTTTGTAGACACCGGCTTCCATAGGGCCTCCGCTCACAAAAACGGCGGGTATGTTGAGGCGCATGGCGGCCATGAGCATTCCCGGCGTTATTTTGTCGCAGTTTGAAATACAAATCATTGCGTCGGCTTTGTGGGCGTTACACATATATTCCACCGAGTCGGCTATGATGTCGCGCGAGGGCAGGCTGTAGAGCATACCGTCATGACCCATGGCAATACCATCGTCAATGGCAATAGTGTTGAACTCTGCGGCATAGCAGCCCAATTTCTCAATCTCGGCTTTCACAATCTGACCGGCCTCGTGGAGGTGGGTATGACCCGGCACAAACTGGGTGAATGAGTTGACTATGGCAATGATAGGTTTGCCAAATTGTTCGCGCTTCATGCCGTTGGCCACCCACAGGGCGCGGGCTCCGGCCATGCGGCGACCTTCTGTGCATACAGAACTACGTAATTTTATTTTCATCGGTGTCTTTACCTTTTGTTTTTGACCACATACAAAAACGTAGCATAAAAGACAAACTTTTTGCTATACGTATTCTGCTGTGAGTCATAATTATTACTTCAGCGTTCGGATTGAACTGTAAAGTTCGATATTTTTTTGTTATTTCTTGTTGTCGGGTGGCAATATTTTTCTGTAAAATCAATGAAAACGGCATTTTGCTATATATATAAATAAGGTATAGGGCTTTGCCGATTGTTTTTGATAACTAAGCCTTACACATTTTTGCTCGTAAATCTCGCCTCTCAGATTTCCTCTTGCCCTCTGAAATTGAATATTTTCTTTTATTTTTAATAAATATTCTGAAACGAAATAATTGGCAGATGATTAGGGTGTAATAAGACATAAAATCTGTACACGGTTAATCGATTGTGTGTATAGGTCGGAAGTAAACAATGTCTTAGCACTGCAAAAACAGTCGAACGGTGCGATTGTTTTTGCAGTAGTACGTTTGGATTTTTGATTTTCAAGAAGTTGGACTTATTTTTATTGTTTTGCGGACACCAATATTATCTCACGATTACTTTCCTTGTTGTTCCGTCGCTCATCTTAATGATGTTTATGCCCTTTTCGGGCGCGAGAAGTTTTTTGCCGGCCAAAGAGTAGCGTGCTATTTCCACGGGGGTATTACCGGTTCCGACACCTTCAACTTTAGTTATATCATCGTCTTCTACTATCTGGAAGTTCTTCCAGCATGTGGCTGAATTGTAGGACGGTAATGACTCAACGGGGATATAGAGCGTGGCATTTGTGTATGTTGTATTTGAGAAAGTTCCTTCGTATGCGATTGGTGCGGTTGTTGCTGAAGATATTACACTTTCTAATGCAGAGCAGCCCTCGAATGCCCATTCTCCAATCTTGGTCACGGAGTTAGGAATGGTTATACTTGTGAGGCCTGAGCAACTCCTGAACGCATAGTCATCAATTGTGGTCACGGAGTTAGGAATAGTTACACTTGTGAGGCCTGAGCAACCATAGAACGCACTGCTACCAATCGTGGTCACGGAGTTAGGAATGGTCACACTTGTGAGGCCTGAGCAGTCAGAAAACGCACCGCAACAAATCGTGGTCACGGAGTTTCCTATTGTCACACTTGTGAGGCCTGAGCAGCCAGAAAACGCCCAGTCACCAATTGTGATCACGGAGTTAGGAATGGTTATACTTGTGAGGCCTGAGCAGTATTCGAACGCATGGTGACCAATTGTGGTCACGGAGTTGGGAATAGTCACACTTGTGAGACCTGAGCAGCCAGAGAACGCACCGCCACCAATTGTGGTCACGGAGTTAGGAATGGTTATACTTGTGAGGCCTGAGCAGCTAGAAAACGCACTGCTACCAATCGTGTTTACGGAGTTAGGAATGGTCACACTTGTGAGGCTTGAGCAGCAAAAGAAAGCACCTCCATCAATCGTGGTCACGGAGTTTCCGATGGTTACATCGGTGAGGCTTGAGCAGCAAAAGAAAGCCAATTCTCCAATCTTGGTCACGGAGTTTCCTACGGTCACACTTGTGAGGCCAGAGCAGCGCGAGAACGCATAGTCGCTAATTGTGGTCACGGAGTCACCGATAATCAGATTTGTTAATTCCGTTTTTTCGTAAAATGGTGAGTCGGAGTAGCCGTTGTTAGAATTTATATTTCTTCCCAAATATACGTTTTTAAGCGGACAATGATTAAATACAAAATTGTCTAAATTCAACTCGTTTGGACCGTCAGTGATAGTAAAAGTTTCAAGGCCTAAGCAGCCAGAAAACGCACTGCTACCAATCGTGGTAACGGAGTTTCCTATGGTCACACTTGTGAGGCCTGAGCAACCATAGAACGCACTGCTACCAATCGTGGTCACGGA
Source organism: Prevotellaceae bacterium (assembly GCA_029219385.1). Lineage (GTDB taxonomy): Bacteria > Bacteroidota > Bacteroidia > Bacteroidales > Bacteroidaceae > UBA6382. The sequence goes on along the minus strand of JAQXTH010000032.1, from coordinate 2,072 downwards.
GTTAGGAATGGTTACACTTGTGAGGCTTGAGCAGTTCTCGAACGCATTGCTACCAATTGTGGTCACGGAGTCACCTATGGTCACACTTGTGAGGCCTGAGCACTCCGAGAACGCATCTTCACCAATCGTGGTCACGGAGTTAGGAATGGTCACACTTGTGAGACCTGAGCAGTTCCAGAACGCATAGCTACCAATCTCGGTTACGGAGTACGTTGTTGTGTTATACGTCACTTTTTCCGGTATTGTGATATTGCCGGAATATTTTTTGTAACCTCTTATTACCTCGCATGTGAGATCAGACTCAGATAACACATTGTAGCAAATGCCGTCTACTTTAAAGTCATAGGCGGAGGAGGGTGTGAATGCAAAGGATAGCAGCATGGCTACCAATGCGAGTTTGAATTTTAAATGCTTCATGCGTTATTTTTAATGACAATAGGTAAAATAGTGTAATTGTAAATTTGTTTTTTATGTTTGTGTGTCTGTCAGCCTTTGTTAAAAAATAGATTGCAAAACTCATTTAGTTGCTGTTGCATACGTTCCTGCGGAATGAGGATGCGTTTATATTCTGCTATCATTGTGGGGCTCATGCTTCGGCTCATCGCATATTCCACCACAACCCGATCCGCTTCCGGACAGAGAATAATGCCGATAGAAGGATTTTCGTTAGAGCGTTTCACATCTCTATCAAGAGCTTCCAAATAAAATTCCAATTGACCAAGGTCTCGCGGATGGAATTTTGTCTTTTTTAATTCCACTGCAACTAATGCCTGTAACCCACGATGAAAGAATAGCAAGTCTGCCTTAAAGGTAGAAGCTCCAATGTTGAGGCGGTATTCCTGATCCATAAAGATGAAATCTTTGCCAAGTTCAAGGATAAATTGTTTCATGTGTTCTACCAAACTGCTTCTCAATTTTGATTCACTATGTTTCTTCGGAAGATCCAGAAAATCAACAAACAGCGTATCCTTAAATATTATTGAGGCATTTGAATAAGCATTGAGCAATCCTTTTGACAGATTATTCTTGCTGCTTAGTAAAACCGTATATGTTTGATTGGAAATGCAGCGCTGAAGTTCTCGTTTCACTAAATGCTCTTTGTTGGCATAGAGAATGTAGAATAATCGCTCTTCACTACTTTTACATCGACAAAGAATTTCTATATGATTGGTCAGTGTGGTCAACTCTAATATTTTGGGCATTTGACCAGATGTTGAATGGACAATTTGTGCAGACGTTGGCTGCACAATTACAGTTTTCTCCTGTGTTGGCTGAGTTGCTTCTATTTGTGCAGTTATTGGTTGCACAAATTCAGAATTTAGATAATTTTTTACAGTTACATTGAATGTTTCCGATGAATATTCATCATAAAACATCACCATGTTGTAGATGTTTCTCCGACTATAACCCTTGATGTCCGGACGTTGGGAATGGATATATTCGGATAACTGCGTTACAACCTTGCTTCCCCATTCTTCACTTTTCAATTTGGCTGATACATAGCCACCAACATGCCACGCTGTGAATAACAGTTCATTATTTACAGTTCTTGAAGCACGAGCTTTGTGTAGCAGAATGATGTCTATAACTTCTGCAAATTGTTGTTCCATTGATATGATTATCTTATTGTTTTCCACGCACTCGATTTTTAATGGTATTTGTGAGCATTTTTTACTCAGCCACACTCAATGAGATATTACTATTGAGTTTTTGAAATCTTTCATGTCTTGAATACCCCAATTGGCTTTGTCGTCTTAGTGCAAAATTATAAAATATTTTTTGTTTGTAATATAAATTCTGAAAAATTAAATCTGATATGTGTGGAGGGAGGATAGGATACAGATGAAATAGCCTTATTTCCTCACGAGATGATTTTGCCTTTAGTTGAGGAAATTTTGAAAGAGTGCGCCTTTTTCGCCACGCGAGCGCACTCTTAATTAGGGATATTCAGTTAATGGCTCAGTCTTTCAATTGTGTAATGGGCCGTGTCTCTCATATATCGGTGCAGACCTAATCTCGCGGACAGATTGTCAGTTCTCGACGCATAAAACAGGGCATTTCGATGGTATTGG
>JAQXTH010000031.1 GCA_029219385.1 Prevotellaceae bacterium | reverse complement strand
TTGTCTGTTTGCCATGAGGATAAACGAGAAATCATTGCTCAACTCATTGATGCTTGCGCGAGCCACATCGACCAACTTCATCTCTGTCTCTATTGAAGTTTGACGACGCGACATACCTTCGGCAATATTGGCTTGACAAGAACGAGCAGCCTGCGTCATTTGGTCAAACAACCTGCCACACGGATCATTCCTGCTGTTCAGAAACCGTTGGCAAAAACTAAATGTCCCCAACTGAACAATACTTGCCATCACCCACACATCCATATACATATACCCGACAGTTGAACCTATATTTACTCCCATAACTTTATTTTTATTTCGCAAAATTAACAAAAATAATCCACTCCCCACCCCTCTTTTACGACAAAAACAGAAACAATCACAAAGCACTAAAAAACTCCCTTCGGCAACCACATGAAAAAGTCGCCGAAGGGAGAAAATAATACTTTTATATTATAATTAGGATATATAGTTTTAATGGGGTTCTACAAATTCCAGCCTTTTATCTTTTACAGACTGTCGCCAAAGTCTTCGCGGAATTTTGCAGCAAGGTCTTCCTGCCAATGGCCGATTTCCTTCATGCGACCAAAGAAGAAGCGCAACACCTTGGGCTCCATTGTCCACTCAAGACCACCGATGAGTTTGCGATTGTCCCAAACCCACTTCACGCGATCGGCGCAATACTTAATCTGGCTAAGGGTGAACACACGGCGAGGCACTGCGAGACGCTGCAATTCGAGTTCGGCATAACGCTCGGTGCCGTCTTCCTCGCGCTGCTCCGAAACCGTACCGCGCTCCATACCTCTGATTCCACCTGCAATATAAACAGCGGCACCCACGGCAGCAGCCGGATATTGGTTGTGGGGCATATCGGGCACAAACTCAGAACAGTTGAGGTGGCAGCCCAATCCACCGGCCGGCAAAATTACAGGCACTCCGTAGTCGTCGAGTTCCTTTGCCAGATATGCTATAAACTCGGGGCCTTGATTGATATACTCCATGTCGAGCGATTCGAGCAAACCCTGGGCAGCGGCCTCAATGGAGCGCACCTCCATACCTCCATAGGTAAGAAAACCCTCATAGAGCGGAATGAACTCCATGAGTTGGTTTGTCCATTTTGCATCTTTGGAAATAATAAAACCACCACGGCTGAAACCCAACTTGCGTGCCGAGAAATAGATTATATCAAAATTGTCGGCAAGAGTGTGATAAATCTCCTTGGTGGTCATGTCTTTGCATTGCTCCTCGCGTGTCTTCATGAAATAAACATTGTCTTGAAGCAACGAAGCGTCGAGCACGCTGATTACTCCGTTTTCTTTGGCTATGCCTGCCACGTCGAGCATATTTTTGAGCGAAACCGGCTGACCGCCAATAAGGTTAGTGCCGGCCTCCACGCGAATAAACGCAATATTTTCGGGTGTAGTCTCCTTAATGCAGTTGCGCAAGGAGTCGAGATTGAAATCACCCTTGAAGAGGTCGTCGCTCTGAGGTTTGAGACCTTTTGGATCGACCAACTCTATCACCTCACCTCCACAACGTGTGATGTGTGCCTTGGTGGTGGTGAAATGAAAATTCATGAGTGCCTTTTGTCCCGGCTTCACCAAAGCCTCTGCCAAGATGTTTTCGGCGGCGCGTCCCTGGTGTACGGGCAGAGCATTGTCAACGCCAAACACCTCTTTGAGAGCAGCCTTGGCGCGGTTCCACGTCTCCGAGCCGGCATAAGAGTCGTCGGCCACGAGCATGGAGGCAACTTGTTTGTCTGACATACCGTTGACACCCGAGTCGGTAATCATATCCATATAGATGTCACGGTTTTGAAGAAGGAAAGTGTTGTTTCCGGCTTCCTGAATTGCGCGAAGACGCTCTTCGACAGGAAGCAAAGTGAGTTTTTGAACCATGCGTACCTTGTGCATTTCGAGAGGCACCTGGTTTTCTTTTTGATAAAATTTTACTGCCATAACAGATTAAAAATTAAAAATAAATAACAAAATTAAAGGGTCGTTCAGATAAGCCGACATGCAACCCCTCGCGTCATTTCGCGACTATGACATCGGGTGGCTACAACAAAGTCTTCTATCCCGACCCTATTTTTTTGATGTTTGCAAATATAGCACTTTTTCACTTACCACCAAGCGAAACACCCCAAAATAAGCATTTTCCCAACCTTTTGTCAGTGTTTTCAAAACTTTACTCTAAAAAAGCCACAAGCAACTAATATTACGCTTTTATTCATTCATAAAAAGATTTTTCTGCGTGAACCTGCAAAATATCACCTATATTTCTTGTTGTATTAAAAATATTTCATACATTTGCAAAAACTAAGTTAAGAACAACAAAACATAAAAATATTTTAACATGAAAAAGATTTTACTCTCTCTCTGCCTTTTCGTGGCAGCAACTGCAACACAATCTTTTGCAGCAAACAACAACTCGGCAGCGCAAGAGCCCGCCACAACAAGCATTAACGACAACGACCTCAAGGGTAACAAACGTTTCACCGTGCAGGTCAGCACCGGCGAGGGTGGCCAAATTGAAATTATGGGCACCGGAGCAATCTCCAAAAACTCTGTGGCAAGCGCAACCATCAACACGGGTGAAGACGTGCAACTCGTAATCACAGCCGACGAAGGCTATGTGCTCAAAACTCTCTTTGTTGACGGCACAGACGTATTGGCAAACGTTTCTGACGACGGCATCTACACCATCACAGCCATTTCAAAGAACATGTCGGTTTCGGCAACATTTGAAGAAGATTTAGTAGTAATAGAAGGTGACGTAAACCTTGACGGTGTTGTCAATTCTTCAGACATTGTTGCAATCTACAACGCTATTGCGGGCGAAGGTCCCACAGAGGGTGCCGATGTAAACGGTGACAGTGAAATCAACTCTTCAGACGTTGTGGCTGTCTACAACATCATTTCGGGAATGGAATAAAAGACATCCATATCTTATCTATTTTTCCATATCTTCACGAGTCGATTGCCCAAGTGGGCAATCGACTCTTTTTTTGCAAATTCCACAAAAACACACCGAGGGCACTGTTTTTCAAACCGAGCCCCTTTTCAAGCAAAGCCGCTTTTCACCACCGCGAGCCGACCTAATAATCACGCAACGCGACCTAACCATTTATTTCCGGCCGAAAATCTTAGTATCTCCGCCCGAAAATACTAGTATCTCCGCCCGGAAATCTTAGTATTTCCGGGCGGAGATAAATCGAGAAGTGCGCTCAAAATTCAGAAAAGACGCGCTCGCTCAAAAACACGCGACCATCGCTGCTGCCAACCACAAAAAAACTACGACAAACTCCTCCCTGCTTTCTCACCCCACAAGCTTGGGAATATCAATATTTTTTGCTACTTTTGCACCTCGCAATATTATATATATGGTACACGCGCACGAACATTTTATAATATATCTCAAAAAAAGGCTCGCAACAACGGTTGCAGCCCTGCTCACCATTTTCTCGATAGCAGCACAAACAACCGACGAAAACAACTTTCCACAAAAACAACTCGACATTGTGCGCCAAACCCACAACAGCCTCAACGACAACCAAAAGAGACTGAAAAAACATCTCGACGAAATCGCCAACAAGCAAATGCAAGCCGAGTTTTCAAAACCACGCGACAACTCGGCCACATCAGCCGATGGGACACCCCGATTGAGAGTGAGTCTGCTGACTTGCGGACCCGGCAGCGAAATCTATGAATACTACGGCCACTCAGCCATTAGAGTGATGCACACCGACAGTGCCGAATTTGATTTGGTTTTCAACTATGGAGTTTTTGACTTCGACAGCGACAATTTTGCTCTGCGCTTTGCATTGGGCGAGACAGACTATTTGTGCCAATGCCAGCCCACAAAACATTTTCTTGCCTCGTATGAACGGAGTGGCAGATTTGTTGACGAACAGGTTTTGAATCTTTCACAAGAAGAAGCACGCCGACTTTTTGCAGCCCTCCTCGACAACGCAAAACCCGAAAACGCCACCTATCGCTATAATTTCTTCTACGACAACTGCGCCACACGAGTGAGAGACATCATAGAGAAAAACCTAAACGCACAAATACAATACCCCCAACGACCCACCGAGCGGAGTTTCAGAGATGCCGTCCACTTCTATTGCGCCTCCGACAAATGGGCAATATTCGGACAAGACCTGCTGCTCGGCAGCCAAGCCGATTTGCCTGCCTCGGGGCGCGAATTACAATTTGTGCCGCTCATCATGGCTCAAGACTTCGGCATTGCCACTATTTTTGAGCAAAACAGTCTTTTTCCGGCTCTCACAATATCCTCTCAACGTATTGTAGAAGCAAAGCCACGCACCGCGACACCCACCTTTCCACTCTCCCCATTAGGAGTGGCAACAATATTGTTGATTATCGCCACAATAGGCGGAGCCATAGAATATCGCAAAGGCAAAATATTCTGGATGGCCGACACAACACTGCTCCTCGTGCAAGGACTTGCGGGAGCATTGGTTGCATTTATGTTTTTCTTCTCCACCCACCCCACGGTCGGCTCCAATTGGCTTGTGTGGATATTAAACCCACTGCCGTTGATCGGCATTTGGTGGCAGATTAAAGGCGCACTAAAACACAACTATATAAGTTACCACATCATAGCATTGCCGATTGAGGGACTCTTTGTGGTATTCTCGCCACTGATGCCCCAGAAATTTGGCACTGCAATAATACTTTTGGCACTTCTTCTGCTTGTACGCCACACTACAAACCTGCTTGTGTGGCACAAAAACAGAAAAGCCCTCAAACCCCTTTTCCACACAAAAAGAAAATAATCATGCAACAAAAACCCGACAAACACCGCCCCACCTTGGAAAAACTACAGGCACTGTTTAAATACACTCCTTTCTTGGCTGTCACTCTGCTGGCAGGCATTGAGGCACAAGCCGAGAGACAAATTCCGCGCATGGTGGTCAACATAGCCATAGACGGACTGCGAAGCGATTTGCTCGACGCATTCATGCCTCTGTATGGAGAGAGCGGTTTTAAGCGGTTGTTTGAAGATGGTCGCGTCTATACCTGCTCACAATATCCCAACGACAACCTCAACCGTGCCTCTTCAATAGCAACGCTGGCCACGGGGGCCGTGCCCTACGATCATGGAATAATAGACCTGCAATGGTTTGACCGCAACACTCTGCGTCCGCTCTATTGCGTGGCCGACGACACCGTGAGCGGACTGGGCACCACTGAGAAACTGTCGCCCAAAAATCTTGTGGTTTCAACCATTGGAGACGAGCTCAAGGTTGCCACCGAGGGGAAGGCTCTCGTCTATGCCTTTGCCCCATTCAGCGATGCTGCAATACTGAGTGCCGGTCACGCTGCCGACGGAGCGTTTTGGATTGATCGGCAAAATGGGTTGTGGGCCGGTTCAAACTACTATTCCACCTCGCTGCCGGCTTGGGTGGAGATGGCCAACCGAAATGCTCTGCCCACCATTCTGCCCTCCACAACATGGACACCCTGCTCCGAATTGAGTGGCAACTTCTGCTACTTTTTGTCGGGTGGACTGAAAGAACCTTTCTCCCACAAATTCAAAGGCGACCACGCCTACAGCGCATTTATCACCAGCGCAATGGTGAACGAATATGTATGTTCGCTCGCCCGCCAGTGTATCAAATACACAACCATCGGTCTCGACGACACCCCCGACTATATAGCCATCACCCTCTATGCCGGCGGATATGACAACAAGCCGCTCACCGAGTGTGCCATGGAGACACAAGATGCCTATGTGCGTTTAGACAAAGTGATTGCCGACCTTATAAAAGAAACCGACGAAAAAATCGGAGCCGGCAACACGCTCTTTGTTGTCACCTCGACCGGAGTGGCCGACGAAGAAAACGATGATCTGTCGAAATATCGCATACCCTCGGGCAATTTCTATATCAACCGCACGGCAAACCTCATCAACATGATGCTCATGGCCATCTACGGCCAGGGAAACTACGTTGAGGCAACCTACGACAATCAAATCTACCTCAACCACAAACTGATAACCGACAAACAACTCAACTATAACGAAGTGCTCGACCGCTGTCAGGAACTGCTGCTCCAGTCGCAGGGCGTGAAAGACGCCTATTCCTCGCAAAGACTGCTGCTCGGAGCATGGACACCGGGCATCAACAAGATACGCAACAGCTACAACCCACGACTGTCGGGCGACATTCTCGTGAAGGTGGCCCCGGGTTGGAGACTCGTGAACGAGACACACAGCCAAAACCGCCTCGTCAGAGAGTCATATCTCAATTTCCCCATTTTCTTCTATGGGCTCAACGTGAAAAAAGAGACGGTCGAAACACCCGTCACGACCGACTGCATAGCGGCAACGCTCGCAACCATAATGCGCATTCGCGCCCCAAACGCCTGCCACACCGCCTCACAAAACATTTACTAACCCTCTTAACATTAACAAGAAACCACACATATCACGATGAACTTTATAAACATTCTATCAAAAATTTTTGGAAACAAATCCACGCGCGACATGAAAGAGATACAGCCCTATGTGGAACTCATTAAGGCTGCATTCATCGACATCGACAAACTCGACAACGACAGTCTGCGCGCAAAGACAAAAGAAATACAACAACAGGTGCAACACTGTGCCGATGACATCAAAGATGAAATCAAAGCCATAAAGGAAAAAATCGAGACTCTGCCCATCGAAGACCGCGAAGCTCTCTTCAACAAAATCGACAAACTCGAAAACGAAGTGCTCGACCGCATGGAGGAGGAACTCAACGAAGTGTTGCCCCAAGCATTGGCAATCGTGAAAAGCACCGCCCGCCGTTTTGCCGAAAACGAAGACATCGTTGTCAGCGCCACCGATTTTGACCGCGAGCTCGCTGCCACCCACGACTTTGTTGACATTGACGGCGACAAAGCCATATACCACAACCACTGGATTGCCGGTGGCAACGACACAAAGTGGAACATGGTGCACTATGACGTGCAACTATTTGGCGGCGTGGTGCTTCACCAAGGCAAGATAGCAGAAATGGCCACCGGCGAAGGAAAAACTCTCGTTGCCACACTGCCGGTGTTTCTCAACGCCCTTACAGGCAACGGAGTGCACGTTGTCACAGTGAACGACTATCTCGCCAAGCGCGACTCCGAATGGATGGGTCCGCTCTATATGTTCAACGGTCTCAGCGTTGACTGTATCGACAAACACCGCCCCAACTCCGAAGAGAGACGCAAGGCTTATCAGGCCGATATCACCTTTGGAACAAACAATGAGTTTGGTTTCGACTATCTGCGCGACAACATGGCAACTTCGCCCGAAGACCTCGTGCAGCGTCGCCACAACTATGCCATTGTCGACGAGGTCGACTCAGTGTTGATCGACGATGCGCGCACACCGCTCATTATCTCAGGACCTGTGCCCCAGGGCGATGACCAGATGTTTGAACAATACCAACCGCTCATTCAAAGCCTCTATGAGGTGCAGCGCAAATATGCCACCCAACTGCTCTCTGAAGCAAAACAACTCATCAATTCGGGCGACAAGAAGAAAGAAGAAGAAGGTTTCCTCCAGCTCTATCGCTCACACAAGGCCCTGCCCAAAAACAAGGCTCTCATAAAATATCTCTCCGAGCCGGGCATCAAAACCGGTATGCTCAAGACCGAGGCCATCTATATGGAAAACAACAACCGCCGTATGCCCGAAGCCATCGAACCACTCTATTTCGTGGTCGACGAGAAACAAAAGAGCGTTGAACTCACTGACAAGGGCAACGACTGGCTGGCCAACGCCGTGAAAAACAACACTCTCTTCGTGTTGCCCGACATTGCCGGCCAACTGTCACAACTTGAGGGCGACACATCGCTCAGCAACGAAGAACGCCTCAACAAGAAAAACGAACTGATGACCGACTATGCCGTGAAGAGCGAGCGCGTGCACACCATTCTGCAGTTGCTCAAGGCCTACACCATGTTCAACATTGACGAAGAATATGTGATCATCGACGGACAGGTGAAAATCGTTGACGAACAAACAGGACGTATCATGGAAGGCCGACGCTGGAGCGACGGACTGCACCAGGCCGTAGAAGCAAAAGAGCACGTAAAAGTGGAGGCTGCCACACAGACCTTTGCCACCATCACCCTGCAAAACTATTTCCGCATGTATCACAAGCTGGCCGGCATGACGGGAACCGCCATAACCGAGGCCGGTGAGTTTTGGAACATCTACAAACTCGACGTGGTGGAAATTCCCACCAACCGACCCGTGGCCCGCAAAGACCTCAACGACCGCGTCTACAAGACCAAACGTGAGAAATATAATGCCGTGATAGAAGAAATCGTGAATATGCGCGAAGCAGGACGACCGGTTTTGGTCGGCACCACTTCTGTCGAAATCTCCGAACTTCTGAAACGTATGCTCGACCTGAGAAAAATTCCCTGCCAGGTGCTCAATGCCAAACTTCACCAGAAAGAGGCCGACATCGTGGCACAGGCCGGACAAAGTTCAACCGTGACAATCGCCACCAACATGGCGGGCCGCGGAACCGACATCAAATTGTCAGACGAAGTGAAAGCCGCTGGCGGACTTGCCATTATCGGCACCGAGCGCCACGAGAGCCGACGCGTTGACCGCCAGTTGCGCGGACGTTCGGGCCGTCAGGGCGACCCGGGCTCTTCGGTGTTCTTCGTTTCGCTCGAAGACCAATTGATGCGCCTCTTTGCCGCCGAACGAATATCTAAGATTATGGATCGCCTCGGACTGAAGGAAGGCGAGGTGATTGAGTCGCCAATCATCAACAAGTCTATCGAACGCGCACAGAAGAAAGTGGAAGGCAACAACTTCGGCGTGCGCAAACACTTGCTGGAATACGACGATGTGATGAACAAGCAACGCACAGTGATCTACGAAAAACGCCGACACGCTCTCATGGGTGAGCGCATCGGCATGGACATCAGCAACATGATTTGGGACCGCTGTTTGGACATCATCGACAAAAACGATTTTGAGAAATGCAAAATGCGTTTCCTCGAGTTAATGGCCATGGAGGTGCCGTTCACCGAGGGAGAATTCAACGGTGACATAAAGCGCGACGACCTCTACGAAAAAACATTCCAAGCAGCAATGGCCAACTTCAGACGCCACACCGACCGCATGGTTGAGGTTGCCCTGCCCGTGATTAAACAAGTCTACGAAAACGAAGGCGAACGCTACACGCGCATTGCGGTGCCTATCACCGACGGAAAAAGGGTCTACAACATTGCCGTGCCACTGAAAGAGGCTGTTGAGACCGAAGCAAAATCTCTCGTAAAGCAATTTGAGAAATCCGTATTGTTGCAGATTATCGACGATGAGTGGAAAGAAAACCTGCGCAACCTCGACGAGTTGAAACACTCCGTGCAAAACGCCAGCTATGAGCAGAAAGACCCCCTCGTTATCTTCAAACTCGAAAGTGCAACCCTCTTTGATGCCATGATCAACAAAATCTACGACCGCGTGGTGGGCATTCTGATGCACAGCCAAATACCGATGAACACACCCGAGGAGGTTCGCGAAGCCGCTCCGGAACCACAACGCCGCCGCCCTCAATATACAGAGAGTCGCACTGACATGGTAGACCCCAACCAACAGGCTGCCGCCCACCAAGACACTCGCGCCCAACAACCTCAACAACCCTATGTGCGCGAAAAACTGCCGGGCCGCAACGACCCGTGTCCTTGCGGCAGTGGCAAGAAATTCAAAAACTGCCACGGAAGAGGACTCTGATAAACAACGCCAAACATCTTTCTTCTAATAAAAAATAACCATACAAAAAAAGCCGGCGGGCCGCAAATCTCTCTCTGCTTCTGACAAACACCGGTAGCAGAAAAACGAAATGCAGTCCGCCGGTTTTAATCCAAATCGGCCAACAAAACGTCAACAAGTTTTTTTTCAAACTTAATTCTTATGCCACAACTCACAGACTGGCTGCCCACCACAAAAAAAGAAGTCGAACTGCACGGTTGGTCACAATTAGACGTGATCTTGTTTAGTGCCGACGCATACGTAGACCATCCCTCGTTTGGTGCCGCCGTTATAGGCCGACTGATAGAGAGCATGGGACTGAGGGTTGCCATTGTGCCACAACCCGATTGGCACGGCGACTTTCGCGACTTCAAGAAATTGGGGCGGCCACGAATGTTCTTTGGTGTCGCCCCGGGAGCAATGGACTCGATGGTAAACAAATATACCGCCGCGCGAAGACTTCGCTCCGAAGATGCCTACAGCCCAGACGGCCGCCACGACCTGCGCCCCGAATATCCAACAATTGTCTACTCAAAAATCCTAAAGACACTCTACCCCGATGCCCCCGTCGTGTTGGGAGGCATAGAGGCTTCGCTGAGACGTCTCACCCACTATGACTATTGGCAAGACAAGTTGAGGCCGTCGATTCTGGAAGACTCAGGTGCAGACCTCATCACATACGGCATGGGAGAACTGCCGACAATACGCCTTTGCGAACTTATAGAGGAAAAACTGCTCCACAACCGCGAGGAGGCGGTTGCCTCGGCCAAAGACCTGATGCAGTTGCTGCGCAAATACCCCATTCCCCAAACCGTAACAATAGAAAGCCCGACCACCATTCCGGGCGGAAGAAAAGACACAGACATAGTGCTGAACTCTCACGAGCAATGTCTGAAAGACCCTAAACTCTATGCTTCAAACTTCAAACACATAGAGGAAGAAAGCAACCGACTTACCCCTCAACGCATATTGCAGCAATCGGGCGAAAGGTATGTAGTGGTAAACCCTCCGTTTCCACCCATGACGACACAACAAATCGACCGTTCTTTCGACCTGCCCTACACACGGTTGCCCCACCCCAAATATAATGGCAAGCGCATTCCTGCCTTCGACATGATTCGCTTCTCGGTGAACATTCACCGCGGTTGTTTCGGCGGTTGCTCTTTTTGCACCATCTCCGCCCACCAAGGCAAATTCATCATGAGCCGCTCAAAAGAAAGCATTCTGCGCGAGGTGAGACAGATATGCAAAATGCCCGACTTCAAGGGCTACCTCTCCGACCTCGGCGGTCCTTCGGCAAATATGTATATGATGGGCGGGCGCGACAAAAAATTGTGTTCGGTGTGTCGCAGACCATCGTGCATTCACCCCTCCGTGTGTAAGAACCTCAACACAGACCACCGCCCACTGCTCGACATCTACAAGGCCGTTGACGCAACAGAGGGCATAAAGAAGAGTTTCATAGGCAGCGGAGTGAGATATGACCTGTTGCTCCACAAGTCAAGCAACGAAGAACTCAACAAAACCTCAAAGGAATATACCGAGGAATTGATCAGACACCATGTGTCGGGTCGCTTGAAAGTTGCTCCCGAACACACAGAAGACCATGTGTTGAAACTCATGCGCAAACCGTCGTTTAAACTGTATTACGACTTCAAGGAGATTTTCGACCACATCAACACGCGCCACAATCTAAGACAGCAAATCATACCCTATTTCATTTCTTCCCACCCGGGTTGCACCGAGGAAGATATGAAACAACTCTCGCGCAAGACGAAACAACTCGGACTTCATCTCGAGCAAGTGCAAGATTTCACACCCACACCAATGACCGTGAGCACCGAGACATGGTATTCGGGCTTCCACCCCTATACCCTCGAACGTGTGTTTTCGGCAAAATCACCTCAGCAGAAGCAACGCCAGCGTCAATACTTCTTCGACACTCCGCCCAAACAGAATTTACCCGAAAAAAGAAGAGACGGCAAAAAGCATAGGCAACATAAGCCATAAATCATCATTCATAATCAAAGCCCCTCACTCAACAGTCATGAAAAAAGCCGAAAACCATGTTTTCAGACTAAACGGCATTTCCGTTGCGAGATTTGTCGTAAACAATCTTTGGGAAAACACCTACATTGTGTTTAACGACTGCGGCATGGGCATTGTCATCGACTGCGGAGCCAGAAGCGAAACGGAGCGACAAAACATCTCAAACTTTTTAGACAATCACAATGTCACACCTTTGGCACACATTGTCACCCACGCCCACTTCGACCACCTGTGGGGAGCGCAATGGCTTTTTGAAACATACGGTCTCGAACCAACCATTCCTCAGAGAGAACTGCCTAACTACAACAATGCCGAGAAGACTGCCTGCCAAACTTTCCACCGTCAGATTTCATTGCCCTTGCCCACCTCTCCTATATTGAATGACGAAATTTCTTTTTTTTCTTTCCATACCATTCACACGCCCGGCCACACTTCGGGCAGCGTATGCTTCTATAGCGAGCAACACAACACACTCTTCTGCGGCGATACTCTCTTCAAAGATTTTCCAAGCCTGCCAAAAGAGCCCGGTATGACCATAGAGACAATTCAGAAAAGCATAAAAGAAAAACTCCACACCCTGCCAAAAGGAACACTGGTGTTCCCCGGTCACGGTGTGGAGTTTTATTTATAAATTTTCAATGACTGATTTTGCGCGGTTTGGGTCGCGAGTGCATCATTCCGGGCGCAAGAGAATTGTTGGGCGAGAGAGCCTTTGTTGTGTCAGGAATTTTATCGGGCATGGTGTGGGTCGTATCGTTTTTTATTGAATCACTTCGCTGCGCCACAGCCTCATTCATTGCCTTCAGAGACTCAACATCTCTCATTCTCACCAAAGACGGACGATATACAAACAACAGACGTGGAGAATCGCTCCACTCGCTTATCATATAGATAAATCCATATACACGCTTGGCACGCTTGGCAACCGACGGCAAAGGCAGAGTATAGTCGCCGTTGCCATAAAAATGGCGCTCGGTGTGAGCCACAGAATCGTTTTCATATTCTACAGCGAGCGAGGCTACACCATGGCGTTGCCCCTCGCGCTGAAGAAATTCGGCTCTGAAGTTAAGCAAAAATTTGTCGCCGGCCTTAAAAGACGTGTCGGCCTCAACCTCATAATAGACTCTATTGGTAAAACCATTTCCGCTAAAAAGATAGAACTGGCGGCCATTCCAGATGTTGGCAGTGTCGCCTGTGGCCGAAAGCAAGGAATAGCGGTTCACATCGTTTGTGGCAGCACCAAGCGACGACAATTGTTGACTATAACGCTCGTCGATGCGCTGATAGATCTTTTGCAAATCGTCCATGTGTTGACAATACCACAACATGGAGTTGTCAAACTGTTGTTCACTAATGTCGTGTTTTTTTAAGCAAGCCAAGACGTATGCCCGTGTCATCACAACGGCACTGTCGCTCTCTATCCCCATGGCTCTCGCCAAATGGAAGTCATAGAGGATTTGCTCCATTTCGTCTTCGTCCAACACATCGCGCGGTTTGTCAACCTTGCACGACACAAAAGCCAGCACACAAAGAAAATACACAGCCTTCTTCATTACTCCTCACTATGGTCTGCCTCCTCTCTTTTGGTAGAAAGGAGAGAGTTTAATGTTTTATAATAACACACTACGAGCAACAAGCCTCCCGTGGTTATCGACGCATCGGCAAAATTGAAAATCGGGCTGAAAAATATAAAGCGACTGCCACCACCAAAGGGAAACCAATCGGGCAGAAACGTGTCTATCATGGGGAAATAAAACATATCTACCACTCTTCCCTCAAACAAACTGCCGCTGCCAAGTCCCGGAGCCACAAGCGTGGCAGGTGAGAAACCCACAGAATCTTGGAAAATCAATCCATAGAAGATGTTGTCGAAAATATTTCCCATTGCTCCGGCCAACACCATCGACATCAACACCACGAGACCCCATTTCACTCCGGGCTTTCGCGTGATTTTCACCACAAGCCACACAAGAGCCGCCACGGCAATTATCCTGAAGCAACACAACACCAAGGTGCCAACAAACTCCATGCCAAACGCCATGCCCTTGTTCTCAGTGAAAGCAATATAGGCCCAATCTGCCAATTTGATTTTCTCACCCAAAAACATGTGGGTCTTTACCCATATCTTAAGCCATTGGTCGATTGTCAGCACAAGCAAGATAATTGCGGCCGACGCTATGCGCATCAGTGTTTTTCGCTGCATAACAGAGAGAGTAAATGTTTTGTGATTATGTTAGCAGATATAGTTTCAGTCTTTTCGGTTTTTCATTTGCTTAGCCTCTATGCTGAGTGTTGCGTGGGGCACTGCCCTCAATCTCTCTTTGGGTATCAGTTTGCCCGTCACCCTGCAAATGCCATAGGTTTTATTTTCGATACGCAACAAGGCATAGTGAAGATTTTCGAGGAACTTCTTCTGACGTGCCGCCAGAGTGTTGAGTTCTTCCTTGCTTTGGGTTGCATATCCCTCTTCCATCACCTTGTAGGTTGGCGAGGTGTCTTCAACCGAATTATTGTCGCGATGTGTGAGAGCGGCCAAAATTTGGTCGTAATCGGCACGCGCAATTTCCATTTTTTGAAGAATGATGTCTTTAAACTCCATCAACTCTTCGTCTGTGTAGCGTTTTTTCTCTGCCATAGTGCTAAACTGATTTTAAAGAGGAAAGTATCTTATTATTAACGAGATAGCAGCAGTCGTTGTGTCAGCCGGCTTTTTCTATTTTCACGTTGAGAGTGAAATCGCCAAAGTCAAAAGTATCACCCTGCAAGTCTGCCTGCCACTCAAGTTTGTCACACAAGACTTGGGTGCAGATGTAGTCTTTAAACTGCTCTACGGCCGGTTTCACGGCATCGAGTTCCTGCAACACAATATTGATGTGGTCGGCAATCTTGAAACGTTCGCGACGATAGGCCTGAATGCGTTTCACCACCTCGCGTGCCATGCCCTCGCGGCTGAGGTCGTCGGTGATGGTGAGGTCGAGAGCCACGGTGAGTGTGCCCTCGTTGGCCACGCTCCAACCGGGAATGTCTTGATTGAAAATCTCAACGTCAGCGCGGTCAACAACCACAGTCTGACCCTCCACGTCAAATTGAAACGAGCCCTCGTTTTCGAGACGCGCAATTTGCTCTTGGCTCATTTCTGCCACAAGTTTTGAAACGGGACCCATCAGTTTGCCAAGTTTCTTGCCCAACACGCGGAAGTTACACTTCACGGTCTTGGTCAGTTCTATGCCCGAAACATATTTTATTTCCTTTATGTTAAGTTCGCTTGTGATAATAGAAGCCATTTCGTCGATGTCGCGTTGCTCGGCTTCGCTGCCCACAGGCATCATTATGCACTGCAGTGGCTGACGAGCGATGATTTTCTCTTTCTTACGCAAAGAGTGGCCCATCGAAGTGATTTTCTGCGCCTTTTGCATTTTAAGTTCAAGAGCCGTGTCGATGAGACTCTCATCTGCCTCAGGATAATTTTGGAGATGCACACTTTCGTTCTTGCCCTTCAGGTCACGATAGAGTTTATCGGCATAGAACGGAGCAAGCGGTGCCATGAGCCTTGCAAGGGTCTCAAGACAAGCATAAAGGCTCTGATATGCACTCAGTTTGTCGCTATCGAGGTCTTTTTGCCAAAATCTGGGGCGGTTGAGACGAACATACCAATTTGAGAGGTCGTTTGTCACGAAATCTTCTATAAGGCGACCGGCCGTGGTGAGGTCGTAGTCTTCATAACACTCGTTCACTTTCTTCACGAGACTGTTGAGAGCCGAGACAATCCAGCGGTCAATGCTCTGTCGGTCAGCAACCGGCACAATCGGCTCATTGCCACAGAAACCATCTTCGTTGGCATACATGGCAAAAAAGTTGTAGGTCTGGAAAAGTTTGCTAAAGAGCGAACGAGCCACCTCTTGCACACCGTTGGAGTCGAAGCGCAGATTGTCCCACGGCTGCGAGTTGGTTATCATATACCAGCGCAAGGGGTCGGAGCCAAATTTCTCAATAGCCTCAAACGGATCTACTGCGTTGCCCAAGCGTTTTGACATCTTGTTGCCCACTTTGTCGAGCACAAGACCATTTGAGATAACAGCCTTATATGCCACCGAGTCAAACACCATGGTGGCAATGGCATGGAGTGTGAAGAACCAACCGCGCGTTTGGTCTACGCCCTCGGCAATAAAGTCGGCAGGATAGCATTTGCGATTGTCGAGCAATTCCTTGTTTTCAAACGGATAGTGGATCTGAGCATAGGGCATGGCTCCGGAATCGAACCACACATCGATGAGGTCGGTTTCGCGCTTCATGGGTTTGCCGGTGGGGCTCACCAACACGATATAGTCAACATAGGGTCGGTGAATATCTATTTTGTCGTAGTTTGCCCGGCTATAATCACCCGGCACAAAGCCTTTGTCCTTAAACGGATTTGACTGCATAATGCCGGCTGCCACACTCTTTTCTATTTCGTTATAAAGTTGCTCTATGCTGCCTATGCAGATTTCCTCGCGAGTCTCAGCATTGCGCCAGATGGGAAGCGGAGTTCCCCAATAGCGCGAACGAGAGAGGTTCCAATCGTTAAGATTTTCGAGCCACTTGCCAAAACGGCCGCTGCCGGTCGATTCAGGCTTCCAAAGAATAGTCTTGTTAAGTTGCATCATGCGCTCTTTCACTGCGGTGGAGCGAATAAACCAACTGTCGAGCGGATAATAAAGCACAGGCTTGTCTGTGCGCCAACAATGGGGGTAGTTGTGGGTGTGCTTTTCAATGCGCAATGCCTGGGAGGCAGCTTTCATCTCCATGCAGATTTCCACATTGAGGTCTTTATCTTTTTCCGCAGCCTTGGCATCATATTTTCCGTTGACATTATATTTGGGCGAATAGGCATTTTTCACATAACTGCCCTCATGGGCGGCATAGAGGTCGGTGTCTACGCAGGCAGAGAGAAACTCGTCGGCCAATTCGGAACACAGATAATATTTTCCGGAGAGGTCGACCATGGGGCGTGTTTCACCGGCCTTGTTTATCATATAAAGAGCAGGCACCTCGGCAGCCTTGGCAACCTTGGCGTCGTCGGCACCGAAAGTAGGAGCAATATGCACAATGCCCGTGCCGTCTTCGGTCGTAACATAATCGCCCGGTATTACGCGGAAAGCCTTTTCCTCAATTTCCACAAATTTGTCGCGGCCACAAGAAAACACTTTCTCCGGATGGGCAGCGGCATAATCGCTTACATACGCCGGCGACAGGTCGCAAACCTTCTCGCATGGTTTCACCCACGGCATGAGTTGCTCATATTTCATGCCCACGAGGTCGCGGCCCTTATAGCGAGCCACAATGTGATAGGGCAACGCGCGTCCGTCGACCTTGTCGATGTCGAGAGCCTCCATTTCCTCGCGCGACGCTTTCTCTTCGCCTTGCAAATAAGCCTTCAGGCGAGCTTCGGCCAAGATGACAGTAATTTTCTGTCCGTTGTAGGGATTAAATGTCATGGCAGCCACATAGTCAATGTCGGGGCCCACGCAAAGAGCTGTGTTTGAGGGAAGAGTCCACGGAGTGGTTGTCCATGCTGCAAAGAGCGGTGTTCCCCATTCGTTGAGCGTTTCGGGAGCATTGACAATCTTAAAGAGGGCCGTGGCGGTTGTGTCTTTCACATCGCGATAGCAACCGGGCTGATTGAGTTCATGGCTCGACAATCCGGTGCCTGCAGCGGGACTGTAGGGCTGTATGGTATATCCCTTATAGAGCAGTCCCTTGTCATAGAGTTGTTGCAACAGCCACCAAAGACTCTCGATATATGAATTCTCATAGGTAACATAAGGGTGGTCAAGGTCTACCCAATATCCCATCTGTTCACTGAGTTTGCGCCACTCGGCAGTATATTTCATCACGTCGGCACGACACTGGCTGTTGTAGTCGTCTACGCTGATTTTGCGACCGATGTCTTCTTTTGAAATGCCGAGCGTCTTCTCCACGCTGAGTTCCACGGGCAGTCCGTGGGTATCCCAACCGGCTTTTCGAGCCACATAAAAACCTTTCATGCTCTTATAGCGACACACGGTGTCTTTTATCGTGCGCGCCAACACATGATGAATGCCGGGATGACCGTTGGCAGAGGGAGGTCCCTCATAAAACACAAACGAGGGTGAGCCCTCGCGCGCCTTGAGGCTCTTGCCAAAAAGGTCTTCGGTGGTCCAACTGCCAAGCATTTCCTTATTGATGTCTGACAAATTCAGTTTCTCGTATTCTGCAAATTTATTTTCTTTCATATCGTTCGTTTGTTTCTTATTGCGCGCAAAATTACTACTTTTTAACGATAAAGTCGCCCTCCGAGCCTACCTAATCTCGTTTGTTGCACATTATTTAATATAAATGTGAGCACGATTTAATATAAATACAAATACGAACGATGTCCAAAACGCAAAAAAAAATTAAAGCCAACCGCCATACAAAATTTATTCCGTAACTTTGTTTTCGTCATTCACCCCAAGCAAAGAAACTTTGACTATTCACACCACTACGAGCAGTAGAAAAAAACTAACAAACACAAAATGAAATTTAAGAACTTTAGAAGAGAGCCGAGTTTAAATATCTTGCGCACTTTGCTCGCGCTCGTTACCCCTATTATCTCCTTGTGGCTAACCTCCACGCCGAGCCACGCCAAAATAATCAACATCAACAACCAAGAGCAGTTTGACGATCTCGACGAAACCATTCTCTCGCTAATCTCAAACGGCGAGACAAACATTGACATTCACCTCGGCCCCACCACCTTTTATTTTGGAGAAAACCACCTAAATCTCAACAACATCAAAAACAAACACCTCAACCTCACCCTCAAAGGCAACGGCACAGTCATCACTGCCACAGGGCGCAACTACACAGACAACCAAAGCTATATGCGCCCCTTTAACACCGACAAAGCCTTCGTCACCCCCCAAGGCGATGACATCCCAATATGGAGTCAAACCTACCAAGCCGACCGCCTCATAGAAGTGGTTGACGAGCAGACAAAACTCTGCGAGCTGACCTGCACCAAGATTAGCGACAAAACTGCCGAACAGTGCAGCAACACCTATATTTATATCACCCAATGGTTTAAATCAAACACGTATAAAGTAAAAGAAATCACCAACGGAAAAATAAAGTTCACCGCCACCGACCTCTCCTACAACCAAGGCCGCCAATGCTATTCTATAAACCTCGACTATGGATTTGGCAAAGCCATGCCACGCTTCAAACTCTGCAACAACGGCAATGACAACAACCACCTGCTCACAATCGACCACAACAAGATACACCTGCCCCAAGGAAGCGACACCATACACGAATGTTCTGCCACTCGCTTCATGCGCCTCGCCAACTGCGAACTCGCCCATGTGGAAATCTGCGACATCTCTTTTGCAGGAAACAAAAACAGTCGCAACGCCCTTATCGAAATTTGCGCCACAAACACCGAAAACATCACCATAAGCAACTGCCTGTTTAAAGCCATCCACAGCACAGTGATAAAAATAGACTCCACCAACAACTTTCTGCTCGAAAAATCACTGTTCACCCAATGCCACCGCGACGGAATTGTCGCCTCGCGTTCGGCAAACACACAAATCGCCCACAACACCTTCAAACTCATGGGACTTGGCGGCAACAACAATTTTTGCATAAGAATAAGCGGCAAAAACTTTAAAGTGACCCACAACGAACTAACCGACTTTGGATATGGCGGCATTGCAGCCGGCACATGGTGGGGCACACCCAAAACAACCCCCGTGACCGGTACTATTGCCTACAACCACCTCTTCTTCACCCCCACCTATTTCAATCAAGCACCCCACGACCTGCTCATGGACTCGGGAGCCATCTATCTATATACACAATGCGACAGCGTGGCAGTGAACCACAACTTCATCCACGACTATACGGGAGCATACCAAAACAGAGGCATCTTCTGCGACGACGGAGCAAAAAACCTCACAATCAACTCAAACATCATAATAAACACACCCAACAACTACTCTATCGACTCGCGACGATCCCTCGGCATTGAAACCGAAAAAAACAGCCATGTCGACACCGTAAACATCAACAACCACATTGCAGGTAACATCACAACCTCCCCCATTCGCCTCGAAGGACGCGACAAAAAGTCACGCTGCACTCTCGGCACCAATGTCTTCCTTTCTGAGAGCAACAACATTCCCCAACACGCGTTGCAAAACCTCGCCTCACAACGCGACTTTGTCACCATCCCCTTCAGAGGCATGGCCGATGACAAACTGAAACTGACTCAACAAGACTACAACATACTGAGAAAAGCCATCAACCTAAAGGAACTCCAAAACCTGCTCACAATTCAACCCTAAAACCTCATACCCCATACCTCACGCTTCCATACCTACCTAAACCCTAAAACCTACCCCCTTTTTGTGCAAAACACCCCAAAAACACCAAATTTCATAGCCACGACACTATGTATATTGAGAAAAGTTAATATCTTCGCCCCCACAAACAATCAAAACGACCGTCATGTCACTAATCAAATGCCCCGAATGCGGAAAAGTCTTCTCTGACCGAGCCGCACACTGTCCACAATGCGGACTGCCCACAAGCGATGCCCTCAAAGCAATTGTAGATGACCCAACAGCATCGCCACAACCACCATCATCGCCACAACCACCATCGCCACAACCCTCATCTAATGAGCCCCAACACTCGCCCTACCCCTCCGACTACAGATTTGTCGGAGCAAAGAAACCCAACAGTGCACTGCTCTACACTCTCATCTGCGTGGTAATAGTATTGGCAATCGTGGTAATCGCACTATTGGTGCACGACAAGTTTGGCTCAAACAACCAAAACACCGACAGTGCCGATAGCATCACAACAATAAAAGAACTGCCGGCCGACACCATAGCCACACCCTCACCCGAAGAGAAACCTCTGAAAACCAAAATTGAGACACCCCCCGTCCCGGAAGAAATAGAAGAGATCCCCGACGCAGGCGAAACAGAAGAAATAACTGCTCCTCCCGCCTCTACGCCCGGCTCTCCACAACAAACAACCCCCACACAACAAACAACTCCCACAGAAACCACAAACAACGAGACACCCCATCAATAGGGTGTCTCGTTGTTTATAGGAAATCGTCTCACAAATGCCAAGAAATGATTCTGACATTTAATCTTGATTGATTATTATATTCGAGTTAAATCACACGACTTTCAAGGCAAAAAACAATTATGCGACAAAGAGAACAATTTATCGTCATAAACGAACATAACTATCTAAACAAAAACCTTTTACTTTGCACCAATAACCTGCAAAAAACTCTCCCCATGTATACCTCATCAAAAGAAATTATCGATTCTCACGTATCTTCTTTGTGCGGAAACGACAATATCATCA
Source organism: Prevotellaceae bacterium (assembly GCA_029219385.1). GTDB lineage: Bacteria > Bacteroidota > Bacteroidia > Bacteroidales > Bacteroidaceae > UBA6382. The sequence continues at coordinate 22,313 of JAQXTH010000031.1, read as the reverse complement.
TCATTGACAAAATAAACGATGTGGAAAAGCTGCCCGAAACCGTAAAAATGGAAAGTTACGCCATTACGATATTATATAGGGGCAAGGCATCTTTCTTTGTAGATGGAGAATCACACGAAATGAGGGAAAACAATCTCTTTGTCTTCAGACCCAACATCACACTCAAGCAAACCATGCTCAGCGCAGACGCAAAATATCACATCACAATTATCACACAACAATATGCGCAGTCGCTCATTGCCGCTGACGGGCGAAATGTATGGGAAATCTTACTGTTTCTTGCCGACAATCCCGTTGTGGAACTCAGTCGACAACAAGCAGAGACGTTTGAACAATTTCATAACCTAATAAAAAAATATTTGCAAAACCCACAAACACCTCACAATAAAGAAATAACAAACCACTTGTTTATGGCTTCGCTCTATGATTTTCACGACATTATTGAGCAACGCCTAAACGCAAAACGTTATAATTTCTCTTCGGCCGAAATGATTTTCCGCAAATTCTATAAACTGCTCAATAACACGTCTCCCAAACGGCAGAAAGTAGAATACTATGCCGCGCAACTAAACATCTCGCCAAAATATTTCTCCAACATCTGTAAACAACTCACCGGAAAATCCGCACTGCAACACATCAACGATGCTGTTATAAAAGACATTACTATACTACTCAAAGACGAAAAGTTCAGCATTAAGCAAATCGCACAATTCACCGGGTTTCCAAACCAATCTTTCCTTGGTTCATTCACTCGCAAACACCTTGGGATATCGCCCTACAAATATCGCAAGCAATTCCTTTTAGACAACATTTAAGACCCGTGTGGCTTTAATTAGAAAGAACATCGCATTTTTTCACCCCACAGAATTAGTCATTTAAAATTAAAACAATTATATTTGCCCAAAATTTCATTGACATGAACAAAGATCGTCAAACTATGCAAGTTGTTCGCAACGGATTTAATGCGATAAGGAAATTGTTTCCGCCCAACAGCGAAAACCCCGTGATGACCGACATTCTCATTCAGGCCAATCCCGTGAACGGGGCGTTGACTTTTTTTGATGACAACGACAATGAAATTTTTTCTGACACCATCGACAAATGGATAGACAACAACTCTGATCTCTTTTTTGACGAGGTCAAAAATCTTTTGCAAAACTTTATAAAAGAGAACCTCGAAGAAATCTCAGAATTGTCGATAATCAAACCTTTTGAATTTATTTTGATTGATGACGAAAAGGAAACCGTTTGCGAAATATACCTCGTTGACGACGATTTGATTACCATCGACTCTGAGTTGTTGATGAAAGACCTCGACAAAGACCTTGACGACTTTATTGACAGATTGCTAAAAGAATAATCCGAAACTTACCGACAGAGGGGAGAGAGAAAGGAAATGTCTCAATAATAAAATATTTCACGCTTCTCCACACGGCTGCCACTCTGCTTGTTGTCGAAAAAGATTTCGCGCCTTGTCCAATTCCCAATACCGTCGGGCGACAAGATTTTTATTCGCATCTTGGGAGACAACTGTTTTGAAGCAGAATTCTCGTCACTCTTCTTCATAACAACACCACAGCGGTTTTTCGCCTCATATTCATAAGAGACTTCTCTCTCCGCCATATTGCAGGCTGCAACAAGCCCGTCTATGTCATACGAAAAGGAAAAAGCAATCTCCTCATTCGAGGTTTTGAAGAAATCCACAATTTTTCCCTCTGTGTTGCGAATTGCCACCAGAGTGTCTCCTCCACTCATCAAAATTGCCTCACACAATCCTCCGGCAGAGAAACAAACGGTGTCGGCTTTCTCATCTGCGTTACCCTCCGCAGAGAAATAAGACTCTATTCCATTGCTTAGAACCACTCGCCTCACATTGCCCCTCAACTCAAAAAGCGAGAGGTCGGGCGTTGAAAGATATTTGTGGTAGTCAGCACTGCGTTCTGCCTCGGTCTTCTCTTTATAATTGCTTGTCTTTGTGCAAGCAGTCACAACAGCAACGGTTGCCGCCATCGCGGCAACCGTTATTATTTTAACTAAATGTTTCATCTCTGTTTTATCAAAGTCGCAAGGTGTCGGGCAATGCCTGAGTGTCGTCCAATTCGTCTTCGTCGGGCAATGTTTGTTCCATCTCGCGAGCCTCTTCTTCTGCAATCACCGCAATGATAGAGTCAAGTTTCATTTCGTTTGCATACTTCACAATAAGATCTTTTACCGTCTCGAGTTCTTCGTCTGAAAGTTTCTTGCAATATTCATCAAAAACACGCGTGTATTCCTGAAGTTTGTTTAAATCTCTCTTCTCAAGACATTCCTTAGACGCTTCACAATAGTCTTCAACAACATTGTCAAGACTGCGTTTGCAACTCTGCACAGACATCAACACTGTGCCCAACAATAATAAACAGATAAAATTTTTCATAAACTAAAATTATTATTTTTTACACGTATGATTATTCGCAATAATTTCACCAAAAAAACGTGGCAAGTGGAAATTTGGCTTCTCATAGTTTATTGGAGACCATGAGAGAAAATGAGGCTTTGGCAACAAATCGCCACACTTATAGAAGTTGGCGCGCATCACACAACGGTTCTCCTCCATAAGGCTTTGCAAATCATGATGCCAATACACCTCGAAAGGAACAACAAATGCTGTTTGCCACCCACCCTCAGCGACGTGTTGCTCAAAAGGTACACGTCCCAACGAACTCCAACGCTTAATGGTGGCGAGCAATTGCTTCGAAGCATGAGACTTTTCCACATCTCCGCCTCTCACACCAAGCAAAACCGTGGCAATGCAATTTGTCTCAAGATTATAGTATACATCGCTGTCTTTATCGGGAGAAAGAAAAAACTCCATGCAAGAATCGGTCCACACTTGTTCGTTGTCTTCGCCATATTGCGCACGAACAGTCTCTTCCACCACACGATAATTGAGTAGGAAAGCATCGGAGGTAAAAGCAATGCGAAACTCCGCCTTCGGGCTGTAAGGGTAATCCTCCGGCCAATTATTGCAGCCAACAGAATGCCACTCCACGCCATTTCTATCGAGAAGGTCAACCACCTCGCATGCTTCTGCAGGTGTTTCCTTAATTTTTAAGATTTCTATCTTCTTCATTCTAACAACTTAAATTTTAATGTTTGTAAATCTACGCTGTTTCGCCCAACCATAACCTCAAAATCGCCCGGCTCTGCCACATAATTCAAATTATAATCATAATATTTGAGCATATCATAGATTATCGGAAAACTAACCTCGCGCTCTTCGCCGGCTTTAAGCGCAACACGTTCAAAACCCTTTAACTCCTTAACCGGTCGCGTGGCCTTGGAAATCACGTCGCGCAAATATAGTTGCACAATCTCCACCCCATCATAGCGACCTGTGTTTTTAACTCTCACCGAAACTCTCAATGTGTCGCCTCGCAACATTGAATCAGACGACAGACTGACTGGACCATATTCAAAATCCGTATAACTCAAGCCATATCCAAACGGGTAGAGCGGCTCGGGAGAGATGTCAATATAATTGACGCGATATTTGCTAAACCATTGCGCGTTGCCCAGCGGTCTGCCCGAAGTCTTGTGATTATAATACATGGGTTCCTGCCCCACTGTTTGAGGAAAAGTGACCGTAAGTTTTCCACTTGGATTGTTTTCACCATAAAGAGTAGAGACAATGGCCTCGGCCGCTCTGCTACCGCCAAACCAAACATCGAGAATTGCGTCAAGATTGTCTTTTTCCCACTTTATCGACATTGGCCGACCATTAAACAAAACCAACACAATTGGTTTACCTATGGTCGCGAGACGCTTCAGGAGGTCGCGTTGAGCATCGGGCATGTCAAGATTGCTGCGCGACGCGCTCTCTCCGCTCATATTGGCGGTCTCACCCATAGCAACCACTATCACGTCGGCATTTCGCGCCACACTGTCGGCCTCTCTCATCATCTCATCGACACTGCGCTTGTCAATCTCCGGATAGTATGCATTGCGATTAAGTTGCATATCATAATAAATGTTGCAACCCTTGGCATAAGCAATTTTTTCTTTTCCCAAACGACCCTCAAGAGCCTCGCGCAAGCTCGGAGTTTGCCGCCAGTCACCGCGTGCACACCAATTGCCCAACAATTCGCCATGACTGTCGGCCAACGGGCCTATCAAAGCCACGCGCTCACCTCCTTTCAACGGCAAAACACGATCTTTGTTCTTCAGCAAAACAAAAGTTTCCTTTGCCATTTGGCAGGCTTTTTCCAAATTTTCCTCCTTATAAATATTCTGCCGCTCGCGCTCGGGGTCACAATATTTATAAGGGTCATCAAACAGCCCCAATCTATATTTTGCCAATAAAATGCGGCGACAAGCCTTGTCGACCAACTGCTCGCGCCCTTTCAACGTGTTGACATAACGCTCGCTCACCATATCCATATCAACGCCCGCACATAGAGCCACCCCGGCCACACTGTCGGACCGCGCTATCCCATGAAAAGCCATCTCGCTCACACCGGTAAAGTCAGAAACGACAAATCCACCAAAACCCCACTGCTCACGCAACACGTCGTTCATCAACCAGGAATTGCCGGTGGCAGGAAGTCCCTCAACATCGTTAAACGAGGCCATCACGCTTGCAACGCCTGCCTCGACCGCAGCCCGATAGGGCGGAAAATAATCATTATACATGGTGTGGCGACTCATGTCGGCCTTGGTGTAATCCAAGCCTGCCTCTGCCGCCCCATAAAGAGCAAAATGCTTCATGCAGGCTAAAACCTTGTCATTGCCACTAAAAGTGGCATCGCCCTGAATGCCTCTCACCATGGCTCGCGCCATAACACTGCCGAGAAACGGATCTTCGCCCGAGCCCTCGGCAATGCGCCCCCAACGACCGTCGCGACAAATATCGACCATCGGACTAAACACCCAATTCAATCCTGCCGAAGCCGCCTCGAGAGTGGCAATGGAAGCAGCGTCGACCACCGCCTCGGGATGCCACGAAGCACTCATGGCCAACGGAATGGGGAAAATTGTCTTGTAGCCATGTATAACGTCAAAACCAAACAACAAAGGAATGCCGAGCCGAGTCTCCTCAACCGCCACTCGTTGGGCTTCGCGAATTTTCGCCACACCAACCATGTTGAGCACTCCTCCAACCCTGCCCTGCTTCAATTTCGTCTCAAAACCATGATTGCGAGCCTCGCCGGTCACAAAATCGCTTTGTGTAAGCAAATTAAGTTGCCCAAGTTTCTCTTCGTAGGTCATCTTAGACATCAACTTTGAGACAAAACGATTGGCTGCATCGTCTGTAACATCGTTTTCACGCAACAAATAATTACAATGCGATACCTCGTTGGTCGTCTCGCCAAACATTTGCGACACAAACAACGCAAGCAATAAAGCCAATGTATATCTTATCATCATAATATCGTTATTTAGGACTTCAAATTAAGCACTTTTTTGTGAAACAAACAAATTTTTTGCAAGAGAAACTTAAATTCAAGACTCTATGTAATAATTCAAAAGCAGCCCTCGACCAAAAATGGCCGAGGGCTGTCTATTTTTAAAACTAATTAAGATTGCTACACGATTAAAATCATTCGCCCATCAATCTTTTCACCCATGGATAAAAAGCATGGCTTGACGCTCCACTGCCGGCAATAACATTGTAGACATAGACAACATCTGACGCATCTACACGTCCATCGCCATTAACATCGGCAACACTCTCGTCAAGACCCGATGAAGCTCCCACTTGGATATAATTATAGAGAGCAACAACATCAGACGAATTAACCTCGCCGTCGCCGTTTACGTCAGAAGGTTTGCCAATGGGTCTCATGCCCTTTACAGAGAGCGTAAAGGCTGTCTCGACACCTGCCACCTCGCCTTTGTAGAACTCAGGAATAATGGCTCCGGTGTGGCCCGAAATGGTCACGTCGCCCGATGCACAAACCAAACCTTTGCCCGAAGAATAGACATCACCCTCGCCAATGTCTTCGGAATGGAGCATACCATAGAGACCATTTTGAGGAGTAGCCTTGTCGGTCACAGAGGTCGGGAAGGGCAAGAGCAACTCATTATCTTCTGTCTCTGCTTCGGGGTCACCCACCACAATCCAGCAACTCTCGCCGGCAGCGGCTGACTGCTTTTCATAGAACTCAATAGTGGAATTGCCCTCGCTGTCTTGAGTGATTTTCTTAATACCATAGATATGGGTATCGTCGTTGAGATCGCTTATATTGTCAATGTTAAAAGGCAGGGCGATAATATCCATCACGTTGCGGCCAAAGTCCTTGATGGAAATCACCTCGGTGGCCTCGGGATCGATCTCTATAATCTGCCAAGAAGAAGCGGTCTGAGCAACAGCATTGTCGAAGAGCACATTGTTTTCGCTTGCTGTAAGGGAGTATTGGTTTTTATTAGCTGTCGATTGAGGAACGAGGCTATAAGAGCCCGAGCCGATAAAGTCTACCTTATAGGACACTCCGCTATATGATTGCAACAACTTCTCGCCACTCTTCACAAAGTCGCCAAGATAGAATCCGGTGCCCATATTCTGCACCTTGAATGTGCCATCACCATTGTCTACAAATGTCCACATGGCGTAGGGGTCGTAGGTATAAGCCGGAGAACCGTCTTCGTTGAGAAGTCCAATGCCCACAGCGTTGGTAGAAGAAGTTCCGGTCATATAGATAGCCTTGTTGGTGGTTGTTGACTCTGCGGTGGCATCATTATTTACAATGAAATACCATTTGCCGGCCTCAAATGATTTCACGTGGGCAAGGAAATCGGCACGAGCAACAACAAGAGCGGCAAGCACGGCATCGAGTTCTGCCTTTGAAATGTCTGTTTTCAAACCGTCGCGTTTTGCCACCTCGACGGCCTCGGCAAGAGCTGTTTTGCGAGCCTCATCGTCAACCTGTCCGATAGCATCACCCACAGTGGTCTTTGCCACAAGATTTTCACAGTCGGCAATCACAGCAGTCAATTCTGTCGTGTCGGCATAGAGCGATTTGACGGCACTGATGGCCGAACGCAAGTCGGCAATGTCGGTAGCCGTGGCAGTGTTGGCCTCTATAATAGAACGCACAGCCATCAATTTCTCTTTCAAGACATCGGCCACGGGTTTCATGCCCTCGGCTGTGAAATATTGAGATGTTGCCTCGTCTACCACTGCAGGATAGAGTTGGAACTCCGACATGGTATAGTATGAGCCACCCGACTTGTTGGTATTAACAGTATAGCGAATGAATTTATATGTTGCGCCAAGGTCGAGAGAAGCAATGATGGGATCTTCGAGGTCTGCCATATTGAGGTCTTTCACGAGTGTCCAGTCTCCGCCATTGACAGTGTCATTGGCAGCATAAACTGTCACTTTGGCCGGTCGTTCCTGTTCACCCCATGTCGAGGCCGACGGATATTTCACCGTTGCACCACGGCGTTTGTAGAAGAAGCTCACAACCTGCGAAGGTTTGTCAGAAATATCTATCTGGATATATCCTTCACCTTGCACAAAGGTAGTGTCGCAACCATCAGTAAGGAAAGAGGGTTTGTCGGCAAAGTCAACACCCTGCACACGGATATGAGAGAACACCAACTGCTTGTCGGCATCAGTGATAAGGCCGTTGTCGGTATCTACCTTATAAGAGAAGAGGTTATCATAGAGGTCAGCTCCCTCTTTGGATAGAGCAGACAACTCGGCAGTGCGATCAGACTGTTCTTTCTCGGCAAAAATTCGGTCGAGCAATCCTTGGTCGGTCACCTTGCGCAAAGTCCACGTCCACTCGGCATGAGGCACGTTGCCACCCGATGTAGTCTCACCGTTGTATGCCCAAACATAATTCGGACCTTCGTTGGTACCTCCGGCGTTGCCTTGCGGACACATAGTCCAGTTGTTGGTCTTGATATAGCAAGAGCCGGTGCCGGGATAGAACTTAAAGGTTGAGGGGAAGTCGTTGGCATCAGATGCAGCAAACGGTTTGCAGAAGCCCTCGGGAGCACTCAAATAAAGATCGTTTTTCAAATTCTTCACGTCCCAGGTGTTGGCATCGTGAGCCGAGAGATAGAACACAAATTTAATATCTTCGGGATTAAACGCGCCCCAATAGACCTTTTTTGTGTCGCCATTGATAAACATTGCCTTCTCAGAGGCTCCGGCATCAGCAATCTTATAATTATCATTGATAATATAATAATAACCCTCGGTAACGGGAATGAGAGACTGCGACATTTTGCGGTATGCCTCCTTGAGGTCGTTTATGGCCTTGAGCAACTCGTCGTCGGTTGATGAAGGAGTATAGCATACAAGCATTGCATTTTCGAGCACACTGTTATATGCCTCTATAACCTGCTCGTCATAAAATCCGGGATTACTGCCACCCACGAAATCGCTTGACGCCGTGCTATAACTGTTGATGAGTGCCTCGAGGTCGTCGCGATAATCCTTTTCGTAGGTCACGTCATATACATTCCACTCTATTGAGTTGGTATATTTCCATGTAATGGCACGAGGGCTCGACGAAGCGTAGTTCCAAAACGCAAGATAGCAGAAGTCAGAGCTACTCGGTGACGCACTGAAACCTACCGACTTTTCATCCCACACTGCATCGCTGGCACGAGTCCATTTTGTGAAATCGTCACTGCGTGTCTCGTCATACCAAGGAATTTCCTCTCCACAACTCAGAATTTGGAAATTGGCGGCCTTATCGGGCGTGGAGACTGCACCCTGCCCGATATTATACCAGTCATAATAATTGTTGCCTATGTACTTGTCTGAGGCAACAAGTTTGAGAAGAAATGTAGGTTCTCCTGTGCGAAGGTCTTCGGGACCCTCTTCGAGCGTAATAATAGCAGCAGCACCAAGGCCCATGCCCTGTGCCACCATCACTCCCAGGTCTTTGTGGTCATCATCGGCCGCCTGAAGGTAGTAGTCTGAATAGGCTTCACTCGCGGCATAATTGATGACAACCGTGTCGCCGGCTTTAATCTCTGAGGCCGACTTGCGTGCGCCGACAACCCACCGCGCGTCAGCCGTAGTCCAAAATGCTGCAACAACAATCAGCGTTGCAATTGTAAACAACTTTTTCATGTCTTTATGTTTTTATAAAACGGTTATATGATTTAACTCCATACGTCAGCCCAAACCTGCCATTATTTATCCGTTAGGCGATTTGGGCTGAAATCATTTTAGATTATTACACTTGTTTATCTGTTGGTGGCACAAGCCGCGGATCTTCCAACCCCGCACGGCTCTTGCGCCGATATTCGAGCGGTGTCTGCCCTATACGCTTTTTGAATATGCAATTAAATAGAGTGACCGACTTGAAACGCGTGGCATTAGAAACATATTTCACCGAAGCATTTGTGTTGGTCAACATGCGACACGCCTCTCTGAGACGCGCTTCCTGAATATAACGACCCGGGGGCATTCCGACCACCTGCTTAAACATCTTGCGAAACGACGAATAACTCATCATCAAAGTTTCGGGCAATTTTGAAAGATCAATGTCGGTGCAAGCCTGCTCGTTAATATAAATCTTTGCCATTTCAATTTTGTGTGTCATCTCGTCGAGTTTCACCTCAGGTGTCTTGCTTGCCGACAACACATAGCCGAGAATGTGCATCAATATGCCCGAAAGATATTGCTGTCCGCCGGGCCGTCCTTCATTGGCAATCTGCAATGCCTCGCGATATAGCGACACGAGTTTCTCACTCAAACCAACACTGAGCACCGGATTTTCAGGTGTCAAAAAGCCTGCGCTCATAATTCCGTCAAGCACAGGTCCCTTTGCTCCTATAAAATATTCTTTCCACCCTGTAGACTTATCGGGACAATAAGAATGCCACTCATTGGGGAAAATTATCATCACAGAACCCGACCTTACATGATAGTCACAACCCGAGCCATCGGTATAGCGACCCTGGCCGTCGGCAATGTAGATTATCTGATACTGATTAAGCACTCTGCCACTCACCGGGTTAAACATATAGCCCTCGGGATGAGACGATACGGGATACCTGTCGCCGGGATTTGCCGTTTGGCTGCCAACGGTAGTCACCGAAATGCCGTATCTCACATCTTCTTCGGTCGACACCAGATATTTAAAAGATTCTGCCATAAAAAATCACTGTTTTTATATGTTTTTCATTTGACTTGTTTCTGATTGAAAACCGCGCTTTGCAATTTGTCGTGGCAAATATATAAAGAAATCACCAATATATCGGGCATTTTAGGGGGTAAAAAGACTTTTTAGGGTTCAAAAACAATTATAATTACAACTATCTCGATTCTTATTACATCATTGTTTCACAACGACCTCTTTAACAATCAATGAAACATCAGAATTTTCTGTGGCGACACTGCATCACCAAACATGGCAGTGTCGCCACAAAAGAAGGGACCTACTCACCCACGAGTGGGAACATCGCTATGCGATAAGCCAAGAAACCGTATGGAATAAGTTTGATGTCAATATCTTGTTTAAGTGTGGCAGGCGCAGTGAGTGGCATCACGGGGTCACCCTTGTCGGGTTGCCAGTCAACGAGATTGGCTTTTGCCGAGATGGAGAGCGGTGCATTTTGATAGTGCCACATAAAAGGATGTTTCACCTCTGTGGTGTCTATCTTGCAGTTGTCGAGACTTTTGGGCGTAAGAGCATAGCGAAACTCTGTCCACAGCTCCTCGTTGTTGTCAAAGTAGTCGCGGTTGGCGCGCTGCATGGACATGGCGCAAAGCAGCGGGCCATAGTTCACCCACGCGCAACGACCTTGGTCGATAAAGCCATCGAGCACCATTCCTCCGTTGCTGCCCACCATCATGCCCCACGAGGGAGCCTTGGCTCCTTTATAAAACGGGAACTTCTCGTTTGCAAGCACAAGCCGAGGCTTCATGGGCAAAGTAAGTTCTATCTTGTCGCCCTGCTTCCATTTGTTGCGCAACACAATGTTGCCACCCTCGGTAGCAATTTTCACTGCCTTGCCGTTGACACTGAGCGATGGATTTTCACACCACTCGGGAATGCGCAGACGCAACACCTGATTTTGGGCAACCGCGTGGAGAGTGAAAGTGAGTTTGTCGCGGAAAGGATAGTCGGTCTCACAAGAAATGTCGGTCTTGCCATCGCGTGTCTTCAGACGTGCCGGCCCGTAGGTGAGCCAGAGAATATCGCCCTCACCGTTTATCATCGCCATATTCATTATATAATTAGGCAGTGCGCGGTTGATGTTGGCAGGACAACAGGTGGGCCAGTGCATTTCCTTATAATAATTGCCATCGTCCCTTATGCGAAGATGAAAGCCGGGAATGCGGTTGGGTGCCTGTGTATAGAGACATTGCGTGAACGATGGGTTTACGGCTCCGGGCAAGGCGTTGAATGCGTCTTTCTCTATGCGGTCGCCATAGCGAGGGTCGCCCGTGGCACGAGCCAACCAAATATTAGACCACATAAAGTCGGTTATGTCGCAACTCTCCGTTGCCTCAAACGCTCCAATGCCGTGAAGATATTCGTTCGATGAGTTAGAGCCATTAGGCAACATGCTGTTTTGTTGCAAAAACTCATAGGTGTTTACCGAAGCGGCCAGATATTCAGGATTGTTGTTCCACATATAGCCTATGGCAGGCAGTTTGGCAGGCTCGTTATAGCTCACACCGTGGCATATCGCTGTGCGCAAAAAATCTTTTTTGCGTGCCCACGTCTCAACATAGGCAGGCTCATAGTTGCGCAACACCTCAAGGGCACGGGTGGCAAAGCGAAGGTCGCCCGTGAGACGCGACAACTCAAACATGTTTTCAATACCACAAATCTTGCGCATATTGTCCAGATCGCCACCATTAAAAGGATCTTTCTTGGCGGCGTTGTAAGCAAACAAAGGAAAGTCGGCATAAACACGCTTGAGCATTTCAAGCACCTTGGGGTCTTTGGTGGCACTATAATAGGCAAGGGCGGCACGGCAGAATATACCCTCGCTCCAATACAAACCATAGTCGGCATCGAGAGTTCCCCATTTCTCCACATAATCCTTGTTGGTGGAGTGTATGTAGCCATTGGGCTTTTGGCGTGCCACCACTGCCTCCATCACGCGACGACTGCGATTGATGAGCAAAGTGTCATCGAGCAAGAAGCCCAGACGAGTGAAACCGTCGGTATAATAAGCCGTCTGCTCATAGTGCCACCAACCACCCTGGGTGGGGTCGGCCCAACCGCGCACAAACTCCGTGAAGTCAATACCTATGGTGCGCGTCATGCCACGGGCAGCCTTCTGAGCCCATTCCTTGAGCCAGCCCTCGGGTTTCAACTCGCCCAGTTCAAACGGAGCGTAAGACTTTGAACTGAGACGTGGAGTAATGTCATTCCCATTGGCAGAATTGGCCGTGGCAGTCAGTCCGCAGGCCACCATTGCGCCTGCAACAAAAATTTTCAGATTGATTTTCATGTCGTTTTAATATCTATATAATTTGTTTTGTGATTATCACAATTCCTATATGTCCCTACCAGATGTCTTCAGCCTCTGCTCCGGCATACACACTCTTGGGGGCATATTCGAGATAGTCGAGTTCAAAACTTGCCGCTGTGTTTTCAAGCACATTTTTCACCCTCATATAAAGATGTTGCGTGGGGTCGAGCGTGCCGGTATAGACAATATAGCGAAGGCGCGCATAGGGGCCCTTGCTTACCGAACTGCGCATTGACTCTACCGGCACCGTGCCTTGGGGTGTCTTTATTCCATCGTGTTGTGGAGGTTTCATATATCCGCGGTTTCTCATCTCCTTGTCGTTTTGGCGATTGAGATCCCAATCGGGCCCGTCAAGTTGATAACCAATGGCACTGCCAAAGACATCGAGACGCAAATCTATGGGCAATCCGCAGGCATGGAGTTTGTCGGGCGAAGTGCCAATATAAATTTGGGCCATGCCGAGGGCACTATAGTGTGCCACACTGAGACGAAACTCGTATGTTCCTCTAAACGGCACAGGTGGCAACTCCACCACAAAGTCATACTGACCGCTGATATTGTGTTCATCTCCCTGATAGTTTTCTATCGTTGCATAATAATATGATATATACTTATAATTACATTCGTCTCTCATCTTGACACGGTCGAAATATCCGGCAGGGAAATAATAGTTTTTGCTGTCTTTTATCTTGCGGAAATTATTGGTTATCAATTCGGGCAAGAGCGAAGAAAAATCCCATCTCAAGCGTTCGTTCAACACCGAGTTTGGCACTCCGTCGTCATAGACCAGAGGCTCGCTTATGGTATAGTAGAATCCATTAAGAGCCTGCTGATTGTAGCCGGAGTTTCCCTCATAGATCTCCACTCCCGGTCTCAACACGCTCTTCACGTTGAGTTGGTCGCCGTTGGGGCCATAGTCGTAGACCACCTTTCGATTTATGCGCTTACCGTCAGACTGCGCTCCCTCGGTGATTTTCATCAACCGCCGTTGGGTCTTTCCCATTGTCTCATAATATTCATAGCAGTCCACCCCCAACTGTGTGGGGTCGATATAAGCATAGCCCATTTCGCAATGATGTTGCACAATCTGGTCCCACCTTATGCGCATGGGCAGCAAATGATATGCCACAAACTTGTTGACAGCGTTATCCTCGTTTTTCGGGTTGCCATTGCGTGCCTCGGGATAAAGCCGCTCACATTTTTCTTTTATCTCTTTGTAGATCTGCGTCCAGTTGGCAATACTCCCGTTGGAATTATAAACAATCTCGGGCAACTGCCAGTAAAGGGCAAGCACACTGTCGGTCTCCACAAAAGCCGTATATCCGATATAACGGTGCTCCGGCGCATAAATCACCTCGCCCGATGTAGAGAAGCCCGACCCATGGTCGAGTTTTTCATATTCCAAATCGCGATAAAGTGTCAGCGAGTCCTCCCAGCCCGTAAGGGTGAGCAGTTGACCGAAAATCTGCAAATTGGGCGTTTGCTTTATCAGTTCGGCAAGATTTGAATTTGAGAAATCAAGCACCCTGTCTATGGTATGAACCACACCGTTTGAGGCCTCAAGGTCGCGAGTCAACACCCTCGATTTATTATTGAGAAAAATCACCGACGAAGCCTCACCGGCCTCAAAGCCCACCGTGATGAAGCGATCGTCAAGATTTGTTTGGTCGAGCACTCCGCTGATAAAATCGGTAGAAAAAAACGCATTGTTATCACCCGAGTCTATAATGGAATTTCTCACTATCGACAAAGCCAAGGAGTCGGAGATTTGGTCAATGTCATAGTTGGTGGTGTTGTTTATAGAGTCAAGATATTGCTGTATGGCATTGTTGTTGGGAGCAAAAACAGTATAGTTGCCCCTCGTAGAGAGCAACTGCGCCGCCGTCGACTGCGTCTTCTCACTGAAACGCACCTTGTTTAATATAGCAACATAATAACTGTATTCCGGTTTTTCATTCAGCACATCGACCACCGTCTTGCCCGTGAACGTGTACATATCGCTCTCGTCTACATTGTCCGAACACGAAACAAAAAACAATGTCATCACCATAATGACAACCAAAACACCACGACAAACTCTCATAACGATAAGCATTTAAAAATATCTCAGTAGGCAAATATACGCCTTTTTCATAAGAAACAACAGCAAATGCTCCGAAAACAAACCAATTTCTCTCCCTTCTTAAAAATAAGAACAAATATTCATTCTTTTTGAATAACAATAGCAACAACTTGTTTTTCACCTCTTCGCTCTGCACCCACAACTATTCTGTTCTTCACCAAACAAAAAGACAGAAATAAGGCACTAATATTTTGTCGTTTCAAAGAAAGACCGTATTTTTGTATCAAATTATTCAAACCTATATTATTATGAGACCCGAGATATTGAAAATCGTAGGAGGCCGCGTGTTTACACCGCAAGGCTGGAAAAAAGACGCTACAATAGTAGTGAAAGAAGGTAAAATAGCAGAAATCTCATCGTCACCCATAGAGATTGAAGGTGCAGAGACAATCGACGCAAAAGGCAACAACGTAGTGCCGGGTGGAGTGGAACTCCACATTCACGGTGGTGGTGGCCGCGACTTCATGGAAGGCACCGAAGAAGCCTTCAGAGTGGCAATCGAAGCCCACGCCAAACACGGCACAACATCCATCTATCCCACCCTCTCATCTTCGTCGGTGGAAATGATAAAGGCCGCCCTGACCACTTGCGAAAAATTGATGGCAGAACCCTATTCACCCATTTTGGGTCTCCACCTCGAAGGTCCGTATTTCAACCCGGGCAGAGCCGGAGCACAAATACCCGAATACATCACTCCGCCCATTCCCGCCGACTATGAAGACATCATCAACAACACCACAGCACTGAAACGCTGGGACGAGGCCCCCGAACTGCCCGGCACCACCGAGTTTGGCCAATATTGCTCAAGCCACGGAGTCCTTGCCGCCATTGCCCACACCAAGGCTGAATATCCCGACGTGAAACGCGCATGGGACTGCGGCTTCCGCCATGTCACCCACTTCTACAACGCCATGTCGGGCTTCCACAACGTGAGGGAGTTCAAACACGAAGGCACCGTTGAGAGCGTCTACACCTTCCCCGAAATGTCTGTAGAGATGATCGCCGACGGCATACATGTGCCGCCCACAATACTGAAAATGATCTACATGGTGAAAGGCGTAGAGCGCACCGCCCTCATCACCGACGCATTGGCTTGCAGCGCAAGCGACAGCAACACGGCCTTCGACCCCCGCGTGATACTCGAAGACGGAGTTTGCAAACTTGCAGACCGCTCAGCTCTGGCAGGCAGCATTGCCACTATGGATCGCCTGATACGCACCTGTGTTGAAAAGGCTGAAATTCCTCTCGAAGACGCTGTGAGAATGTCGTCGGAAACTCCGGCACGCATCATGGGCGTGCTCGATCGCAAAGGCTCACTCGAAACCGGCAAAGATGCCGACATCTGTATCTACACACCTGCCGTAGAACTGAAAACCGTTGTTCAACAAGGCAGAATTGTCACAAATCAACTCAACGCCAACTAACAATAAACACACAGGGAAGTCTGCCCCACTATTATGGCAGACTTCCCTGTTTTGTTTCTTACAAAAAACAATGTAAAAAAATGTCAAAGTGTGTCGCCCTGCAATATAATACAACAAGTTTTATTTAATTTTGCAGCCTAAAACATACGAAAAAGACAACAATACCACGCCGGTGAATTTAATTATCGACATAGGCAACACCACTGCAAAGGTGGCCTTTTTCGACAAGGGCGAAATGCTTTGCCGGTTGCGCACAGACACCGACCACCTGGTCGAATTGCTGAAAAACGACAACCACACCACACAATGTCGGCAGGCCATCGTCTCGACCACGGCAAATTTGCCAACCTCGCTCACGCAACTGACCGAAAACCTCAAAATAAAGACACTGTGGCTCAACTACCAAACGCGGCTCCCCTTTGTCAACGACTACAAGACACCCCAAACACTCGGCCCCGACCGCGTGGCAGCCGTGGCAGGAGCCATGAATACCTGGCCTGAAGAAAATGTCCTGGTGATTGATGCCGGCAGTTGCATCACATACGACCTCCTCACAGCCGACGGTCACTACAAGGGTGGCAACATTTCACCCGGCATTAAAATGCGCCTCAGGGCAATGAACGAACACACCGTCCGTCTGCCCCTTGTAACAACCGACGGAGAACTGCCGCCGATGGGCCACGACACCCAAACCGCCCTGAGAGCCGGCTCACTGATGGGCGTGAAATACGAAATAGAGGGATATATACATTATTTATATAAAGGCTACACCAACGGCAGAGTGGTGCTGACGGGAGGCGATGCCGACATTCTTAAAGACTTGCTCCCAAAGACAGCGGTCTGCGACAACCACCTTGTGCTCCGCGGTCTTGATTTTATATTGCAATATAATGAAAAACACATTTAAAACCATCTTGACCGCCATTGCGGTCTGTCTCGCAACAATGCCGTTGTCGGCTCAAACCAGTGGCAGCAATTCACCATACTCACGATATGGCTGGGGCACTTTGGCCGACGAGTCAATGGGGTTCAACAAAGCCATGTCCGGTGTGGCTCTTGGCATAAAAGACAGCATGACTCTCAACCGCCAAAATCCCGCCTCATATTCCGAAATCTGTGCCACCACGCTGATTTTCGATGCAGGCATATCGCTCCAAAACGGACGCTTCAAAACCGACGGGCGCAGCATAAACGCCCAAAACTCCTCGCTCGACTATATGTCGGCAGGTTTCAGGCTCGCTCCGCGACTGGGCTTTTCGTTCGGATTGCGCCCCTTCTCCTACGTGGGCTATAATTTCTCTTCGTCGACCGACCTTGACGACATCGACGGATATGGCAGCAAAACATCAAGCAGTTCCTATTATGGCGATGGCGGCTTCAGACAAATATATATCGGTATGGGCTGGCGACCAATCAAGCCTTTAGCCGTGGGTTTCAACCTCAACTATATCTGGGGAGACTACCAACACACCTCCACCGTCAGCTATAGCGACGAAAACATTCAGTCTCTCAGCCGCATGTATAAAGCCACAATCAATGCACCCACATTTGACTTCGGCCTCCAATACGACTACCAACTCGACAAGAAAAACAAATTCACGCTCGGCTTAACATACGGCATTGGCAACAAAATCAGCCAACGCTCATATTTGGTCAGCGCACGCTCGGGCGGAAACACCTCGGGCGATGCCGACACCGTCATGGTGCCCAACTCCTTCCAACTACCCAACACAATCGGCGTGGGCCTCACATGGGACCGCAAAAGCCGCTGGATGATCAGTGCCGACTATACAATTCAGTTTTGGGACCGCTGCCGCTTCCCGAGCCTCAAAAAGCAAGGCCTCAACACCCTCTACAAAATTGGCTACAACTCCTTGCGCAACCGCCACAAAGTGGCCGTCGGAGTGCAATACATTCCAAGTCCGCGAGGTTATAAAGTCAGAGACCACGTAGCCTATCGCGCCGGTTTCTCATACACCACGCCATATACCAAAATCAATGGCAAAGACGGCCCCGAATACTATCTGATTAGTGCCGGAGTGGGACTGCCCATCGTCAACAAATATTCCAACCGCTCAATGATAAACATCTCGGCACAATGGGAACACGCCGGTGCTCCCAACCTCAATGGCATAAAAGAAGACTACCTGCGCCTATGTGTCGGCCTCTCATTCAACGCCACATGGTTCAGCAAATGGAAATTTGAGTAACACAAAACGCCCCACTCTCCTTTCCTTTTACCACCTCAACCGAGTTGAAAGTTGTTTCCCATTAAGCAATGAAAAAACTAATCCTTGCAATCATAGTGTTTGTTGCCGTTAGCGCGATAGTTTCGTGCGACGACACAAAACCGCCCACCGCCCCCGCCGTGAGAATGCGCGACTCCTCCTGTTTGGTCATATCCTACGGAGTGAGCAAGTTAATCTCCGACTCGGGGCGGTTGCGCTATAAAGTGGTGGCAGAAGAGTGGCGCATCTACGACCGCACCAACCCACCGCGCCACACTTTCCCCAAAGGACTCTTGCTCGAAAAATTCGACCCTAAATTCCACATTGAAATGTATATCACGGCCGACACCGCCTATTGGTATAACCAAAACCTTTGGGAGTTGAGAGGCCGCGTAAAAGTGTGGAACGCCGACGGAACTGTGTTCAACTCACAAAGACTCTATTGGGATATGCAAACCCACGAGTTCTACTCAAACGTTTACTCCCACCTCAAAACACCCGACAGAGAAGTCGAAGGCATGAGTTTCCGCTCCGACGAGCAAATGCGCCGCTATACGGTCAACAACACCCGCGCCACATTCCCACTGCCCACCGAAGCGCAAAACGAAGACGACTCAATCAAAGTGGCAGAACAAAACGAACTGCCCCAACCCACCTCTGTCGTCACACCGCGCACTCCACTAAAAGCCACCCCCAAACCCGACCCATCACTTCCCCCCGGCGCACATTTCAAATAGTCGGTTTTCCAAGCCCCAGGCTTACAAAATGAACACGAACCGCGGTTTTTTGAGCGGTTTTTTCAAAAAGTGAGGTAAAAACAATTTGTATATGCAATCTTTTTCCTAATTTTGACGCTCGAAAAAGAACACGAGTGAAGTTTCGACCTCATTTCGTGAGAAAAATTCGTGTGTTTTCCGCTCCGAGCGGATTAGCAGCACAACCAATTCCGAACAAATAAAAACAATATCTAATAATGGCAACAATTCAAAAAATCAGAAGCAAAGGTAAGTTGCTGATTACCGTTATCGGTATCGCTCTTTTGGCATTCATCACCGAAGAGTTTTTCCGCGCTACCGAAGCACAGAGAAATCAAAACAATGGAGTGGCAGGCTACATCAATGGGAAGAAGTTCCAATCTGCGGAACTCAGCCAATTAGTCGATGCCTACAAATCCTACATCGCTTTCACACAAGGTAAAACAAACTTTACCGACGATGAAGACGCAGCTCTCAAAGAGCAAGTGTGGGAAACCTACGTGACCAACAAACTCATCGAAGCCGAAGCAAACAAACTCGGCCTCACAGTGACCGACGACGAATTGCGCAACCTCATGGCCGAGGGTACCAACGGATTGCTCACACAAACACCGTTTGTAAACCAACAGACCGGACGTTTCGATGCAAGCGTGTTGAAAAACTTCTTGGACGAATACAAGAAAATGCAAAGCAACACCTCTCAGATACCCGAGCAATACAGAGAGCAATACGACAAACTCTATGCCTATTGGCAGTTTGTGGAAAAAAGCCTCAGAGACAATATCCTGCAACAAAAATACCAGACCTTGATCCAAGCCTCTTTCACCTCTAACCCGACAGAGGCAAAACTTGCTTTCGACGCAAGCACCACCAAAAACAATCTGTTGCTCGCTGCTGTGCCCTATCTCACTATCAACGACAAAGACGTCAATGTGAGCGACAGCGAACTCAAAGCAAAATACGACGAACTGAAAGAGGCCTTCAAACTCTACACCGACTCAAAAGACATTAAATATGTGGCAGTGACCGTAAAGGCCAGCCCTGCCGACAAAGCCGAACTCGACAAACGCATGGCTGAATATGCAACCGAGATTGCCACAACCAACGACATGGCAGCCCTCGTGCGCCGCAGCCAATCAAAAATCTCCTACACAGACCTGCCCCTCTCGGCTGGCGCATTCCCCGAAGACATCAGTGCCGAACTCGACTCTATGAGTGTCGGTTCCGTCAAGGCTCCCTACTACAACGCCATGGACAACACGATAAACGTAATCAAACTCATCGCCAAGACCCAATCGCCCGACTCTATCCAAATTCGCCAAATCCAAGTGGGTGGCAAAGACCTTGCCGACACACGCAACCGCGCCGACTCAATCTACAAGGCACTCATGGGCGGAGCAAACTTCAAAGACATCGCAAAGAAATATGGCCAAACCGGCGACTCTGCTTGGGTAGTCAGCAATATGTATGAAGGCACAACAATGGATGCCGACAACCTCTCTTATATTAAGAAACTGCAAACCATGGAGGCCGGACAGATCTCAAATCTTGAGTTCACCCAAGGCAACGCAATCGTAATGGTGACCGCACGCAAAAACATGGTGACAAAATACAACGCCGCCGTTATTAAGTGTCCGCTCGACTACAGTTCGCAAACCTCCAAAACCGAATACAACAAATTCAGCAAATTCGTGGCCGACAACAAAACCATCGAGTCGATGGAAAAAAATGCTGCCAAGAGTGGCTACACCGTTCAATCACTCAACGGCATAGAGACCGGCGACTTCTTCTCAATGAAATTCTTTGGCCAGCCGGGCATGGAGCGCCACATGATGCGCTGGATTAGCAACGACGCAAAACGCTGGATATTCGACGAAGCCAAAGACGGTGACATCTCTCCGCTCTATATCTGCGACAACGGTTCCCACCTCTTGGTTGTGGCCGTCACAAAAACCCACAAAGCAGGCTATATGCCGCTCGAAGACGTGAAAGACTTTATCAAGAGCGAAGTGATGCGCGAAAAGAAAGCCGACAAAGTCTATGCCAAAATCAAAGGCTACAAGTCTATCGCCGACTTCAAAGCCGTTGCCGGCTCACAGGTCGACACAGTGAAAAACGTAAACTTCTATTCGCAAGGCTTTGACCCCGCAATATTGGCAAAAGTCACCAACGTGAAACCCAATCAGTTTGTGGGAGCCATAAAGGGCTACAATGCAGCATTTGCATTCCAAGTGCTCTCTACTGAGAAAGACACAGAGACCAAGTTTGATCAAAGACACTATCTCAACGCTGCTGCAAACAACCATGCCGGCAGAGCTCTCAGTCCGCGCAACTACTACGAAGAAAGTCCCTTTATCACATATCTCAAAAACAAGACACAACTCAAAGATTTGCGCTACAAATTCTATTGATAGCCCTTTCCACCCTCGCTCAAGTGATAGATGCGGTGGTAATAAAATCAAACATACGAAGTTTCTAACATAATGGTTGGCCGGTGTTCTCCTAACGAGAATGCCGGTCTTTTTTTTATCTACACACCACTATTAGATGTTGCTACGAAATCTAAACACACCACAAAATCTAAAAATTTGTTATTTTCCCATGCCACGACCTTATTTTATCTTTATTATAGCCAACAAATACACTACCTTTGCTTCAGGAAAGCGAAGATAGACTGCACTTCTGAATACTAACACTGATAAAACATACAACTATGAAAAAGATTTTCAACATCACTCTGATTGCACTGGTTGCAATAATTGGTTTCTCATCATGCTCCGACGACGAACACGAAGCCTCTGTGCTTTCGGGAGAATGGGAAGGCGACTGGAATATGTGGTATGAAGACGACCGTGGCAG
This sequence comes from Prevotellaceae bacterium, assembly GCA_029219385.1. Taxonomy (GTDB): domain Bacteria; phylum Bacteroidota; class Bacteroidia; order Bacteroidales; family Bacteroidaceae; genus UBA6382. The sequence continues at coordinate 487 of JAQXTH010000031.1, read as the reverse complement.
AATATGGTATGCAGCATACACCTGCGTGCGCTTCGACCGTAGCACCGGCACTTCGGGCACCGGCATTCAGGTTGACTACTACGACCGCGGCCCCTACAGATGTCTGAACTACAGATTTCGTTGGGAAGTGAGAAACGGCGTGATCTACCTCACCTATCCGGGCAACCACGAACTCGATGTGGACATCTACGACTACAGACTCTCCAACAGATATTTCGATGGCTACTTCGGTTCGAGCAACGCCTACTTCACCATGGACAAAATCACAAGCTTTGACTATTGGACTCCCACCATTTGGGTAGACTCCTATTGGGGATATACAGCTTACTATTATGGTAGCAACAATTTTGAGGGCGTGGCAGGTGCAAAACCCTACTCAGCCGACAGTCTGCCCAAGATTGTGAAACGCGGTGGCCACCAACCCGGAGCCACAAAACCGTAAGTTCTCCACAACATACATTTTCAAACAACAATCATTTAAAACACA
>JAQXTH010000030.1 GCA_029219385.1 Prevotellaceae bacterium | reverse complement strand
ATGTTATTTTATTTAATGAACTGACAACCATAATAGGAATTATAAAATAAGAGTGTAAACAATAATAGTATTAACAAACAAAACTGTCAACCAAAATCAGTACACGTCAGAAAAAACACGCGAGCGCACTTCTCCATTTATCTCCGGCCGAAGATACTAAGATTTTCGGGCGGAGATACTAGTATTTTCGGGCGGAGATACTAAGATTTCCGGCCGGAAATATATCGTTAAGTCTGCTCGCGTTTTAGAATTGTTGTTTTGAGTCGGGAAATTGTTTGTTTGCGTTAAAATTGTTCCCTTGTTGGATGATTGTTTTGCAAGTGGGGCTATCCTATCTCCTTACAGGGCTTGGGGTTGGTGGTGGTGTCGTTTGTCCGTAGGGGCAAGCCCCTATGCTGTTCTATGTCGCCCTTACAGGGCTTAATGCGTTGTGGTTCAACCCCGTAGGGGTTTAATAGAATAGGGTGGGGGCTTGCCCCCACCGCATGGTCGAATACCCCACCCACCCACGCCCCTGTAGGGGGCGAATAGATTGTGGCTTGGTATTGTCTTTCGGGTAAAGGTGTGGTTATTCATAAAAATGTTTAACTTTGCACTATGAAAAAATGACACGATGACAGACTATACATATAAAATTACGAAACTGTCGACCGGCTACGGCAAAGGAAAAGAACGCAAAAACCTGTTGCAGAACATGAGTGGCAATCTCTATCGTGGAATGCTGACCTGCCTCATCGGGGTGAACGGAGTGGGCAAATCGACACTCATGCGCACAATGGCAGGACTTGCGCCCGTCGAAGAGGGTTGTGTGGAATTGTTGGGACGTAACATTGCCGATTATTCAAAGAGAGATCTGGCTGAACGTGTGGCCGTGGTTCTCACCGACGATGTGGCCGAACAAAACCTCACAGCGTTTGAACTGGTAGCCATGGGACGTATGCCCTACACCGGCTATTGGGGAGTGTTGTCGGAGAACGACACAAAGCGTGTGGACGAGGTGATGTCGTTGGTCGGCATGAGTGACTTTCGTCATCGCCGTTTGTCCTCACTCAGCGACGGTGAGCGTCGCAAACTGTTGATAGCAAAAGCGTTGGCTCAAGATACCGATGTGATTTTGCTCGACGAACCTGTGGCATTCCTTGATTTCCCGAGCAAGGTGTCGGTGCTTAGGCTGCTCAACGAGGTTGCCAAGACGATGAATAAGTCGGTTTTGGTCTCCATTCATGACCTCGAACTTGCATTGCAGACCGCCGGACGTTTGTGGGTGTTGTCGGGCAACGGATTTTTTGAGGGAGAGCCACGCAGCCTTGCCGCTGAGGGCCGTTTGGACTTTTTGTTCGACAGTCGCGGTGTGAGTTTCGACCGTGAGCGTTTGCAGTATAGTTTGATTTAGATTTGTAAAATACATATACCTTATTTATATATATGACAGTATGTATAGCAGAAAAGCCTTCTGTGGCGCGCGACATAGCCGCTGTGTTGGGAGCCACCGCCCAACACCAAGGATATATGGAGGGCAACGGCTATCAGGTGACCTGGACCTTTGGTCATCTTTGCGAATTGAAATATCCCGAAGACTATCATGAGCAGTGGAAGAGTTGGTCGCTCTCTCAGTTGCCCATGTTGCCGCGTCCGTTTGGCATAAGGTTGAAAAATGATGAAGGAGTGGAACGACAATTCAAAGTGATAGAGAGCCTGATGAAAAAAGCCGACTGTATCATAAATTGTGGTGATGCCGGTCAGGAGGGTGAACTCATTCAGAGATGGGTGATGCAGAAAGTCGGCGTCACCTGTCCTGTGAAGCGGTTGTGGATCTCTTCGCTCACCGAGGAGGCTGTGCGCGAGGGTTTTCGCAATCTTGAAGACGCTTCAAAGCGCGACTCGCTCTATCATGCCGGGTTGTGTCGTGCCATTGGCGATTGGGTGTTGGGCATGAATGCCACCCGTCTCTATACGCTCAAATATGGGCGTGGGGGTGTCGGGGTGCCGCCTCTCTCGGTGGGGCGTGTGCAGACACCCACCTTGGCTTTGATTGTGAAGCGCCAGCGCGAAATAGAAAATTTTGTGCCTGAACCATATTGGGTGTTGGCCACCGAATATCGCAACACTCTGTTTACCGCCCAAAAGGGCAAATATAAAAATGAAGACGAGGCGCGCGAGGCACTCGAAAAAATCACAGGTTGTCCTTTCACAGTCACCTCGGTGGCTACCAAACGAGGCAGGGAGGCCCCGCTCAAACTCTACGATCTCACTTCCTTGCAGGTGGACTGTAACAAGAAATTTGGTTTCGCTGCCGATGTCACCCTCAATGTCATTCAGAGCCTTTATGAGAAACACGTGGCCACCTATCCTCGTGTCGACACCACGTTTCTGAGCGACGACATCTATCCCAAGTGTCCCGGCATACTCGGTGGCATTGCCGCCGGTTATATGGAGTTGATGGAACCGCTGCGCGGTGGTATGCTGAAGAAGAGCAAGAAAGTGTTTGACTCTTCCAAGGTGACCGACCACCACGCCATTATTCCCACCGGCGTGGCTCCCAAGGGGCTTAACGATATGGAGGCCAAGGTGTTTGATCTCGTTGCTCGCCGTTTCATCAGCGTGTTCTATCCCGACTGTGTGTTCGACACCACCACCGTTGAGGGTGAGTCGGCCGATGTTCCTTTTAAGGTTCAAGGTCGCCACATTGTTGAAGAGGGGTGGCGCGTGGTCTATAATCACGACAAGAAGACTCAGGACGACGACGATGAGACACAGAAGGACGAAGAACGCCTCTTGCCCGATTTCGTAAAAGGAGAGAGTGGACCCCACCGACCAAGGTTGAGCAAGAAGATGACCACTCCGCCCAAGCCCTATACCGAGGCCACGCTGCTACGCGCAATGGAGACTGCCGGCAAGACTGTCGACAATGAGGAGCTGCGCGAGGCAATGAAAGAAAATGGCATTGGTCGTCCCTCCACCCGTGCCGCCATTATTCAGACCCTGTTCCGGCGTCGCTACATACGTCTCGAGCGCAAGAGCCTCTATGCCACTCCCACGGGTTGTGAACTGATCGACATCATTCACGAAGAGTTGCTCAAAAGTGCCGAACTCACCGGATTGTGGGAGAAAAAATTGCGCGACATAGAGCGCAAGACATACGACGCAGGCAAATTTGTGGAAGAAATAAAGCAGATGGTCACACTCATTGTGAAACAGGTGATTGGTGACCCCTCAAACCGCCGTGTCGCTTTCACGCCCGAGAGTGTAAAAACAAAAAAGCGCGCCAAACAATAATCTGCCATTTTTTCAGTTATATATACATTATATATTATATCCAAAACATGAACAACAGGCGTTTTACTCCTTATCTTGTCGGTGCAGTCGTCTTGTTTGCGCTGTTGGTGCTCTCGGCTTGCAATTCAGACAAAAATCTCAAGAAAGGTGAGCAGTATTGGGCGATAGGAGAATATTATGAGGCTGCGCAAGAGTTTGCCAAGGCTTACAGCAAGACACCGCCCTCTCAGAAAGAGAAGCGCGGCATGATTGCCTATAAGGTGGCAGAGAGCAACCGCAAGATGAACTATACCGCCAAGGCACAGGCTGCCTATCGCAATGCCGTGAGATATAATTACATCGACACGCTGACATATTTCTATCTCGCCGAGATGGAGCGATACAACAAGGAATACAAGCAGGCTGCCAAAGACTATCAGGCCTATCTCGACATCAATCCCGGTCACCGCCTGTCGTTGTTGGGTTTGCAATGGTGTGGCATGGCGCAGGATTTCAAAGAGCGCGGTTCGACATACACCGTGAAGGAAGACAAGAATTTCAATTCCACCTATATGGACTATGCGCCGGCATTTAATGGTGAAGATATTTATTTCTCGTCCACGCGCCGCGACTGCAACGGTGACGAAGTAAACGGTATCACCGGCATGAAGAGCGGCGACATCTTCTATATGCAGAAAGACGACAAAGGCAAGTGGAAACGCTATGAGGCAGTCGATGAGACCGTCAATAGCAAATATGATGAGGGGGCATGTTGCTTCACGCCCGATGGCAAGACGATGCTTTTCACTCGTTGCCGCACAGATGCCACCTATCCGCGCTTTGCCGAGATTTACGCGTCGCAGCGCAATGATGCTTCGTGGGGTGAGGCCAAGGCTTGCGTGCTGTCTAAAGACACGTTGTCGTCGTATGCCCACCCTGCCGTTTCGCCCAAGGGTGACTACCTCTATTTCGTTTCGGATATGCCCGGAGGGTATGGCGGTCTCGATATATGGCGTGCGAGCATGAGCGGAATGTCGTTTGGTCCGGTGGAAAACCTCGGGCCTGAAATAAACACCGAGGGCGATGAAATGTTTCCCACCTTCAGACCCAATGGAGACCTTTATTTCTCTACGAACGGTCGGGGAGGTATGGGCGGACTGGATATTTTCAAGGCTGTCAGAGACACCGTGCTCAACAAATGGGAGGTGACACACCTGCCTTTTCCTGTCAATTCAAACGGTGATGATTTTGGCATGACTTTCGATGGCGAACACAACCAAGGTTTCTTCTCTTCAAATCGTGCCAATCGTCGTGGCTGGGACAAGGTCTATAGTTTCTTCTGCCCCGAGGTGGTGCAGACGGTCAAGGGCTGGGTCTACGAGCAAGATGGCTACGAACTGCCCAAGGCCGTGGTTTATGTTGTGGGCGACGACGGCACCAACAAGAAAGCCACCATTCAACTCGACGGTTCGTTTGAGGAAACGGTGAAGCCCGATGTGAACTATCTCTTCCTTGCCACCTGCGAGGGATATATGAATTTCAAGCAAGAATTGTTTGTGCCCAAGGCCAAGGAGTCGGAGCAATATGTGCTGCAATTTCCTTTGCCCTCGCTCGATATTCCCGTGTTGGTGAGAAATGTGTTTTATGAGTTCGACAAGGCAGCAATCATGCCACAGTCCATTCCGGCATTGGAGGGCTTGGTGGGCTTGTTGCGCCAAAATCCCGGCATAGTGATTGAATTGTCGTCTCATTGCGACTATCGCGGTTCTGATGAATACAACGAGCGTCTCAGTCAGGCACGCGCCGAGTCGGTGGTCAACTATCTCATCACCCACGGCATAGCCAAAGACCGAGTGGTGGCAAAGGGATATGGTGAGAAACGTCCCAAGGTGATTACCAAGAAATTTGCAGAGCGTTATCCTTTCCTCCATGCCGGCGACACGCTGACCGAGGCTTATATCAAGACGCTGACCGAGGCTCAGCAAGACTCTTGCAATGCTCTTAACCGCCGCACAGAGTTCACCGTGCTCAAAACAACCTACGGACTACTCGACAAGAAGGGTGAACTCAACGTAGATGCGGCAAAGAAAGAAAATTCCGACACCATAATGTCGGGCAAAAGCGACAGTATTCCGCCGGCAAAGGTTGATAGTGTTATTTCCGCCAAGACCGACACCGTTGTGCGCAAACCGGCAAAAGCGACAGTGGACTCTGTGGCGGCAGGCAAGAATGTTATGCCTCTGAAGACAGAGGGCAATAGCGGTGGAAAAACCAAGACAACACCCCCTCAGAGCGGTGATAAAAACGGCAAACCCCTTGGTGGCAAAGTGTCTGAAATGAAAGCAACATTGCCCGACACGAAAAACAAATTGCCGGTTAAGAAACAAACAGAAACAAACAAAGCGAGATAATCATGTTGAATGATTTTTATCTTAAAGGTTTTCTCACCTTCCTCAAAATCGGCTTCTTCACCATCGGCGGTGGTTATGCCATGATTCCGCTAATAGAGAAAGAAGTGGTCGACAAGCACCGTTGGGTAGAGAAGGAGGAGTTTCTCGACATGATGGCACTGTCGCAGGCCATGCCCGGTGTCTTTGCCGTGAATTTCAGCATTTGTATAGGCAATCGCCTCAGAGGTTTCAAGGGCAGTGTAGCTCTTGCTTCGGGGGTGATATTACCAAGCCTGGTGGTGATATTGCTCGTGGCGATGTTTTTTGGAATGTTTTCCGATAATCGTGTGGTAGAGGCAATTTTCAAGGGTATTCGTCCGGCTGTGGTTGCATTGATTGCTGTGCCGTGTGTGAAGTTGGGCAAGGCCGCCAAGGTTAATTTCGCCAATGCGTGGTTGCCCATTGTTGTGGCGTTGCTTATTGCCTTGGCAGGCATTTCACCTGTCTATGTGATTGTCCTGGTGGCGGTGGGCGCATATTTGTATGGTCGTTATATAAAAGAGGATTGACAAGATATGATATTTCTGCAACTGTTTTATGTGTTCTTCAAGATAGGTTTGTTCGGATTTGGTGGTGGCTATGCCATGCTGTCTATGATTCAGGGTGAGGTTGTGGCCAATCATCACTGGATAACCACGGCTCAGTTCACCGACATAGTGGCAATCAGTCAGTCCACGCCGGGACCGATAGGCATCAATTCTGCAACCTATGTAGGATATATGGCATTCTCCAACGCGGGCTATCCGCTCTATATGTCGGTGTTGGGCAGTCTGACAGCCACGCTTGCCGTGGTGTTGCCCTCTTTCCTGCTTGTGTTGCTTGCCTTGAAGATTTTGAAGCGCTATTGCAACCACCCCGTTGTGGAGTATATCTTCTCGGTGTTGCGCCTTGCCGTGGTCGGATTGATTGGCGGAGCAGCCTTGATGCTTCTCACCGCCGAGAATTTCGGCACTCCCGACGACAGGTGGCAATATGGCATAAGCATATTTCTCTTTGTCGCGGCTTTTGTCGGTACATACGTTTTCAAAATTCATCCCATACGCATGATTTGCCTGTGTGGCATTGCCGGTTTCTTCTTGTATATCTGAAGAGGCAACTCTGCTGCATAACGGAATAAACTTTCTTTTTCTTTGAAAAATCTGTTTTTTGTGGAAAAAAGAGTGATTTTTTTATGGAAAAAGTATGGCGGTTATAAAAAAAATCCTAACTTTGCGCTTGTAACAAGTCGTATTATAAACTGACGAAAAATTGTATAACTAAAAAATATTAAAATTATGAGAAAAATTTTTACTCTCTTTGCTCTTGCAACTTTTATGTTTGTTGCAAAATCTTCTGCTGACATCGTTGAGCCGGATGCTAACGACAAGGCTAAACTTACTTGCACCATTGGTAGCAGCGACGACCTCACCAAGATTCCTGTTATCATCTCTTTGGAAAACTCTATCGAAATCACTGCTGTAGAGGGTAACTTGAGACTCCCTGGTGGCTTGGGCCCCGACAAGGTTCTTTACAGCGAAGATGACGAAGACTTCGTTTATGACCAAAGCGCACGCTGGAAGAAGACCCACGCTCTCACCGCATTTGCCGGAACAGCAGCTCACGGTCAGGACGCATTCTTCTTCTCAATCGTGAGCAGCAAGTCTGCCAGCTTTGGTGAAACCGAAGGCGCAATCGTGACCTTCTACTTCGATGGTAGCAGCTTGACCGACGGTGTATATGAAGCCGACTTCTTCGACGCCATCAGCGTTTGGACCGACAAGGTGACAACTACTACTTACAAGATGGCAAACACCAAATGTCAATTCACCATCAGCAATGGCAAGGCTACAGCCGTAGGTTCAATTGAGGCAGAAGCAGCTCCTGCAGCTCCCAAGGGTATCTATACTATCACCGGTCAGCCGGTTTCTGCTCCTATCAAGGGTCAGATTTATGTTATCGACGGCAAAACTGTTAAGTATTAATATATAAGGTAATATTTTTCACAATGGGGTGTGGCTTTTTGTCGCACCCCATTGTTGTGTGTGTTTCTGTTATGTCGCCCTTGCTGGGCTTGTTGTTGTTGGTGGTGGTGGTGTCGTTCGTTCGTAGGGGCAAGCCCCTCCGCTGTTTTATGTCGCTCTTACAGAGCTTAACGTGTTCATTCTTGTTGTGTTGTTGTATATAATATTGTTGTTTTGTGTCGTCCTTTCGTGGCTTGATACATTGTGTCGTGTCACTCCTCGGGGCTTAATTTGTTGTGGTTCAGCCCCGTAGGGGTATAATAGAATAGGGTGGGGGCTTGCCCCCACCGCAAGGTTGTACCCCCACCCACCCACGCCCCTGTATGGGGCGAATAGATATGTTTTCAACCGGATTGTGGTTGTTGTTATGTCGCCCCTTTCTGGGTTTTATATGTTATTCCATATTATTATAACAATGGTAATTTGCTATGTCGTCCTTCTTTATTGAAATTGTTCCTTTGCCCCTAAAGGTAGTTTTGTTTGTAAGGTGGTGTTGCCAAAAGGCAGTATTTAGAAAAATATTTTAAATTTTTTCTTGGAAAAGTTTGGTTGTTTCAGATAAAGGGTGTACTTTTGCACTCGCTTTCGGAAACGAAACGGGTTCGGAGGAACTTGCAGAAATCCGGAGGCGCGAATAAAAGTGTTCT
>JAQXTH010000029.1 GCA_029219385.1 Prevotellaceae bacterium | reverse complement strand
TGTCAACACCGCTACACTCCTTTATGGCAAGGCGCAACATCTCCTCTATTATCTCTTTTGAATCGTCAACTTCGTTGAAGTTTCCCATGAGGTCAACGATTCCGTCGATAAACACGATGTCGGGCTTAAACTCCATGATGGCAAGCTTCATAGCGTTAATCTTTTCCTCGCGCGAATACGCACGGAAATTATAGGTTCTGAACCGTGTGAAGATGTCCTTCTTGGGCAGTCCGGCAAGCTCCAGCGTGCGGTTATATACGAGTTGTGTGTCGGCAGGTTTCTGCTCGGTGTCTATCACCATCACCCGCGCGTTCTTCAAGGCACACTCCAACTGTCCCCACTTTCCGCAGAGAATGGCAGCCACCATGATGCTTATAGCATTGGTCTTGCCTTGCTTCTGCTTCGCCTTTATTGCACTTATGTCTCCCTTGGCAAAGAATGGCACACCATCGACCATGAGCAGACACTCCTCAGGCGGATACTCGTCCTCGACGCTGATGAGGTGCTTATTCAGCTCCATCAGCATCTCCTCGCGCTCCTTCTCCTGCTCCGTAGGCAGTGCGGCGGCTTGCGTTATTATACTGTCGGCACTCTTTAAAGACTGTGCGCGGAAGTCTTCTTCTAACTTAGGCATATTTTTATTTAAGTTAGTTCTTTCCTTCTGTATTGGGATGTTCACCTCGTGACCACTCCTTACACCGACTCCCAAAATTATCAGCAGGTCAACTTCACTCGGTCGGTCGTTCAGATGCCGAAGAAAAAAACACCGTCGCCACCGTTTGTGTCCAGCCCGTGAGGCTTTCGACAGTACAAAGGTACAAAAAAAGCGAGATAGCACTAAACAATCTGGACATAATTTATTGATTATCAAAAACTTGGAAAGACAATACAACAAGACAACAATACAAGACAATGCGACAAGACAACAAGAACAGAAATTGGCCTTACAAGACAATGCAACAAGACAATATAACAAGACAATGCAACAAGACAACTAAAACATAATGTATTGAGGTTGCATGTTGGCAAAAACAAATATAATGTTCATTTTGCCCACAAAGCGGCATAATAGCAAAAAAAACTTAAATTCATGTATTGTCTCTTGTTGAAATGTTGGCAAATCGGATTTTTTTTGTAAATTTGCCCACAAGAATAATAACAACAACGATAGGGAACAAGGATTCCCCCTTTAAAATATTAATAATATGGCAAAAATAACTTTAAATGAACTGAAGCAGACCTTCGCAAGGCGACTAAGGGTCGCACGTCTGATGTGCGGACTGTCGCAAGCTGAACTGGTCGCAAAAATGAAGGAATTGGCAGAGGATTTCCCTGCCTTGTACAAGTCGGTATCGACAACCGCAGTTGAACGATACGAGAATGCTGTAATGTTTCCTGAGAACAGCAGCATCTTGGTGACCCTTGCTGAGGCATTGAACACAAATGTGGACAACCTGACGCGCCAGTTCACCATCAGAATCGACAAAGATTTTTCATTCCGCAAAAAGTCCAAATTGGGCAAAAAAAGGATTGATGTCGTGAAAATGAAGGTGCAGCAGTGTATAGAGAAATATGTGGAGATAGAGAATATCACTGGCGATGAGCCAAAGTTCGACGCTTTCTTCAACAACATCGTGGTGAAGAAAGCCGAGGACGCACGCCTTGTGGCAAACGAACTGCGCAAGAAATGGAATCTTGGCGACGGTCCAATCTCGCAGCCCATGGTCATGCTTGAGGAGCATGGTGTGAAGGTGATAGAGGTTGAGGAAGACCCAGAGCTGTTCGACGGCACGAGCACCATAGTGGAGGGATTGCCCGTAGTGGTGCTGAACAAATGCGAGAGTTTCAGCCCAGAGTCGAAGCACACCTTCAGCCCCGAACGCCGCAACCTGACCCTTTTCCACGAGCTGGGACATCAGATAATGAACATACCCGACGACGTGAGCGACAAGGAAAAGGAAAACCTCTGCAATGTCTTCGCCAACGAGATGCTCATACCAAGCAACACCTTCCTCAATATCTTCGGGAACAAACGTCAGGCAATCACCATAGTGGAACTGAAAGACGTGCAACTCAACTATGGCATCAGTGCACGAGCGCTTATGATGAAGGCACATCAGCTCGGAGTGATAAACAAGAGTCGCTATGTCGGGTTTTGCATAAAGATGAACGACCCGGCAAATGAAAGACTAAGAAAGACTCTGGATGGCTCCAGTATGCCAGCCGAACACACCTCACGCTACGAGCGACTGGTGTTCCGTGCCCTTTCATCCGAAACAATAACCACGTCGAAAGCTGCTGAGATGCTCGACATCAGCGTGTCTGAACTGCGCGACAAACTAATTTTCTAATACTTAGCCTATGAAAATAATAGTAGAAGATACCAATATCATTATAGACCTCTTCAACACAGGTCTTCTGCAATTTTGCAAAAAAATGGATATTGAATTTCATACGACAGAGTTTGTGATTAAGGAAATCAAAAGACCAGAGCAGCGCAGTACGCTAAAGGGGCTGATAAGCAACGAGGAACTGAAAATGGTAGTATTTAACATAGAAGAAATGCTTCAGCTCGCAAATTTGGAAGAGGAATGTCGCAGTACAAACAACCTCTCAACAGCCGACTGCTCGGTGGTGTTGCTTGCCGAAAGGTTAGGCTGCCGCCTACTCACTGCCGACCAAAAACTGGTTCACTTTGCCCAAAGCCGTGGGCTTGGGACAAGCGGGTTTCTATGGCTGACCGACAAGATGGTCGAGAAGGGAATAGTGAGCCCCAAGGACATGGTAGAATATCTTAACCGCTATTTAGAGACAAACAAGAGAGCCCCCGAAAAAGAGGTAAACGAACGGATAGCACAATATAATAATACGAAGAAATAGATTGGATAGATCAACAACATATTCCGATAATCAGGGATTCCAAAATGCAACGACGACGAATCCCCCTATTTCGAGAGAACACATGAGTTCTCTTGAAGGAATATTTGCTGACTATTGGAGACAAGGCTACGAGGAAGCAAAAAAAGAATTTGATAAACTATCGAAGGAAAAAGATAATGAGATAGACCGGTTAAATTTGCTTTTAGCGCAAAAAGTTCAGGACTTTCCACCACCACCCACTACTACCATACCAATACGAAGCTACAACTTCAACTCCTCACTGTTCCCCAAGCCTAACGGCAACGATGTGATAGATGCCGTGGTGGAACTAACACAATGTAAACGGGAAAAAGGCCAATACATTATAAACAACAAAACAGACTGGTATATGGTGTGGAAGGTGCTACATCTTTTCCAGGTATATACAGGAACTGAGTATGACTTTATTGATGTTGTAAACGATTGTATTCTACCAACCATCACAGACGACAAAAGGAAAGAAGACTTAACTGTCAACAATGGGAATTTCTCGTCAATTCATTCTACAAACCCCATGAAAGCCATCCCCGTGCTAAAATGGAGAAAGACACTTGGA
>JAQXTH010000028.1 GCA_029219385.1 Prevotellaceae bacterium | reverse complement strand
AGGAAATCCTTTGCTGAGATACCTCCGTCACCAACAATAAACGACGTGACAGGATTGAAGAGTTTTTTGAATTTCTCTAAGCCAACAGTGTTTTTTTCAGCATTGCTTTTTATTTCTATTGCAACAACTGTCTTATTCTTGCGAAGAATAAAGTCTACTTCGTCATTACGCTCTCGCCAATAGAAAACCTCAAAACGACGGATAAATGACTCACTTACAAGATACGCCCCTATTCCTGACTCAAAAATGTGTCCCCAAATTTTTCGATTGGTGATGGCTTGTTCAAAAGTCAAACCACTATAAATCATTTTAAGAGCATTGTTGTAGACTTGTAATTTCGGAATGCTTGCCTTACGCCTTGCCCTGTCAATACTGTATTTCTGTAAACCACACAACATTCCACTCTCATCAAGCAGATTAATATATCCGGCAAGAGTAGCCGTGTTTCCCGCATCATGTAACGAGCCAAGCATCTTGTTGAGCGATAGTAATTCTCCGGAATATACTGCACCAAGTTCAAATGTCTGTTTCAACAGTGCAGGTTTGCCGATAGGAGTATTCATCAGAATATCTTTGTTGATAGAAGCCTCTATTATTGCAGATTGAATATAATGCTGAAAACGCTCCTCATCACTAATAAGTGAAGCAGCACCGGGATAGCCACCAAAGAATATATATTGCTCAAGAGACAAACCGAAGGCCTCGCTCATTTCTGCGTAATTCCAATGACTCATTCGTATTTCCTCGAAGCGACCGGCCAAGGATTCAGACAAGCCTTTTTCGAGTAAGACACGACTACTGCCAAGCAACAGCACCTTAATATTGATGTCATTAAAAGAATCATTGTCCCACTCTTTCTTCACAGCCTCACTCCAATTGGCAATTTTCTGTATCTCATCTATAACGAGTATAACACTCCCAACCATTATTTTTCTTCAAACTACGCACTGCTGACCAACAATCCGAAATCCACGCATTGTTTGTTGCCGGAACATTGTCTGCCGAATAGAATTGAAAAGGAGCGTCCAAATCTTTCAGCACTTGTTTCACAACAGTTGATTTACCAATCTGACGTGCCCCCATAACAACCTGAATGAATTTTCTTGGCTCTTTAAGTCTACTTTTAATTGTCTGATATTCTGCCCTTTTATACATCTCTTTACATTTTACGCAGTGCGGTGCGTATTTTTACGCACCGCAAAGATAATAAATTATCATCAAATATTATTACAAGGAAATTGCTTTTTAAAATGCTCTTGTTTCTCGGTGCGCAATCGAACTACCCGAAGCATATCAGACCATCACACCATACCATGGCAAAGAAAAACTCACTTGTAATTCTGGCATTATTATTGACATAGCCACTCGTTCAAATTAGCGCCATTAGGATTTTACACGGTTCTTATCTCCAATATCACCTTGCCGTTCGTAGTGCCAAACTACAGAATTGCCGATAGATTCACGCCATGTCGGCGAGAAACCGACTTCGGGAGCATATACAAGATGTTGTTTGTCAACCGACACTCCTTTATCGGTACAAACCTCTGCGGAGTGCTCCGCGTGAATTTCGTCCCACAAATCATTATCAAGAAACATTTTGAGAGTCTTGCTGCCACCCTCAACCAAAAGCGACTGCACCTCGCGCCGCTTCAACTCCGCCAACAAACTCGCGAAAGGACACCGAGCGTTCTCATCAAGACCAAAAAACTCCACGCCCTCAATGCCGACAATGTTTTTGTTTTCCTTATAACCAACGACCATCGTGGGCGCACTGTTGTCGAAAATCTTGAGATTTGCAGGCAATGTGCCACCCATATCCAACACTATGCGAAGAGGATTATCTCCGTCAACCAAGCGTGTCGTGAGAGAAGGGTTGTCGAGCAAAGCCGTGTTGTAGCCTACGAGAATGGCTTTGTGTGTGGCCCTGAGTTGGTGCACCCTCCTCATTGTTGCAGGCGAAGAAATCACCAAACGACCAGTGGGCGAAGCAATGCCCATCACACCGTCTGCCGTCTGCGCCCATTTCAGTGTGATAAACGGACGGTCGAGAAGATGGAACGTGAAAAACTTGCGGTTTAACCTGCGACACTCCTCTTCAAGCACTCCTACCTCAACCTCTATGCCTGCCTCACGCATAATTGCCACACCCCTGCCACTGACACGAGCAAAAGGGTCTATGCAACCCACCACCACACGACGCACTCCTTTTTCTGACACCATTCGCGCACAGGGCGGAGTGCGCCCGAAATGGGCACAAGGTTCAAGACTCACATACATGGTGCTGTCGCTCAACAGGCTATTGTCCTTTACAGAGCGAAAAGCGTTGACCTCGGCATGGGGACCTCCACACTTTATATGATACCCCTCACCTATTATGCGACCGTTGTTTACAATAACCGCACCAACCATGGGATTTGGCGCAGCACCCATTTCACCATTACGGGCCAACTGTATGCAACGCGCCATGAAAAATTCATCAGATTTCGTAAGCATTGTTTGTTTGTGTTTTAACGACAAAGTTAAGCCTTTTGTCTTGCATTAAAAAAGAAAAAACCAAAAAGAGCACCCTGACAGTGCCCTTTTTTATTCAAACAATTCCAACTGAATGGGCGGCAAAAGATTGAAACTCTTGCGATGATAGACCGTCGGCCCATACTGTCTGATTGCATCGCGATGTTGACGTGTGGGATAACCTTTGTTATCGCGCCAACCATATAGGGGAAACTCCTTGTCGAGACCCAGCATATATTCATCGCGGTGTGTCTTTGCCAAGATTGAGGCAGCGGCAATAGAGAGATATTTGGAGTCGCCTTTCACTATGGTGTGATGCTCAATGTCGCGATATTTCTTGAAACGATTACCGTCTACGATTATTGAGCCCGGCACAATGGTGAGTTGATCAAGAGCCCTGTGCATGGCAAGAATAGAAGCGTTGAGAATGTTGATATGGTCTATCTCCTCGGGTGTCACCACTGCCACTGCCCACGACAAAGCATCGCGCTCTATCACCTCGCGCAACTCATTGCGCCGATGTTCCGACAACTGCTTGGAGTCGTTGATAAGGTCGTTTTGATAGTCGGGCGCAAAAATCACTGCGGCAGCAAAAACACTGCCGGCAAGACAACCACGGCCCGCCTCATCACAACCGGCCTCTGCCACCCCCGACTTGAAAAAAGACTCCAACATGACGTTAAAACATTTTTGAAACACGCTTTATGCCCTCTACGAGCACATCGACTTCTTCTTTTGTATTATAAAAAGAAAACGATGCACGCACTGTGCCCTCTATGCCATAATGCGTCATGATGGGCTGTGCACAATGATGACCCGTGCGCACGGCAATGCCGAGACGGTCGAGCAAAGTACCCATGTCGAGATGATGTATGTCGCCCACCAAAAACGATACGACGGCATCTCTGTCGGGCGCATTACCAAAGAAACGAATGCCCTCTATTTCTGACAAATGGTCGAGAGCATAACGGGTAAGTTCGCGCTCGTAGGCCTCGATGTTTTCCATGCCGATGCTCTCCACATAGTCAAGAGCCAAAGCCAAAGCATGACTGCCAATATAATTGGGAGTGCCGGCCTCAAATTTATAAGGTAGCCCCTCAAATGTGGTTTTTTCAAAGCTCACGGTGCTTATCATTTCGCCCCCTCCCTGATAGGGCGGCATTCTGTCAAGCCACTCACTCTTGCCATACAACACACCAATGCCCGTGGGAGCATAAACCTTATGGCCGCTGAAAGCCAGAAAATCACAATCCAACTCCCTCACATCAACCTTCATGTGGGGCACACTCTGGGCGGCATCAACCAAGAAAGGCACGTTGTGGGCATGGGCCTCGGCCACCATCTCTTTTATCGGATTGATCGTGCCCAACACATTACTCACATGAGTGACACACACCAGCCGGGTCTTTGCAGAAAACAAACTCTTATAAACAGTTTGGTCGAGCACCCCTTCTTCGTCAAACGGAATTATCCTCAACACAACGCCCTTGCGATTGGCAAGCAACTGCCACGGCACAATGTCGGAATGATGCTCCATTTCAGAAACAATTATCTCATCGCCCTCATCGAGTAGTTCGCCAAACGAAGATGCCACAAGATTTATTGCCTCTGTAGTGCCGCGCGTAAATATAATTTCTTTCTCCGAGGGCGCATTGACAAAATCCCTAACCCTACACCTTGCCTGTTCCAAAAGATCGGTGGCTTGTTGGGAAAGAAAATGAACTCCCCTATGCACATTGGCATTGAGAGTATAATATTGTTCGCGCTCTGCCTCGACAACGCATCGGGGTTTTTGTGTTGTTGCCCCATTGTCAAGATAGACAAGGGGCTTGTCGTATACCTTGGTTGAGAGGATAGGAAAATCCTCTCTTATTTTTTTTACATCTATCATAATTCCCTATTTTGAAGCACACAGCACACAATCGCCACAGGCTCCCGAGCCACGGCGAAATCTCTCTTCTATCATTTGGTGCAGACGAGTGCGAAGCGATGGCAACTCAATCCGCTCTATCACCTCGCAGGCAAAAGCCTGCTGCAACAAACGCCTGCCCTCTGTGGGGTCCACTCCGCGTTGAGCCATATAAAACAAAGCACTCTCATCCAAACGGCCCACCGTCGAACCATGATTACACTTCACATCGTCGGCATATATCTCAAGCATCGGGCGCGTATAGGCATGGGCATTGGGCGAAACACATAAATTTGAATTTGTCTCTTGCGACTCTGACTTTTGGGCACCGGGGGCAACATAGACCTTGCCGGCAAAAGCCCCCGTGGAACTACCATCGAGCACTGATTTATACAACACGTCGCTCTTGCAGCAGCAAGCCTCGTGGGAAATCAACAAATCGCTGTCGGCATGCTGAGTGCCACCACCCACCACAAGTCCCGACACACAAGCCTCGGCCTTTTCTCCGGCAAGATGTAAATCCAAAGTGTGACGCGTCAGTCCGTTATTTAAAGTCACGTCTGTATATGAAAGCTTGCTCCGGCAATGTTGCACAATGTTTGTGGAGCGAAACATTTTGTTTGTCTCGCCGGTTTCCTCTATTGAACACAGATGGAGAACAGCGTCTTCTGCCACAACTATCTCCGCAACTTCCGAAACAAGATGAGACTCCTTGGTCAACGAATGGTCACAAACCAACAGAGAAGCCTCTGCCCCCTTGCCCACAACAATCAGCACACGGCGATTGGTCATCATCGCCACGTTGCCAAGCGTGAGATTTAAAATCTGTATGGTCTTTTCACACTTATAACCATCGCCAATCCAAACCACCACACCGTCTTGCGCCAACAGAGTGTTGAGAGCCACAAGGCCGTCGCCCACAAATTTATTATAATACTTATTGAACTCCTCCGGACGGTTGGCGGCAAAATCCACGAGCGAACCCACAAACAAGCGATCCGTGTCAAGAGTGTTGCCGTCTTTGGCCACAACCTTGTCGTTAAACACATAATAAAGCACACTGTCGAGGTTTGGCACGCTGCAACGATATGCCGCTCCCGGGTCGGCCTCCATCTTCATGCGCCTGAGATTGAGACCATAGTCGGGAGCAAAAGCCTCTGCCACGTCTATGTATTTATATCGCTCATTCTTGGAGGTTGGCAACCCCTGCGCTTCCAACTGTTCCAAAGCCTGTTGGCGATGGGCGTTGATCAGCGCATGACTGCCATTATCGATAAATTGCTTAGTCTGCCCGTAAAGTTCTATATATTGTCTTTCACTATTCACGGCAAATAATCACTTTAAATATGTTATTTTAAAGTCACACCACGCTGCAAGTTTCCTGCCGCGCTCTAAATCTTGTTTTCACGCAAAGTCTCTTCTTTCAGCCAATCAAAGCCCTCTTCCTCTATGCGATACGCAAGGTCGGGGCCGCCCGTCTTCACAATACGCCCGTTCATCATCACATGCACGATGTCGGGCTTAATATAATCGAGCATTCTCTGATAGTGAGTAATGCAGATAGCCGCCGTTTGGGGCGTGCGCAGTTTATTGAAACCGTCGGCCACAATTCTGAGCGCGTCGACATCAAGTCCCGAGTCGGTCTCGTCGAGAATAGTGAGTGTCGGTTCGAGCATTGCCATTTGGAAAATCTCGTTGCGCTTCTTCTCTCCACCGCTGAAACCCTCGTTCACTCCACGACGAGTCAGTCCCGCATCGAGTTCCACAAGTGCGCGCTTTTCTTTCACCATTTTCAAGAAATCAGCACCGTTGATTGGCGGTTGGCCGAGATATTTGCGTTTGGCATTGATTGCCGCACGCATAAAATTGTTCATGCTCACACCCGGAATCTCCACAGGCGTCTGAAACGACATAAACAATCCCTCATGACTGCGGTCTTCGGCAGGCATCGCCAAAAGGTCTTTGCCGTTGAAAAACACTTCACCGCCCGTCACCGTGTAGAGCGGATTGCCCACCAAGACATTGCTCAGCGTGCTTTTGCCCGACCCGTTGGGTCCCATGAGCGCGTGCACCTCACCGGCTTTCACTGTGAGGTCTACACCCCTCAATATTTCCTTGCCTTCGACCGAGGCATATAAATTTCTAACTTCAAGCATTTTTTCAATTAAATAAAACTGTAGTTATCCCACCGAGCCTTCGAGCGAAACAGAAAGCAATTTCTGTGCCTCCACCGCAAACTCCATGGGCAGTTTGTTAATCACATCCTTAGCATATCCATTCACAATCAGACCCACAGCCTCTTCGGGCGGAATGCCCCTTTGGTTGCAATAGAAAAGTTGCTCCTCCGAAATCTTTGATGTGGTGGCCTCGTGCTCTACTATGGCCGTATTGTTCTTCACGTCGATATAGGGAAATGTGTGTGCGCCACAAGTGTCACTAAGCAACAGAGAGTCGCAACTCGAATAATTGCGTGCCCCCGAAGCGTTGCGACCAGCCTTCACCAGTCCGCGATATGAATTTTGGCTGTGGCCGGCCGAAATGCCCTTGCTCACAATGGTGCTGCGAGTGTTGCGCCCTATATGTATCATCTTGGTGCCGGTGTCGGCCTCCTGATAATTGTTTGTCACGGCAACCGAATAAAACTCTGCCACCGCATTATCTCCCCTCAATATGCAACTCGGATATTTCCATGTGATTGCCGAGCCGGTCTCCACCTGTGTCCACGAGAGTTTACTGTTTTCTCCTCTGAGCAATCCGCGTTTGGTCACAAGGTTGTAGACTCCTCCGTTTCCATTCTTGTCACCGGGATACCAGTTTTGCACCGTGGAATATTTCACCTCGGCATCTTTTTCCACCACAATTTCCACAATGGCGGCATGGAGTTGATTTTCGTCTCTCATCGGGGCGGTGCACCCTTCGAGATACGAAACATAGGCTCCCTCGTCACACACTATCAATGTGCGCTCAAACTGGCCCGTGTTGACGGCATTGATGCGAAAATATGTTGACAACTCCATGGGGCATCTCACTCCCTTGGGGATATACACAAACGAACCGTCGCTAAACACAGCACTATTGAGAGCCGCAAAGAAATTGTCGCGATAGGGAACCACCGTGCCCAGATATTGTTTCACAAGGTCGGGATATTGTTTCACCGCCTCTGAAATAGAACAAAAGATTATGCCCTTTTCGGCAAGTTTCTCCTTAAATGTGGTCTTGACCGAAACAGAGTCCATCACGGCATCGACCGCCACTCCGCTCAGAGCCATGCGCTCCTGTAACGGAATGCCCAACTTGTCGAAAGTCTTTTCGAGTTCAGGGTCGATCTCCCGGTTTTCGTTTTTATTATTACGCCCTCGTGGGTCGGCGTAGTAAGAAATGGCCTGATAGTCAATTGTGGGCAAATCAACGTGTCCCCACTTGGGCTGCTCCATGGTGAGCCAATGGCGAAAAGACTTCAGCCTGAAGTCAAGCAACCATTCGGGCTCACCTTTTTTTTCTGAAATGAGGCGCACCACGTCTTCGTTGAGACCTTTCTCTATGATTTCGGTCTCCACATCGGTTGTGAAGCCATATTCATAGTCCTTGTCGGCAACCTTGCGTATGAAACTATTCTCCTCTTTCTTCTGCATTATTTTTGTCCTCTCTGTTACGATCGAATTTGATAATCACCGTTTTGTCCTCCAGTTCTCCACTTTCGTCGGCAATAGTGCTGTCGCCCAACACCAATTTGCCCAACACCGTGATATAAGGATAGAACTTAGATGATTGTTTCTTTTGTTCGGATATAATGCCGACATACGACATCGCACTAAACACAAAACTAATCAACACAAAATATTTAAAAGCTCCAACCACCAAACCCAACAATGAGTTTATTGGCCCCATACACAAGCATTTCACCGCCTGCGTCAGTATGTTGGCAATAATGCCAAACAATATCGGCACTATCACCCATAGCAACACAAAGGCCAACACACAGCCTATATACGAAGCCAGGCTGCCCGACCCGAGAGCCGGAGAGAAATGTTCGCCGAGATTTTTGTAAAAGAGCGTGGCAACAACCAAACCGGCCACAATGCCCACGGTTGAAAACAGTTCTTTTATCAAGCCTGCTTTCCAGCCGCGCCACGCGCCCCACAAAAGTATCAGAATGATTATTATGTCTGCCATAATGAATTTGTGTATGTGTCGATAGGTCAGAGTTTCTGCTTCACCTCGATTTCCTGATATGTCTCGATTATGTCACCCTCGCGCAGGTCGTTGCAGTTGGTCAGCGAAATGCCACACTCAAAGTTGGTGCTTACCTCCTTGACATCATCTTTGAAACGCTTCAAGGCATTTATCTCACCGGTAAACACCACAATGCCGTCGCGTATCACGCGAGCCTTGTTGCTGCGCGACACCTTACCGTCTATAACATATGCACCTGCCACAAGACCCACCTTGCTGATGCGATAAACCTGGCGCACCTCCACCTGGGCAGTCTGCTCTTCCTTGACAATGGGTTTGAGCAATCCCACCATGGCTTCTTTCACCTCTTCAATGGCATCGTAAATCACAGAATAGAGCCTTATGTCTACACCCTGCTTCTCGGCCTCAACACGCGCACCCTTGCTCGGACGCACCTGGAAACCTATGATGATTGCCTTTGAAGCAGCAGCAAGCACAATGTCGTTTTCGCTGATCTGACCCACAGCCTTGTGAATGACGTTGACCTTGATTTTCTCTGTGGAGAGTTTGATGAGAGAGTCAGACAAAGCCTCCACCGAACCGTCCACGTCACCCTTCACAATGATGTTGAGTTCCTCTATGCCGCCCATTGCGATGCGTGCTCCGATTTCCTCAAGACCAATGCGGTGTTGGGTGCGAATGCCCTGCTCACGCTGCAACTGCAAACGCTTGTTGGCAATCTCACGAGCCTCCTGCTCTGTCTCCATCACGTGGAAAGTGTCACCGGCCTGGGGCGCACCATTGAGACCGAGCAAAGTGGCAGCCCTTGCGGGACCCACCGATTTGATTTTGCGTCCACGCTCGTCAGTGAGGTCTTTCACACGACCATAGCATGTGCCGGCAATCACATTGTCGCCAATCTTCAGAGTTCCGTTGCTCACAAGAATGGTGGCCACATAGCCCCTGCCCTTGTCAAGCGAAGACTCAATGATTGTGCCGGTTGCCTTGCGGTTGGGATTTGCCTTGAGTTCGAGCATATCGGCTTCGAGCAACACCTTTTCGAGCAGGTCGTTCACGCCGATACCTTTCTTTGCCGAGATTTCCTGGCTCTGATATTTGCCACCCCAATCCTCCACCAAGAGGTTCATGTTGGCAAGAGACTCTTTCACCTTGTCGGGATTGGCTCCGGGCTTGTCTATCTTATTTATGGCAAAGACCATGGGCACACCGGCAGCCTGGGCATGGGCGATAGCCTCCTTTGTCTGGGGCATCACGTCGTCATCGGCGGCGATAATGATAATGGCGATATCGGTCACCTGTGCTCCACGGGCGCGCATGGCGGTAAACGCCTCGTGGCCGGGAGTGTCGAGAAAAGTAATGCGGCGACCATTTTCGAGTTTCACGTTGTATGCGCCTATGTGCTGAGTGATACCTCCTGCTTCACCGGCAATCACATTACTCTTGCGCACCCAGTCAAGCAGAGAGGTCTTGCCGTGGTCTACATGGCCCATCACCGTCACGATCGGGTCGCGCGGTTCGAGGTCTTCAATCTGATCTTCCTCTTCTTGCACTGCCTCCGAAACCGACGCGCTGACATATTCTGTCTTAAAACCAAACTCCTCGGCCACCATATTGATGGTCTCGGCATCCATGCGCTGATTGATACTTATCATCATGCCAATGAGCATACATTTTGCGATTACTTCGTTCACCGGCACATTCATCATGCTTGCCAACTCGTTGGCGGTGACAAACTCGGTGAGTTTAAGTATTTTGCTCTCATTGGCCTCTTCGTTGAGTTGCTGCTCCATTTTGTCGCGAATTTGCTCTCTCTTGTCGCGACGATATTTCGCTCCGCTGGCAAAGTTTTTCCTGTTTTGCAACTCATTCAAAGTCTTTTTCACTTGTTTTGCAATATCCTCTTCCGACACTGCCGGCTTGATGGAAACCTGCGGCTGGTTTGCCCCACCTTGGTTTTTCCCCTTACCTTTGTTGCGCTTGTTTTTTTCTTTGCGCTGAGCAGTCGGCTGTGGGTCTTTGCCTATGGTTTTGACCTCGGTCTTGATGTCAACCTTGTTGGTCTGTATGCGGTTGCGTTTTTTCGTGTGTTGACGTTTTTCTTCGCGTTCCTTTTTGCGCTCCTCCTTGCTCTTCTTGGAGGGCCTCATGTTTTCGTTTATGGCGTCGAGGTCGATTGTGCCCATCACCTTGGGGCCCTCTATCACCTGAGGTTTGCTCGGTCTGAAGATTTTCTCTTTGTCGGCCGTTTGAGAAGCGACAGAAGCATTTTGCGTGGCAGTTTTGTCAATGGGTTTCCCCTTTACAGCCTCCACCGGTTTTGCTGCAGTGGTAGCGACGGCAGGTTTGGCCGGCTCGGCAGGTTTGGCAACAAGTTTCGCCTCTTTCTTTTCGGTCTTAACCGCTTGTTGCGAAGCAGTGCTGACGTTTGCAGGCGTGGGCTTTTGCGCAGTTTTCTCCTGTGAGGGTTGTGCGGTCTCTACCTTAGGCGAAAGATTGTTGAGGTCAACCTTTCCCACCGTCTTTATGCGCGGTTGCTCGGGCAAAACAGTTTTTATCTCGCCGGGGGTGGCGGTTGATGCGCTCTCCTGCTTTTTCTCTTCAGCCTTTTTCGTGGCAACCTCTTCCGAGATCTTCTTTTGATTACGGTCTGAACCAAATTCCTTTTTCACAATGTTATATTCTTCTTCAGAAATCTTCGTATTCAGATCGGCCACCACTTCATGTCCCTTTCTTGCCAACAGATCTACTACAGTCTGCAGGCCTATATTAAATTCTTTTAATACTCTGTTTAATCTAACGCTCATTAACTGATTTGTTGTTTTAATGATCTTGTCTTTAACTGAAACACATCTGCGGCAACCCGTCACCCAGGCTGCCCCTCTTTGGGATTATTCTTTCTCAAACTCTTCGTTGAGTATTCTCACCACATCGTCTATGGTGTCGAGTTCCAAATCGGCCTGGTCTGCCAATTCTTCGCGTGGCACGGCCAATATCTGTCGGGCTGTCTGATAGCCGGCACTTTTCAGTGC
Organism: Prevotellaceae bacterium; assembly: GCA_029219385.1. Classification (GTDB taxonomy): domain Bacteria; phylum Bacteroidota; class Bacteroidia; order Bacteroidales; family Bacteroidaceae; genus UBA6382. The sequence goes on along the minus strand of JAQXTH010000028.1, from coordinate 7,767 downwards.
CTCTACCACCCATGTGTCTATCTCGTCAGTAAACTCATCAAGATAGATGTCGTCTTCCTGAGGCTCGTTGTCGTCGGCCTCTCTAAACACGTCGATATTATAGCCCGTTATCATGCCGGCCAACTTGATATTCAATCCACCGCGACCAATGGCGAGCGACACTTCCTTGGGCTTCAGATAAACCTGCGCCATCTTGTTTTCTTCGTCGAGCACTATCGACGAAACAGTGGCAGGACTGAGTGCGCGCTGCATAAAGAGATTGATGTTTGAAGTGTAGTTTATCACATCGAGATTTTCATTGTGCAATTCGCGCACAATGCCATGCACGCGTCTGCCCTTCACGCCCACACATGCTCCCACCGGGTCGATACGGTCGTCATAACTCTCTACGGCAATCTTGGCACGCTCACCGGGAATGCGCGCAATTTTCCTCACGGTGATAAGACCATCGTTTATTTCGGGCACCTCTGCCTCGAGCAGCCTTTGAAGAAATTCGGGAGCAGTGCGGCTCAGATAAATCTTGGGGTTGTTGTTGGCGTTGTCCACTTTATATACAACCGACCTCACAATGTCGCCCTTGTGGAAGAAATCGCCCGGAATCTGCTGATGTTTGGGCAACATAAGTTCATTGCCCTCATCGTCCACAAGAAGTGTCTCGCTTTTCCAAACCTGGTAGACCTCGGCACTCACTACTTCGCCCACCTTATCCTTATATTTATTATAAAGGGCATCGTGCTCAAGTTCCAAAATCTTGCCTGCCAGAGTCTGGCGCAGATTCAAAATGGCACGACGGCCAAATTTGGTAAAGTCTATGCGTTCGCTCACATCTTCGCCCTCTTCATAGTCGGAGGCAATTTTGCGAGCCTCGCTCAACGAAATCTCACGATTGTTGTCGACCACCTTGTCGTCGGCCACCACAACGCGGTTGCGATAGATCTCGCAATCGCCCTTGGCAGGATTTACAATCACATCATAATTGTCGTCAGAACCAAACATCTTGGCAATCACGCTGCGAAAACTCTCTTCCAACACGCTCACCATAGTGGCGGCATCGATACTCTTTGTCTCCTTAAACTCGGCAAAAGTATCGATCAAACTTACTGTGTCAATGTTTTTTTTAGCCATTATAATTTTTGTTTATATTTTCAGAATTTTATTACTGCCCTGACTTCTTTCACCTCGTCAAAGGCATAAGAGTGGTCAACCTCCACCATCTTGGGACGCTTTGCCCCCTCGGGCCTTATCTTCTCCCTTGATGTGAGCGTAAAGCCGCGGTCGTCCACATTCTTCAGAATGCCCGAGGTCTTTTTGCCGTCGTTAAGCACGGCCTCAACCTCACCGCCCACATTATTCTCATATTGTTGTCTCACCTTGAAAGGCTGCCCTATTCCGGCACTGCCCACCTCCAGCTCATAATCCTCAACATCTCTGTCGAGATTGCTCTCGATAAATTTGCTCAACTCCACGCAATCTTCTATCCACACACCTTCTTTGTGGTCGATTTCCACAACAATGCGATCGTCGTCGGATATAGAGAGATCGGTAAGAAAATAATCTTTGCCTTCAAGCCATTGGTCTACGAGACCCTTCACTTTTGTTTTTTCTATCATTTATATAGTATTAGATAATAATGTGTCTCTGACTATACATTTATTATAACCGAAAGTGAGAAGCCCCATCGGGACCTCTCACTCACTCAGTGTTCTGCAAAATTACCACATTATTTTTTCTCGTCAAAACAAAATCTCTCTTTTTTCAAAAAATTCGCCAAAACTTCTTTCCATGCGCAACCTTTCAACACTAATTTATCACTTTTGAAATCCTCACAAAACACCATTAAATTATATTTCCTAACTTAGAACACTTAAGAACTCTAATTAGAACGCTTAAGTATTCTAACTAATACACTTAAGTTTCCTAAGTTAGGAACTATAAAATCAAGGGCTGCCTGCACTGTCTTTTCAACACGAAAACAAGGCAACAAGTCACATTATTGCGACAAGGTCTGCCCGATTTTATGATTTTAAGTTAAAAAAAGCGTTTTCCCAAATAAATTTGCGTAACTTTACACACGGTTTCATTCCACCCCACCCCTCAGCCCTGCTTGCAAATATATTTAATTTTAAACCTATAATCAAAATTCAACTACAACCAAACCATGAAAAAAACTCTTATCCTGATGCTTTCTTTTTTGAGCATGTGCTTTACGACTGCCCACGCCCAAAAATTCAAAATCGAAAACGGATCTTTTATCTACAACGGCAAGCCGATTCAACTCATCTGCGGTGAAATGCACTATCCGCGCATTCCGGCAGAATATTGGCGCGACCGCATTCAGAGAGCCAAAGCCATGGGCATCAACACGGTGTCGACCTACGTTTTTTGGAATATCCATGAGCGCAAGCCGGGCGTGTTTGACTTTTCGGGACAAGCCGACCTCGCAAAATTCATAAAAATTTGCGGCCAAGAGGGAATGCACGTAGTCTTGCGCCCCGGTCCCTACGTTTGTGCCGAATGGGACTTTGGCGGCTACCCCTATTGGCTGCAAAACGAAAAAGGCATGGTATGGCGCAGCGACAACCAACAGTTTCTCGACGCTTGCAAACGCTATATCGACCGTCTGGGCAAAGAGTTGAAAAGCCTCACCGTGACCAACGGTGGTCCCATCATCATGGTGCAGGTGGAAAACGAATATGGTTCCTATTCTAATGACAAGACATATCTCGCCAAACTGCGCGACATGATTAAAAACGCCGGTTTTGATGTGCCGCTCATCACCTGCGACGGGGCCGGACAAATGCCCAACGGATATGTCGATGGTGCCCTGCCCACGGTCAACGGTGCTGTGGGTGACGACATCAAAAAGACCATTGACCGCTTCCAAAAAGGCGGTCCCTATTTCGTGGCAGAGTTCTATCCTGCATGGTTTGACGTGTGGGGAAAACGCCACTCTCGACGCGACTATAAAAATCCTGCGTCTCAACTCGACTGGATGCTCGACAACAACGTGTCGGTCAGCATGTATATGTTCCACGGGGGCACAAACTTCTGCTACACCAACGGGGCCAACACTAGCTATGGCTACGAACCCCAGCCCACAAGCTACGACTACGACGCGCCCCTGGGTGAATATGGCAACGCCACACCAAAATACTACGCATTTCGCGAAGTGATTGAGAAACACCTGCCTGCAGGCGAGAAACTGCCGCCCGTGCCGCCTCTCAACCCCACCACCACTTTTGCTACCACACAACTCACAGAGCAGGCTCCTCTCTCGGCTGCATTCTGCAACCAAAAGACATCCGAACGACCGCTCACCATGGAAGCCGTTGGCATGGACTTTGGCTACATACACTACCAAACCACCATAGACCAACCTCTTAAAGGCACAATGGTAATAAAGGAGTTGCGCGACTATGCAGTGATCACCGTCAACGGCAAGACTATCGGCAGCCTCGACCGCCGCCACCGCCAAAACAAAATTGACGTTGACATTCCGGCAGGAGCAAAACTTGAAATATTGGTTGAAAACGTGGGACGCGTGAACTATGGTGCCGACCTGCTCAACAACCTCAAGGGTATCACCGAAAAAGTGACTGTCAACGGCAAGGAAATCACCAACTGGACAACCACCCCCCTGCCCCTCTATGAAAGCATTGCCAAAGGGGGCGCAGCTGAGAAACAACTCAAAAAAGCATTCACAGCCTCAACAACCACCGCTCCCCAACAGTCACCCACTTTCTATCGCGGCACATTCAACCTCGACAAAGTCGGCGACCTCTTTCTCGACACGCGCGGATGGTGCAAGGGTGCCGTGTGGATCAACGGCCATAGCATCGGTAAATACTGGGCCGTGGGTCCCCAACACACCCTCTACGTGCCGGGGCCCTGGGTGAAGAAAGGACAAAACGAAATCATCGTGCTCGACATTGAGCCGACCGGCCACTCCTCTGTGGCAGGACTTGAGAAACCCATACTCGACTCCGTGGGCGTTGACAAAAACCAACGTCCCATTGCCAAACGTGAAGCCCTCGGCTCACCCACTCTCGACAAAGGCGACATTATCCTTGAGGGAACTATGCAGCAAACCAAGGGTCTGCAAAACTTCTCGCTCGCCTCGCCCGCCACTCTGCGCCACCTTTGCATTGAAGTGACCCAATCTTATGACGGAGAAAACTCTTGTCTCTCTGAAATAGAACTCATCGGAGCCAACGACAAACCGCTCGCCAAAGACAGTTGGAAAGTGGTATACGCCAACACCGAGCAACCCTATGAAGGCGAAGCTGAACAACTCTTCGATGACAATGCCAACACCTATTGGCACTCCATGTGGAAAGAGAAACGCTCGGCCTATCCCCACATAGTCATAATAGACCTCGGCGAAATACAGACCATCAAGGCTGTGCGACTCGCTCAACGAAGCAGCATAATGCCCGGAGCCGTCAAGAACTTCCGCCTCTATGGTCGTCCGCAATTCTTCCTTTTCAAACAATGATTTGAAAGAGCAACCTTTTTTCTATGAAACATCTTAATCTTTTTCTCGGCGTAGGCGGTTCGATAATAACCGCCACGCCGATTTTTTCACAATCTGCCACCAACGACAGGCCCAACGTGATCATCATTCTGGCCGACGACCTCGGCTATGGCGACCTCGGTTGCTATGGCTCGACCACAATCAACACTCCCAACACCGACGCACTGGCCAACAGCGGACTGCGCTTTACCGATGCCCACGCCACAGCCTCCACCAGCACCCCCTCGCGCTACTCTCTGCTCACGGGCCACTATGCGTGGCGACGCAACGACACCGGCATAGCGCGTGGCGATGCTGGCATGGTGATACGACCCCAACAAACCACCGTGGCAGACGTATTCAAAGCTGCCGGCTATACCACAGGTGCCGTGGACAAATGGCACCTGGGACTGGGCGACAAAACCAGCACTCAAGACTGGAACAACAAAGTGACACCGGGACCCGCCGACCTAGGCTTCGACTATTCGTGTCTCATGGCGGCAACGGGCGACCGCGTGCCATGTGTGTGGATGGAAAACCAACAAGTGCTCAACTACGACCCCTCGGCACCCATCGAGGTGAGTTACACAAAGCCCTTTGAGGGTAAACCCACCGGCAAAAACAATCCTGAGTTGCTCACCAACCTCAAACCCTCGCCCAACCACGGCCACGACCAGGCCATAGTCAACGGCATCTCGCGCATTGGCTACATGAAAGGCGGTGGTAAAGCCCTATGGCGCGACCAAGACATTGCCGACACAATCATTTCAAAGGCCACGGATTTCATCAAGCGCAACAGCGGCTCTCCGTTCTTCCTCTATGTTGGCACCAACGACATACATGTGCCACGCTTTCCCCACCCACGCTTTGTAGGCAAAAGCGGCATGGGCTATCGGGGAGATGCCATTTTGCAATTTGACCACACGGTGGGAAAAATCGTGGAGACGCTCCAACAGCTCGGACTGAGAGACAACACTCTCATCATTCTCACAAGCGACAACGGACCCGTGGTCGACGATGGCTATCAGGACCGCGCCGTGGAACTCTTGGGCGACCACAAACCCTCGGGCAATATGCGCGGTGGCAAATATAGCAACTTCGAGGGTGGCACCCGAGTGCCGTTTATCGTGAGTTGGCCCTCGAAAATCAAGAAAGGCAAAACCTCCAAGGCTCTTGTGTCTCAAATTGACTTCTTCGCCTCAATGGCGTATCTCACCCACCAAGAAATTGCCCAGGGCGACGCTCCCGACAGTCAAAACCATCTCAACACTCTCTTGGGCAAAGACTCCAAGGGTCGCGACTATGTCATAGAAGCGTCGAGTTCGCTCTCCGTTTCAAACGGCACATGGAAATATATCACACCCAACAAATACACCCCCTTCATGAAACTGACCCAAACCGAAACGGGCAACCTGCCTGCCGACCAACTATACAATCTCAAAAAAGACATCGGCGAAAAACAAAACCTTGCCGACAAATACCCCCAAAAGGTAGAAGAACTCAAGGCTATCCTCTCGCAAGAGAGAAATAAAAAATAACTTCACAAGAAATCTGCCGGTATTCGCTTGAAAAAGTGTAGCAACTCCCAACTTTTTCGCTTGAAAAAGTGTGACAACTCCGACTTTTTCGCTTGAAAAAGTGTAACTTTGCCTTTGAAAGAATAAGATCGCATCATGCTTAAAAGGAAAATAGAAACATATTTAGCCAACTGGAAGAAGTCTGAAGACAGAAAACCTCTTGTGATAAAGGGCATTCGCCAATGTGGAAAAACATTCATTGTCCAAAAATTTGCAAGAGAACATTACGAGAGTGTGGTTTATATGAACTTCATAATTGAACCTGACAAGAAGTCTGCATTTACGGGTAATATAGATGTTGATACCATTATTCTCAACCTCTCTGCTTTAATTAAAGGCAGTCGTTTCATCGAAGGAAAAACGTGCATTATACTTGATGAGATTCAAGAATGCAAGGAAGCAAGGACAGCCTTGAAATCATTCCACATAGACGGGCGTTTTGATGTTATTGCCACCGGCTCTCTTTTAGGAGTGAAAGGCTACGGCAAAAGCAAGATGAGAGGCGAAGAGGTGGGACAAGATTCTGTTCCTGTAGGATATGAAACGGTGATAGATATGTATCCGTTGGACTTTGAGGAATTTCTTTGGGCAAACGGGGTCGATGAAGTTGTTATTGATTCTGTCAAATCATGCTTTGAAAAAGAAAAAGCTGTTCCCGATGGAGTTCACAAAGCAATGATGCAATTACTATATAGGTATGTCATTGTCGGAGGTTTGCCTGAAGTGGTAAATTGCTTCATTGAAACCAAGAATATCGACCTTATATATAAGACACAACGCAATCTTATTGCCGAATACGAAGAGGACATGATTAAATATGCAGATGATGCGGACAAGCCTAATATTCGTGAATGTTTTGAATCTATTCCGAAACAATTAGCCAAGGAGAACAAAAAATTCCAGTATTCCATTGTAAAGAAAGGTGGAAGGGCTTCGCAATACATTGGTAGCATTCAATGGTTAGAGGATGCCGGGATTGTCCGTAGATGTTATAACACGCAGATTACAGAACTGCCGTTAGAGGGTAATTCCATTAAAGATTGCTTCAAGTTATACACCACAGACATAGGTATTCTAATAGCAATGCTTGATTATGGCACACAGGCTGATATTTTAAAGGGTAATCTTCTTGGATATAAAGGAGCCATTTTTGAAAATTTGATGGCAGATTTCTTATGTAAGTCAGGGCAAAAGTTATATTACTTTCATAAGGATAGTGGGCTTGAACTGGACTTTTTGGTGAGATTCAAAGGAGAGTGCATTATCCTTGAAGTCAAAGCAAAATCTGGCAAGACAAAAAGCATGACTACGGTTTTGAAAAACAAGAATATATATCATGTCAAGAATGCTATCAAGTTGGGACAATATAATGTAGGACGCGAGGGAAATATTCTTACTATTCCACTTTATATGGGATTTCTTATTGAGGATAAGCTTGCAGACGTTATTATTCCTAATGTAGATTTAAGTCTATTGAGATAAACATTGCTATCTACAAATACTTTTGTTTACGATACACAAAAGGGCTGACACCTCTTTGAACTGCACCCCAAAAGTTAGACAAAAAAACTTTTGGAGTGCAGTTTGTTTATGAAAAGGACATTCACAGAGAAGCTCAATATAGTAAGCCAAGCACTCTCTGGGGTACCCCAGAGACGATTGTGTGCACAGTACCAT
>JAQXTH010000027.1 GCA_029219385.1 Prevotellaceae bacterium | reverse complement strand
GATAGAAGGCGTGGTAGACAAGCAGGAAGACAATGAAAATAAGACCGTGGTCGACGACGATATGTCTGCCGAAGTCTCTCCAAGTGGTTTTTGGCGCAAACTTGTAGAGGCGTTGAGATATGGTTTCATAGACTTTTTGGGTGATATTTCCAAGTGGTTGGTAATAGGTCTTTTGGTGGCAGCGTTGATAACCACTTTGGTGCCTCATGATTTTATGGAGACAATGAACCTGTCGCCCATTTTGCAGATGTTGTTGATTATTGTTGTGGCAGTGCCGATGTATGTTTGTGCCACGGGCAGCATTCCGGTGGCTGCGGGATTGGTGGCTGTCGGAGTGGATCCGGGAGCCGCGTTTGTTTTTCTTATGGCAGGACCGGCAACCAACGCTGCTACCATTACCATTTTGCGAAAGACGTTGGGGCAAAGGGCATTGCTCGTATATTTGTCGACTATTATAAGTGGTGCGTTGATTGGTGGTGTGGTTATTTCTTATCTGCTTCCGACTGATTGGTTTGCAGTGGCTTCGCGCGGTGTATGTGGCGAATGTGTTGTGGGCGATGGAATTGGTTTGGTGCCGATTGTTTGCGGAGTGATTATGGCTGCGCTTGTTGTATGGTCGTTTGTTTCCAACAAGATATGTGGTTGCCACAAGTCTTTTGACGAAGCAGGGTGTGCACCTGCAGAGATCATTGCTGTGTTTAAGGTGAAAAACATGACTTGCAGCCATTGCAAGGCTAATGTGGAGAGTGCAGCCAAGAGTGTTGACCCGGGTCTTTTTGCAGAGGCAAATGTTTCAGAAGCCACACTTGTTGTCAGAGGATTGTCTGTTGAGACAGAAAAGATTGTCGAGGCAGTTTCGCAAATGGGATATGACATCTCTTTGCTTTCGCAACGCGGTAATTCACAGCCTTTTAAAAATAGTAAACAAAAGCATGATGAAAGATAAAAACATTGCCGTTCTTGCCTCGGGTGGAGTAGATAGTGCGGTTGCAACCCATTTGATGTGTGAAGAGGGCTATAAACCCACTTTGTTTTATATTATTATAGGTGCAAAGGAAGAAAGTGAGTTTTCGTGCACAATGGAAGAAGACCTTGAAATGGTCAACATGCTTGCACGCCAATACGGACTCAAAGTAGAAACTGTCGATCTTCACAAAGATTATTGGGACAATGTGATAGAATATCTCACAGACCGCGTGAGGCGCGGACTTACGCCCAATCCTGACGTGATGTGCAACAGTTTGATAAAGTTTGGTTGTTTCTATGACAAGGTGGGACGTGATTTTGACATGACCGTTACGGGCCACTATGCTTCAACGCTTGTGAAAGATGGGGTGAAATATCTGGCCACAAGTCCCGACCCCGTGAAAGATCAGACCGATTTTCTATGTCAGATTACACCACAACAACTTGCGACCCTTCATTTTCCTATCGGGAGGTTGCAGAAAAACGAGGTACGCTCCATTGCTGAGAAGTGGGGATTGGCTCCTGCACACCGCAAAGACAGTCAGGGCATTTGTTTTTTGGGCAACACAACCTATAATTCGTTGCTCGAGCACTATCTTGGCACCAAGGAGGGTGAGATAGTGGAGTGGGAGACCGGCACAGTGTTGGGCAGTCATCGCGGATATTGGTTTTATACTCTCGGTCAGCGAAAAGGACTTCGTTTGGGCGGAGGGCCGTGGTTTGTGGTAGGCAAGGATATTGACAACAACATCGTGTTTGTTACTCGCGACATCGAGAGTCCCGGGCAACAGTGTAATGCCACAGAGTTTTCTCTTAGTGATTTTCATACCATTGCCACCGAAAATCTAAATTTTGTGCCCAACGACACTCCGATATATTTCAAGATACGCCATTCACCGGAGTTTGAGTCGGGACATTTTTCATATTCCGAACGTCTCGGGCGATATGTGATAAGGAGCGAGCGCAACATTCGCGGTGTGGCCCCCGGGCAATTTGCCGTTGTATATCTGCCCTTTGATGACAGTCGCAAGATATGTTTGGGCAGCGGTGAGATACACTCCAAATTGTAGTAGATTTTGTTTGTGGCGGTAAATTGTTGAAAAAGTGGCAATTTGCGTTTGAATGGACAAAAACAATGTTTTTTGCGAATGTTCATTTTGTTTAGTGAAGTGTGCAAAAAGTCGGATTTTTAGGTTTTATGTATTTTTAAGACTTGTTTTCGCACAAGTTTATGCGAGTAGATGAAATTTTATTACTAACTTTGCATTTGGAATAAATAACAAAAGCAGCAAATATGGCAATAAAAAGAACTCGATTGGAAATGCTCCGCAGTCTTTTGCAGGCAAATAGATTTGAAAGTCAGGAAGAGGTGTTGAATGCTCTCAGAGAACAGGGCTTTAAATTGGCTCAACCGACATTGTCGCGTGATCTTCGTACTTTGAAGGTTTCTAAGGTTTGCACCGAGGATGGTGGCTATGCTTATGTCTTGCCCGAAACCAATGAGGCGGAAATTCAACGCCGGGCTGTGCCTTATGGATTTAAAAGCGTTGACTTTTCGGGAAACCTCGCTGTCATTAAAACAGTTACAGCCTATGCCAACAGTTTGGCATCTGAAATAGATAATCTTAATATTAATGAGATTGTGGGAACTGTGGCAGGAGATGATACTATTCTTGTTGTATTGAGAGAAGGGGTTGGAAAAACTGTCATAATCGATGCCTTGAAACAAATATTGCCAAGTTATGATGAAGACTGAACCAACGGAAAATACTCTGACGGAAAGCAGTTTTAGTAAAGAACCCGATGATGGCATCAGGGTGATTGTGGCCGATGCTTCTCATGAAAAGTATGTCGACACAATATTAGAAACCATTACCGAATCTGCAAAGGTGAGAGGCTCGGGTATTGCTTCGCGTACCCATGAATATCTTGCCACAAAAATGGCGGAACGTAAAGCCATAATAGCCCTTGACAAAAATGACGAGTTTGCCGGTTTTTGCTATATTGAGAGTTGGGAAGATAAACACTATGTGGCCAATTCGGGCTTGATTGTAGTTCCAAAATATCGCGGTCATCATCTCGCTACGCGCATTAAGAAAGTGGCTTTCACTCTCAGTCGCTTGCGCTGGCCAAACGCCAAGTTGTTTGGACTTACCAGTCAGATTGCCGTGATGCGCATCAACACAATGCTTGGCTATGTGCCGGTTACATTTGCTCAACTCACCCAAGATGACGCATATTGGGCCGGCTGTGGCACTCCTGAACAACCTCGCTGTGTCAATTGTGACGTGTTGGCACGCACGGGGCGCAAATATTGTGTATGTACGGCCATGCTCTATGACCCTGCCGACCATGTGGGCGAACCGCTTCCGGTAGAACTGCCTGCCGACATTGTGGCCATGGCTCAAGAGGCGGCACGCAAAAACCTGAGATGATATTCCCACTCGGGAGAGAAGCGATATGATAGGGGGGCAACCCCCTTTGTTATATAAACAACCATAAAACAATTTTAAAACAATAAAATAACATGGCAAAAAAAGTTGTAGTGGCTTTTAGCGGCGGACTTGACACAAGTTACACCGTGATGTATCTCGCCAAAGAAAAAGGTTATGAAGTTTATGCCGCGTGTGCCAACACAGGCGGTTTCAGTGAGCAACAACTCAAAACCAATGAGGAAAATGCCTATAAACTCGGAGCTAAAAAATATGTTACCCTCGACGTGACACAAGAATATTATGCCAAGTCGCTGAAATATATGATTTTCGGAAACGTGTTGCGCAACAACTGCTATCCTATTTCGGTTAGTTCTGAGCGTATTTTCCAAGCATTGGCCATTGCGCGCTATGCCAACGAGATCGGAGCCGATGCCATTGCCCATGGTTCGACCGGAGCGGGCAACGATCAAATTCGATTTGACATGACTTTTCTTGTGATGTCGCCCGGGGTGGAGATTATCACTCTCACTCGTGACAAAAATCTCAGCCGCCAAGAAGAAGTGGACTATCTTAACGCCAATGGTTTCAGTGCCGATTTCACCAAACTCAAGTATTCCTATAACGTGGGGATATGGGGCACAAGCATTTGTGGCGGTGAAATACTCGACAGCACGCAGGGATTGCCTGAGAGCGCATATCTCAAACACCCCGAAAAACAAGAACCCGAGTTGTTGAAACTTGGTTTTGAAAAAGGAGAACTCGTTACTGTCAACGGCCAACGCTACGACGACAAAATTGAGGCTATACAGGCTGTTGAGAAAATAGGTGCAGCTTTTGGCATAGGTCGCGACTGCCATGTGGGCGACACAATCATTGGCATTAAGGGTCGTGTGGGATTTGAGGCTGCTGCTCCTATGCTGATTATTGGTGCCCATCGTTTTTTGGAGAAATTCACACTCTCTAAATGGCAGCAATATTGGAAAGACCAAGTCAGCAACTGGTATGGAATGTTCCTCCACGAGAGCCAATATCTTGAGCCGGTGATGCCCGACATTGAGGCTATGCTCACATCGTCGCAGCGCAATGTGACGGGCGAGGTGACACTTCGCCTGCGTCCACTTTCGTTTGAGACCGTCGGGGTCGATTCTCCCAACGACCTTGTGAAAAACAAACTTGGCGAGTATGGAGAGACAGCAAAAGCTTGGAGTTCGGAAGATGCTAAAGGCTTTATAAAAGTGTCGTCAACTGCTTTGCGAGCCTACTATCTGGCTCACCCTGACGAGCAGAGATAAATCCGGCTGCCCTTACGGTTGAGTGAACAACGAAACAAGAGACCTGATTTTTAGAAAAATGAATAATAAATTCTATTTGTCAAGTAACGACAGGAAAATTGGAGGAGTTTGTGGTGGGTTGGCCGAATATATTGGCATAGATTCGCTTTTGGTCAGGCTTGCTGCGTTTTTTCTGATACTCGCCTATGGTGTCGGGCTGTGGATATATCTTTTGCTTTGGTTGCTCGCTCCGCGACAGCGTTCTTAGAAAAGTTGCGTTTTCTCGCCATGGCAAAACCCAAGCAAGCTTGCTTTTGCTCGGATGGTTTAACGAAAACGTTCTTAACAGTTGCGTTTTCTCGCCATGGCAAAACCCAAGCAAGCTTGCTTTTGCTCGGATGGTTTAGCGAAAACGTCGATAGGGCGGCTTCTTGTTCCGACACAAAAAACTCTAAATTTAAACATCAAAAGATTTCTAATGCATAGACTATGATAAAAGTAGGTATAATGGGTGCGGCCGGATATACCGGTGGTGAATTGATAAGGCTTCTCACAAATCATCCCGAGGCGCAGATAGTGTTTGCCAATAGTGGCAGCAATGCCGGCAACAGGGTAGCGGATGTTCACGAAGGACTGCTCGGCGATACGGATTTGGAATTTACCTCCGAAATGCCGTTTGACAAGGCAGATGTCGTTTTTTTCTGTTTTGGTCATGGAAAGAGCGAGGCGTTTTTGGCAGAACACGATATTAACTCCAAAGTGAAAATAATCGACCTCGCCCAAGACTTCAGAATAGTCGGGAATCATGATTTCGTCTACGGCCTGCCCGAGACTCATCGTGACATTATTTCGACGGCTTCGCGTGTTGCCAATCCCGGTTGTTTTGCCACCGCCATACAGTTGGCTCTTTTGCCGGCTTTGAAAAGCGGTATTATTGAGGGCGACATTCATATCAATGGAATTACCGGTAGCACGGGGGCGGGACAAAAACCCGGTGCCACAACTCATTTCTCATGGCGCAACGACAATGTCTCGGTCTATAAAACATTTACCCATCAACACCTGCTCGAGATAAGACAGACGGTAGAAGAACTTCACCCCTCATACGAGGGTCGCCTTTTGTTCATACCCCAAAGAGGCTGTTTTGCGCGTGGTATATTTGTTACGGCCTATGCTACATGTCGCTCTTCAGAACAAGAAGCTCGCCAAATTTATGACGACTTTTATGCCGATGCTGCGTTTACACACTTTGTGACCAAAAGTCCCGATATGAAGCAGGTGGTCAACACCAACAAGGCCGTTGTCTATGTCGAGAAACACGACGACCAACTGCTCATGATTTCGTGCATAGACAATTTGCTGAAAGGTGCTGTTGGCCAGGCTGTGCAAAACATGAACCTCATGTTTGGTTTGCCCGAGACAACGGGATTGAATCTCAAGGCATCGGCTTTCTGATGACTGTTTGACGACATATTAACTTGCAATATTATATATATTCAATAACATGACACTGTTTGACGTTTATCCGCTTTTTGATATAGCAATAGATCACGGCAAGGGTTGCCGTGTGTGGGACATCGATGGCAACGAATATCTTGATTTATATGGTGGCCATGCCGTAATCAGCGTGGGGCACTGCCACCCTCATTACGTAGAGGCAGTCACTCGCCAAGTCAACAAATTGGGCTTCTATAGCAACTCGGTCATCAACCCCTTGCAAAAAGAATTGGCCTCGCGTTTGGGGCGTATCTCGGGCTACGACGACTATCGGTTGTTTCTTATCAACTCGGGTGCCGAGGCCAACGAAAACGCCCTCAAACTTGCCTCATTTCATAACGGACGCACAAGGGTATTGTCGCTCGAAAAAGCCTTTCATGGTCGCACTTCGCTCGCTGTTGAAGCTACGGCCAATCCTAAAATCATTGCGCCTATCAATGCCAATCATCACGTCACCTACCTGCCACTCAACGACCTCGAGGCATGGCAAAGGGAGATTGAAAAAGGCGATGTTTGTGCCGTTATTATAGAGTGTATTCAGGGAGTGGGTGGTATAAGACTGGCAACCCGTGAGTTTGTGCAGGGGTTGCGTCGACTGTGCGACAAATACAACACCGTTTTGATTTGCGACGAAATTCAGTGTGGCTATGGCAGAAGTGGTAAATTTTTTGCTCACCAATATCTTGACGTGAAGCCTGACCTCATCACGGTGGCAAAAGGCATAGCAAATGGTTTCCCCATGTCTGCCTTGCTTATTTCTCCCAAGTTTAAACCCGTCTACGGACAACTTGGCACCACCTTTGGTGGCAATCATCTGGCGTGTGCCGCTGCGTTGGCAGTGCTTGATATTTTTGAAAAAGAAAACCTTGTTGAGAACGCTCGCAAGGTAGGCGAATATCTTATCAAGGCACTTTCAGATGCAAAACTGCCCCATGTTGCAGAAGTGCGCGGACGCGGTCTGATGATTGGTATCGAACTTGATATTCCTTACAAGGAGGTGCGCACACGACTTGTGAAAGAGCAAAAAGTGTTTACCGGTTGTTCGGGCACAAACACCTTGCGCCTGCTTCCGCCTCTCACGTTTGGCAAGGCTGAGGCCGACGAGTTTATGGAGAAACTCAAGACGGTGCTCTCGCAGGTTTAAATTTCGACGAGGTTTAGAGCCGGAATGCTAATCACAGAACAAATCGACAAAAAAAGTCAGAAAAAAGTAACCGAGGCGAGAGGGGGATTTTGTCTTCCTCTCGCCTCGGTTTTATACTTAAGCGATGTTGAGATTGCTTCTTATAGTTTGCTTATGATGTCTTGAGCGGCTTTGCGTTGTTTGGGCCGAGTGGCTCCTTGTGGTGAAGCGTGGCCTATCGGCACAATAACGGAGGGTTCTTGGTTGTCGGGCAGGTTGAGCAGTTGTTTGCAAAGGGCGACATCGAAGTTGCACACCCAGCACGAGCCAAGTCCCTGCTCTGCGGCAGCGAGACAGATATGTTCGGTAGCAATGGCGATATCGATGTTGCCATGGGGCTTGTTGTCGCAACTGCGCACCCACTCTTGGTCGTGGCAAACGCAACACACGATGTAGACCGGTGCTTCGGCAAACCATTCGCGGTCGTAACATTTGCGAAGGGCAGCTTTGCCCTCGGGCGAGGTGACTACATAGAAATGCCAGGGTTGTTTGTTGACGGCCGAAGGGGCAAGACGTGCACATTCGAGTATGTAGTCGAGTTGTTGGGCGTCAACTTCTTCGCTTGTGAAACTGCGCACGGAACTGCGCAACGCTGAAAGGTCTTTGAATGTCATAATATATGGTGGTTTTGAGTTTGTTGTGGGCAAAAGTAGTCTTTTCTTGTTTATCGGCCAAGTTGTGCAGTGGGGAAATGTGGAAATTATATGTTGTTTTAACAGTGTTTTGGGAATTATTTTTAAATTTGCCGATGATGGTTGTTTGTTTTCTGGCAGCCGTTTTGCTTTATGTTTTAATTTGCAGATATATTGATATGGATTTTAAAAAAGGTTTGTCGGTCGTTTTGGCGTGTTGTATATGTGTGTGTGTGGTGAGGGGACAAATGTCTGAATCGCGTTTGTCGGATTGGGTAAACCCTTTGATAGGTACTTCGGGCATGGGGCACACTTTTCCGGGAGCTTGTGCGCCTTTTGGCATAGTTCAACTAAGTCCGGACACCGACACCATTCCTCACAATGTCGATGGTCGCTATCAGGCCGGAGTCTATGGATATTGTGCCGGCTATCGTTATGAAGACCCTACCATTGTGGGTTTCAGTCATATTCATCTCAGTGGCACGGGCCATTCCGATCTTGGCGACCTGCTTATTCAGCCACAAACGGGTGAACTCTCTCTCAATCCCGGCACGGCCGACAATCCCGACGGGGGTTATCGCTCGCGCTTTTCACACGCTAAAGAGAAAGCCTCGGCAGGATATTATGAGGTGGTTCTCGATGATTATGGCATAAGGGCACAACTCACGGCAACTCCGCGAGTGGGCATACACCGCTATACTTTTCCCAAGGGTGCTGACGCTCGTTTTATTCTTGATCTTGCCCACGGCATTTATAATTACGACGGCAAAACTCTCTGGGCTTCGCTGCGCGTGGAAAACGATACCCTCCTCACCGGCTATCGCATAACTAATGGGTGGGCACGTTGCAACTATACCTACTTTGCCATTGCTCTGAGCAAACCACTCAAGAGTTATGGTTATCGTGATCGCCAACAACCTAAATATAGCGGGTTTTGGCGCAAATTTGATATATATCATAACTTCCCCGAAATGGCAGGGCGCAACATTGTGGCATATTTTAATTTTGACAACACTGAGACGCAAGAATTGACACTCAAGGTGGCTCTCTCGGCTGTAAGCACCGAGGGTGCCTTGCGCAATCTTGAGGCCGAGGCAGGGGGCAAGAGTTTCAGCCGTTTGTGTGAAGACACCAAGCAGATGTGGGACAAGGAACTCGGAGTGATAAAATGCGAGGGCACCGACGACCAAAAGGCAATGCTCTATACTTCGCTTTATCACACAATGATTAACCCGAGTGTTTATATGGACGTTGATCACCGTTATCGAGGTATAGATGGTAATATTCATGTTGCTGAGGGTTTTGAGAATTATACAATCTTTTCGTTGTGGGACACTTATCGCGCCCTTCACCCCTTGCTGTCGTTTCTGAAACCCGATCGCAACACCGATATGGCAAAGTCGATGTTGGCTCATTGGCAGCAGAGTGTGCACCATATTCTGCCTGTGTGGAGCCTTATGGCCAATGAGGGGTGGTGTATGACGGGCTATCATGCCGTCAGCGTCTTGGCCGACGCTTTGGCAAAGGGAGCAGAGATTGACCGCAATGTGGCATTGAGGGCAATGGTCGCCACGGCTAATTCTCCGCTCATGACAGGAGTTGAGGATTATAAGTTAAAGGGATATGCAACATACGATCGCGATGCTACGGCGGCCTCTAACACTTTGGAGTATTCCTATGATGATTGGGCTGTCTATGCCACTGCCAAAGCCGCTGGTTTTGACAGTGTGGCAAAGGAGTTTTGCAGGCGTGCTCTTTATTACCGAAATGTTTATGAGCCCCAAAGAGGATTTGCTTGTCCGCGATATGGGGACGGTCGTTTCAAAGAGGGCATGGACCCCTATCAGACCTACAATGAGGGCTTTATTGAAGGCAACTCGTGGAATTTCTCTTTTCATGTTCCCCACGATGTTTTTGGCATGATGAGGGCAATGGGCGGCGAGAAGGTTTTCCGAGAGCGTCTTGACCAACTGTTCTCTATGGATCTTCCTGAAAAATATTATGCCGACAACGAAGACATAACGGCCGACTGTTTGGTGGGAGGTTATGTGCATGGCAACGAACCGAGCCATCATATTCCTTATTTATATGCGTGGACTTCTGAGCCATGGAAGACTCAACAATGGGTGCGCACAATAATGAATCGCATGTATCGCAATGATATACGCGGATTGGGTGGCAATGACGACTGCGGTCAGATGTCGGCATGGTATATTTTTTCTGCAATGGGATTTTATCCCGTTTGTCCCGGCAGCGCGCAATATGTAATCGGAGCACCTTATTTGCCTTATGTGTGTGTGGAATTGCCCGGGGGCCACAGTGTGGAGATATTGGCGAAAGGGGTGGACGATAGTCGGCGTTATGTGAAGTCTTTGCGCATAGATGGTCGCCCATACGACAAATTGTATATCACCCATGCGCAACTCTGCAATGCCAAGACAATTGAGTTTGAGATGAGCGACAAACCCAACCGCAAGCGTGGCTTGCAATTCGAGGCCAAACCCTATTCCATGACTAATGGTGATTGGTGATTTCTTTTGTCGGTGATTGTCGTGGAGAGTATTGAGACGGGAATTGGAGGGAAACTATAGAATTGTGTAGCAAAAGTCGGTCGTGATGGGTAAAAAAAATCCCGTAAGCAAACTGCTTACGGGACAAACTTGTTTGTTGGGGTGACTAGTGGGATTCGAACCCACGACATTCAGAACCACAATCTGACGCTCTAACCAACTGAACTATAGTCACCATCATTATTATAAAGATTTTTTTGCCTTTCACCAAAGGCTGTGTCTTTATAATTGCGGTGCAAAAGTAACGGTTTTGTTTGTGATGACCAAATTTTTATGGGAAATAATGCTGCTTGTCATTCAATTTTTGTGTTGTGGCAAATGCAGAAGTCTATTTGGCAACTTTTTCTCTGTTGATGATATATATGCCTTTATCAGGTTGTGAATAGACACGTCTGCCCGAAAGGTCGTGTATGGTGTTGTCTTGCGAGCAGGGTTTTGTTTCTATGCTTGAAACGGCATCGGGGTCTTCAAAGATGTCGGTTACTTGAACGTTGGGGTTTTCGATGATATAAAAGACTGAGCCGTGGTCGTTGAATGTCCAATTGCGCACGGCCATTGGGGTGGTGTTGGTGCAAATGCACGCGTAGTGGTTGTTGTCGCCGTTTTTGCCGAGTATGCTGAAAGAGTTTTTGAGCGAAATGTTTTTGGAGTTGACCGTGGTAGTTTCGTAGGCACTGTTGGTGCGTATTAGTTTAAGCGGAGTTTCGGTAGAGGTGAAGATGTAGTCGCGGTTTTGGAGTGTCACAAATGCTTTTCCACCCGGATTGTAGAGATAGTAGTCGGTGTTTTTTTTTAGAATTTGCCAACTGTCGCAGAGATTGGTGGTATCGAGCGGAGATATATAGGCAAGTTTGGCGGTGTTGTCGGTGGGGTAGCCTTGCACGCAACCGTTGCTGGCCTTGATGCTGACGTATGTGGTGGATATAGATGGATTGTAGACCAGAGCTCCCTCACCTGTGAGAGAGGTGATGAAATAGGCTTTGTCGTTGGATAGTTGGGAGAGGTTGGTAATGGTGTCGCCTCGCATGAGACCTCGGGTGTAGGTCACGATTATTTCCATGTCTTTTATCACTATGTCAGCATTGTGGCCATCAATTTTTACGGCAGTGAGCAGAGCGGGGTTGATTGTGTGGTCTACGCTTATTTTGCTGCCGGCTGTGTAGGTTACGCCTTTGAAGATTACGCCACCGGTGTCGCCGCTTGCACCTTCTATGCGAATGGTGTAGGGCGTTTTAAGAGCTTCGATAAATTGGCCTTCAATCAACACTTCTCCACCTTTCATGCAATAGAGAGGAATGGTGAGCAGGTTGTTGTCGTCGAAATCGTCGTAGGAGAATTTGTAGATGATATATTGGGGATTTTCGTTGACAAACTGTTGGTCGGAGGCTGTGTTGTAGCCCGAGCGTATCACCACACCGTTGTGGCTGAAACCGGGGTAGGGATCTATTTTGACGGTGAAGGGTTGGCCGTAGGGCACTTCTAAGTTGTCGAGTGTTTGTCCGTCGGCAGTGAGAATTTGTCCGTTGAGCGAGCCTTCGCTCACTTTTATTTTGTCGGAGTGGACGTCGAGTGTCACATCGGTTATGCCTCCGCCGTTGTTGGTGATAAGGTTGTTTGATGCAGTGTTGCCGGCGGGGTCAATGCTGTTCCAGTCGACTTTGTAGCGCATACGATAGAAGCCGTAGGGGGTGTTGGCGGGAACGGTGAAGTTTGGCATGGCACTGCCTATCGTGTTTCCGTTTGTTGTGGTGACTCCGTTGCTTTTTGTCCAGGCGTTGTAGCCTTGGCCTGTAGCGAGATAAGGATTATAGACATTGTAGCTCACAATGTCACCGCCCGACGCGGGAAATCCGTTGTTTAGAATATCGAAGTTGAATTTACCATCGTTGCCCCAGTCAACGTAGACGTAGCCCGACATCCAATCGCCGGTATAGACGAATCCGGGTTTGACACTTTCGCCCGGTGTGGCACTGAAGACCAAAGATGTGAGGTTGTTGTAGAATGTAGAGGGGAGTTGGTTTGTTATAATATTATTTAAACTAACGTTGTCGAGGTGGCGGTTGGTGCGTGTATTGATTTGTTCGCGGTCGAAACTGATGGCATACATCTCGGTGGTGAAACGCGGTTGTGGAGAGTCGTTGATTTCGATTTGGTCAATGTAGCAGGCAAAGTCTTCTTCGTCAAAACGTGGTGTGCGCAGGTCGGGACAGATTATGAGGGTGGAAATGTCTATGCCTGTTTTGTCGGCTTCGGAATAACTGAAACCATTGATTGGCACAACTACGTCAACCCATGTGTTGGCGGCCACTTTGCCGGGGGTGGCAACTTTGAATTGCTCGCAGGTGCCGTCTTGCCAACTCCATGCCGACTCGGTGCGCTTGCCAAGACCACAGACCAAGACACGGCTCTCAATGGGCTTGTAGATCAGCACATGGAGGTAGCGGGCAGTCTTGGTCAGTCTGAAGGGTTCTTTGAGCGTGATACTCACGCCAAAAGTGTTGCTGCCAAAACGGCTGCGTTGCAGCCCGACGATATTTTCAGAGGGGTTAGGTGCTTCGCCCAACACGTTGTCTACTTGGTTAAGGTGGTTTTTAAGGATTTGCGCGTTGCCCGTGAGTTTGCCTGTGCGGAACGGGCTTTGCTCCCATGTGTCGTAGACTCCGATTGATTGATAGTCGTCGGTGTCGAAAGTTATGGTTTGTGCACTTGAGTTTATTCCTATCAATGCCAAAGCGCAAAAGATGATTTTTTTCATAGTGGAGGGTGTTTTGTGGTTGTTATTGATAAGAATTTAAAAGATTGAGATGTTGGAAATCAATGGGCAGGCGCGACTGTCGTTGATTGTGATGCGCAGGGAGCGGGCTTGGTAGCCATCTCCGTATGAAGCCGAGGTGCTGCCGTTGAGAGGCAAAATGCGTTTATAGCCCACTGTTGTGGTTTGAATGCCCGGGGCAAGTGGCAGCCACGAAGTGCCGTCGGAGGTGTATTCTACTTTCCAGTCTTTTATTCGTTGTCCGAGGCGTATGTATTCTTGCATAAGCAGATAGCGCACGGTTTGGGGTTCGGTCCAACTGAAAGTGATTGTAGCCGAGGTGGTGGCATCGTTGGTCGCCCAATAGGTTTCCTTGTCGCCATCAACAAGATTTGTGGCAGAGTAATTGCGATTTGCACCGGGTTGGCGCGTTTCGCTCACTTCGATAGTGGCTGTTTTTGCGAGGTCGGCGGCAAAGCGTGAGTTGCAGAGGTCGCCAAATTGTTTGAGGCGTTTGACCGTGACGGAGGGAAGATGACCACTTTTGTCGGGTGGGCAGTTGAGAATAAGGGTAGCGTTGCGGCCCACTGTTTCAAGATACATTTGGAAGAGGCGTTCCAACTCCAGTATTCCCTCTCCATTGTGCCAAAACCAGCCGGAGGTGGTTGCCTTGGCATCGCTCTCGCCAGGGTGCCAAAGCCATGAATTTTCCTGGCCGGTTTGTCTCACGGCGTTGGTTTCTACGGTGGGGTCCATCATGGCCCAATTGGTCTCGCCGGCCCAGCCTGCTTCGTTGCCAATCCAGCGAGCTTCACCGCCCACACCCCACATCACGCAGTTGGGGGCAATTTTGTGAATGCGGTCGCGCAGGTTGGGTATGTCGTAGTAGTAGCTTGCATCAATGGTGACTGTGGTGTTTTTGCCTCCGTAGTATCCGCTTCCTCCGTTGGCTCCGTCAAACCACATCTCAAATTGGTCGTCACCATATTGGGCGAGTTCTTCGCATTGTTTCAGAAAAACGTCTACCACATAGTTGTCTTCGCCATAGTATGCAGAGTTGCGATCCCAGGGCGAGATGTAGAAACCGTACTTCATGTCAAGTTTTCGGGCGGCATCGGCAAATAGTTGTGGTATGTTGGTTTCGCGACCATTGTCGTTGCCTGCCAATGTGATGTTGTGGGTGGTGGTGGCGGTGGGCCACAGGCAGAAACCATCATGATGTTTCACAACTGCAATTCCACCTTTCATGCCTGCTGCTTTGACGGCTGAGAGCCATTGTTCGGGGTCGGGCTTTTGTGTGGGGGCATAGATTGTTTCGTCTTCATTTCCGTTGCCCCATTCCAAACCGGTGAATGTGTTCATTCCGTAGTGGAAGAAGGCGTAGAACTCTGTTTCGTTCCACAGGAGTTGACGCTCGGAGGGCACGGGGTGGCAGGGCAGGGGTTGATTGTCGGGGTTTGGCAACTGTTGTTGTTTGATTTCTAATTGTGCGTGTGACACAAGCGGAGTAGCGACAATTGTAAGCAGAGCGAAAAATCTTGATGGTCTCATGGTGTGGAGGGTGTTGTTTTTCTTTGGATTGGTGAGGGGGTGCTAATTGTAGATCTTTTTTTGTCCGGCAAGCAGGGTGTTTATCATTAGAGAACATATTGTCATGGGGCCAACTCCGCCCGGCACCGGAGTGATATGGGAACAAAGCGGTGACACTTCGTCAAACTTAACATCACCGGAAAGGCGAAATCCTTTGGGGCGCGAGTTGTCGGGAACACGAGTGGTGCCTACATCAATAACAACAGCTCCCGGTTTGACCATGTCGGCGGTGACAAATTCGGGTTGGCCGATGGCTGCTATGATAATATCTGCCCGGCGGCATTCTTCTTTGAGGTTTTGGCTGTGGCTGTGGCATATTGTCACGGTGGCATCGCCATAGTTTTTCTGCATCATGAGTTGTGCCATTGGTTTGCCGACAATGTTGGAGCGGCCGAGTATTACGCATTTTTTTCCTGATGTCGGTATGTTGTAGTGGCGCAACAGTTCGATAATGCCTCTCGGGGTGGCGGAAATGAAACACGGCAGGCCTATGGCGAGACGCCCTACATTTATAGGGTGGAAACCATCGACGTCTTTGCGATAGTCGATGGCTTCGATTATTTTCTGCTCATCAATATGTTTGGGCAGGGGCAGTTGCACAATAAAACCATCAACGTCGGGGTTGAGATTTAGTTTTTCAACTTCGTCGAGCAATTCTTGTTCTGTTATGGTGTCTTCAAAGCGCAGCAGTGTAGATTTGAAACCACATTCTTTGCAAGCTTTCACCTTGTTGGCAACATAGGTTTCGCTGCCTCCGTCGTGACCCACGAGTATGGCTGCAAGATGGGGTTGTTTGCCACCGGCTTTGATGAGTTGTTCGACTTGGTGGGCAATGTCGATTTTTATTTCTGCTGCAGTTTGTTTTCCGTCGATAATAGTCATGAGGGAATTATTTTTTTACGGTTATTTCGATAATGTAGTCAGTTTTGTTGTCGGGAGTGAAGTTGCCAATGGTGATAGAGTCTTTGGCTTTTTTGAACTCAATAGGTTGTTTTGTCTGATAGTCGCAAATGGATTTTATTTTGTTTGCAGTGGCAAGGGTGAGGTTGTTTATAGAATCGTTTAGAATGTGCAACCATATTTTATTGTCGCGTTGTGTGCTGACATAGTTTTTGTTGCTATAAGGTCCTGCCTGTGTGGCATAGATGGTTTCGCCGTTTTTTGCGAGCCATTCACCCATGCCTTTAAGGCGGTCAAGAGAAGCCTGAGGTAGTTTGCCATCGGGCTGAGGGCCTATGTTGAGAAGCAGGTTGGCTCCCTTTCCTGCACTGCGAACGAGGAGTTGAACGAGTTGGCTGACGCTTTTGTAGTTTTTGTCGTATATGCGGTAGCCCCACATTCCGTTCATTGTTTCGCAGGTTTCGAGAGGCAGGTGGCTGATGGCTTGTCCGGATAGTCCGGCTTTGTTTTCGCCGGGGAGGTCGCGCTCAAACATTTGTATGTCTTCGCCTTGATATGGAGTTTTATGGTGGTTGTTGCCTATGAGACATGCCGGTTGCAGTTTGTGGATAAGTTGGTATTGTTCTTCAAGTTGCCAGTTGAAGGCAGGGGTGTCTTGGTCGTGATCCCATACACCGTCAAACCAAATACAGCCAATCGGACCATAGTTGGTGAGCAACTCGGTGAGTTGGTTGTTCATAAATTGGTAGTATGATGGCCAGTTTGCCTTGGCGGGGTCTTTACCGGTGTTTTTGCCAACGCGACCGGCGGGATAGTCATCTCGAGTCCAGTCGATGTGGCTATAATAGAGGTGTAGTTTGATACCGTTGTCATGGCAGGCTTGGGCAAGTTGTTTTATAATGTCTTTGCCGTAGGGCGTGTTGATAATATTGTAGTCGGATTGTTTCGTGTTCCACATGGAGAAACCGTCGTGGTGGCGACTGGTGAATGTGATATATCGTGCGCCCGAGTTTTTGATAGCCTCTATCCATTCTTGTGCGTTGAAGTCGTGGGGGTAGAAAGCGTTGGCGAGTTTTGCGTATTCTTTGTTGTCAATGCCTTGTGTGGTCATTGCCCACTCACCCTGGCCGAGCATGGCATAAAGTCCCCAATGGATGAAAATTCCGAAGCGACTTTCTTCAAATTGTCGGCGAGCCTCGATGTTGGAGGGGTGGGGCGTGTATTGTGCCTTTGTTGCAAGTGGTGTAAGCAACAAAAATGGCAGAATAATGTTGAGAACATTTTTCATGTCGGTATTAAATATAATCAGATTATTAGGCTGAAATTTTTATTTGCCCATTTTGGGAAGACCGCGCATGTTTTTTAGTTTGTTTCCGAAGCCCGGAGAGTTGACCATTTTCATCATCTTGCGCGTTTGGTCAAATTGTTTTAGAATTTTATTGACATCCTGCAGAGAGTTGCCCGAGCCACGTGCTATTCGGGCGCGTCGGCTTGAGTTAATTCTGTCGGGGTTTGCTCTTTCAAATGGTGTCATAGAACCAATGATTGCTTCGATTTGCTTGAAAGCATTGTTGTCAATGTCAACATCTTTGAGAGCTTTTCCAACACCCGGGATCATTGAAGCAAGGTCTTTGATGTTGCCCATTTTTTTGATTTGGTTGATTTGGGTAAGAAAATCGTTGAAGTCAAATTTGTTTTGGGCAATTTTCTTGCTGAGTTTGCGTGCTTCTTTTTCATCGTAGACTTGTTGGGCGCGTTCGACGAGCGAGACAACATCACCCATGCCAAGAATGCGGTCGGCCATGCGGTCGGGGTGGAAGAGGTCGAGGGCTTCCATTTTTTCGCCCGTGCCGATAAATTTGATGGGCTTCCCGACTACGCTTCTAATGCTGACCGCAGCACCACCGCGCGTGTCACCGTCGAGTTTTGTCATTACGATTCCGGTATAGTCAAGGCGTTCGTTAAATTCGCGGGCAGTGTTTACGGCATCTTGTCCTGTCATGGAGTCAACGACAAAGAGTGTCTCATCGGGATTGATGGCTTTTTTGATTTCGCTTATTTCGTTCATCATCTGCTCGTCGATTGCCAAGCGGCCGGCTGTATCGACGATCACGATGTTATAATTTTCTTGTTTTGCTTTGCGAATGGCATTTTTGGCTATTTCTACGGGATTGTTGTTGCCTTCTTCGGTGTAGACATCTACTCCGATTTGCTCACCGACCACTTGCAATTGGTTTATTGCAGCGGGGCGATACACATCACAGGCAACGAGTAGAGGCCTTTTGCCAAATTTTGTTTTTTGCCAATTGGCAATTTTTCCTGAGAAAGTTGTCTTTCCAGAACCTTGAAGACCTGCCATGAGAATTACAGAGGGTCGGGAGTTGAGTTCTAATTGCGATGTGGTCGTACCCATGAGGGTGATTAACTCATCGTGAACAATCTTGATAAGCAACTCACCAGGTTTTACGGATGTGAGTACGTTTTGGCCTAAAGCCTTTTGCTTTACGCTGTCGGTAAACTGTTTTGCAATTTTATAGTTTACATCGGCATCCGACAGAGCTTTTCTTATTTCTTTGATTGTTTCGGCCACGTTGATCTCTGTAATGCGGCCTTGTCCTTTTAGTACTTTAAATGACCTTTCGAGTTTTTCGCTTAAATTTTCAAACATGATATTTATGTGTTATATGCTTCTATGTATTATTATATGCTTTATATATAAAGTGAATATATGAATGCAAAAGTACTTTATTTTTGATAAACGACAAAATATTCTATGGCCTATTATTTATGATGTGGTTGCGAGGGAGTGTTTTGCTTTGTTAAACTATAGCTTTTCGTATCAATGCTTTGTGGTATGGTTATTTTTTCGTAATTTTGCGCTCAATTTGACCGGTGCATTCTATATGTTCCGGAAGATAGGTGTGGCGTTTGGAAAATAGCGCTCGCTAAACAAAAAAGACGATATAAGAATAGAAATATTTTTTTAGTTTTCTAAACAATAAATAACCCCGTTGTTAGTTATTATTAGTATAACAAACGATAATGAATCTGTCAACAGTCATAATACCAATTATTGTAAGCACGGTTCTCACAGCGTTGATGATACCTTTTTTTATACGTTTGTCGTATAAAAAAAGGTTATTTGACTTTGAGAATGAGCGTACTGTACACAAGGGTGTTATTCCGCGTCTTGGTGGTGGGGCTTTTGTTTTGGCAGTGATGATCACAATAGCATTGTCTCTTGTTATGGTTAAGCCCGATAACTATGACTGCATAATGATAGATGGCCCGGAAGATATGGTAGGTTACGGGGGATTGATGTGCTCGGTAATATTGATTTTTTTGGTAGGCATATTGGATGACTTGCTTACGTTGAATTATAAGTATAAATTTTTAAGTCAGTTGATCAGTGCCGTGTTGATGGTTTTTGTTGGTGGGGTGTGGATAAACAATTTTGGCGGGCTGCTTGGTGTAGAAGAGGCAAATCCGTGGTTTTGCAAGATTTTCAGTGTGCTGCTTGTGATGTATATGGTAAATGCGTTTAACCTTATTGATGGTATTGATGGACTTGCATCGTCATTGGGAATTGTTGTCACCCTTGTGATGGGTGTAAGTTTTTTTGTTACAAATCAGTTGTTGATGTCGATGCTTTCATTTGTTTTAGCATCATCGTTAATAGTGTTTTTCTGTTTTAATAAATTTGGTAAGGTGGAAAAGCATACAAAGATATTTATGGGAGATGGCGGTAGTCAGACTATGGGTTTGATTATTGCTTTTTTATTGATATATATGTCGAAGCAGAAGGGTGGCGAATCGGTCGATATGGTGGCCAAGATGCTTGTGTTTTCGTTTTGTTTGGTTATAATACCGTGTTTTGATGCAGTCAGAGTAATGGTCTCGCGAATGTTGAGGGGAAGTAATCCTTTTGTTGCCGACCAAACCCACATACACCATAAATTTTTGTCTTTAGGTTATAATCACACAACGACATTGATAGCCATAACGATTATAAACCTCTTTTTTGTTGTCTCCAATATTGTTTTCATGGAAAGTGAGATTGGTGTGTCAGCAACGGTGAAGATGAATATAATCTTGTTTTTTGATGTTGCGGTGTGGTGTATGATACAGACGTATCTGAATGGTCGCATTAAGAGATTTAAAGGCAGATAAAACTACAAAAAGAACACTCACTGATGAAGATAACAATTATAACATCTACATTTAATAGCGGTGCTACTGTAGAGGATACATTTAAAAGTATTCTCTCGCAGACATTCAAGAATATAGAATATATTGTTGTCGATGGGGGAAGTAGGGACAATACCGTTGAAATTATAAAAAGGTATGAACCGAAGTTTTGTGGTAGGATGCGCTGGATTAGCGAGCGTGACAATGGTGTTTACGATGCCATGAATAAAGGTATTTGTATGGCTACGGGTGATGTTATCGGTTTTCTTAATTCGGATGATTATTATACTTCGACCGATTGTCTGCAGACGATTGTAGATACTCTTGAGAAAGAAGATGTTGATGCAACATACGGAAATGTGCATTATGTGAATGCCGGCAATCCGCAAAAGATGGTAAGGTTTTACTCTTCCAAGCATTTTAGACCTTCGCTTATGAGGTTGGGGTTTATGCCGGCTCATCCCTCGTTTTATTGCAAGCGGTGGGTGTATGAGAAATATGGAATTTTCGATACGGAATATCGCATAGCCTCTGATTTTGAGTTGTTGCTGCGCTTTTTGTTTGTCAATAAAGTAAAAGCAAAATTTATTGCCAAGGATTTTGTTACAATGCGCACGGGAGGACTGTCTAATTCCGGTTTGAGAAGTCATCAGCAAATTATGAAAGACCACCAAAAGGCTTTGAAGGTCAATAAGGTTTATTCTAATTTCTTTATTTTGTGTTTGAGATATATCTATAAAACTTATGAGGTGGTTCGTGCACGTTCGTCTGCTGTGATACGACACTTCAAGAGTGTTTTGACTGGAAATAAAGAGTAGGGTGGCCGACGGACAACTGGTGGTTTTTTATTTTATGTGGCAAAGGGTATAACGAGTACAAATGTTTAGTTGTCGGGATTTGGTTTTGTCGACTATTTGATGTTTGCGAGAAAATATTATTGCGGTTTAAGAAACTAATTATAAGTCTTATCATTGTTTTATTGGATAAGAGGATGCATTGTATATTTGTGTTTTGGAATGTGGATTTTACCTTTCTTTTGAAACATTATGTTATGCACTCTTAAATAATGTGAATATAGGACAAACAGAACAAAACAAAATCGTTTCTGAACTATTTTCTATTCTGTTTTCTTCTTAATTTTGCAGCGTTAATTAGGATAAATCTATAACAAAATTATATTTTATGAATTACAGAAAACTAACGAAAATCGGAATTGCTTTTGTTGTAGCAATTTGTGTGTCGACATTGACCGGCTGTAAGGGCGAGCAAGCCAAGCAGCAGGCTTCTAACGAGTATGCAGTCAGGACAATTGCTGTGTCAAGCCCTGAACTAAATTACAACTATCCTGCAACGATTAAGGGTAAGCAAGACATTGAAATCCGTCCGCGCGTGGCCGGAAATATAATTAAGGTATGCGTAGATGAGGGCGCATCTGTCAAAACAGGTCAGACTCTTTTTGTGATAGATGACGTGACATATCGTGAGGCGGTTAATCAGTCAGAAGCTGCCGTAAATCAGGCAAAGGCTGCCGTAAATCAGGCAAATGCTGGTCTTGCTACAGCAAAACTCACATACAGCAACAAGAAAGAATTGCTCAACAAAAAGATTATTGGCGATTATGAATTTCAGACAGCTCAAAACAGTCTTGCTCAGGCCGAAGCTGCCGTTGCCACAGCCAAGGCAAGTCTTGCTTCGGCAAATGCCGCTTTGGTGTCTGCTCGTCAAAATCTGTCGTATTGCTATGTGAAAAGTCCTGCCAATGGTGTTGTTGGCTCGATTCCTTATCGTGTGGGGGCATTGGTGAGCAGTTCGAGTGCAGAACCTCTTACTACAGTTTCTAATATTGAAACGATGTATGTTTATTTCTCTGTCACAGAGAAACAATTGCTTGAGATGACTCGCACCACGGGTGACAGCAAAGCAATTCTTGCTTCATTTCCTGAAGTGCAACTCAAACTGGCAGATGGAACTGTTTATGAGAAAAACGGAAAGATTACCACAATCAGTGGTGTAATTGATCAAACAACCGGTTCTGTTTCTCTTCGTGCCGATTTCGCCAACCCCGACCGTTTGCTCAAGACCGGTGGAACTGCCACAGTGTTGCTTCCCTATACAGCAAAAGATGTTGTTGTGATACCTCAAAGTGCAACTGTTGAACTTCAAGATCAGAAATATGTATATGTTGTTGGTCAGGATAATAAAGTGACCTTTACTTCTATACAAGTGGCCGATGTCAACGATAGTCAGAATTATATTGTGACAGCAGGACTTAAAGCAGGTGACCGCATTGTGGTGCAGGGTGTAGCGCAAGGAATCTCTGCTCTTACCGATGGAATGGAAATTACGCCTATTACCGAAGAGCAAGCTGCTCAAAAGGTGCAACAAGCCATTCAAATGGGTGCTGCCGATCTTTCTAAGAAGAAGTAAATGTTGCATGTTGACAGGACGAAAGTAGGGCGTAGTCTCGCGTTTCTTTGCTTGTCGACAAAGAGAAACTAATTATTCAAATAGAGATTTTAAAACAAATATACAGATGAAACTCGAAACCTTTATAAAAAGGCCGGTGCTCTCGACTGTGATATCCGTATTGATAGTGATATTGGGTATTATCGGTTTGATTGCCATGCCTATAGAACAATATCCAAATATTGCGCCACCTACCATTCAGGTGCGTGCAACATATACCGGTGCAGATGCCCAGACCGTGTTGAACTCTGTGATTGCCCCGCTCGAAGAGAGTATCAACGGTGTGGAAAACATGACCTACATGACCTCTTCTGCCACCAACGACGGTAGTGCAAACATCACAGTTTATTTTAAGCAAGGAACAGATGCCGATATGGCTGCCGTAAACGTGCAGAACCGTGTGGCACAGGCTCAAAACCTTCTGCCTGCCGAGGTCGTGAGTGTCGGTGTGATGACACAGAAGCGTCAGACTTCTCAGGTGCTTATCTACGCTCTCACCTCAGACAAGGGACAGTATAGCGAGGACTTCCTCACCAACTATAACGCCATCAACATTGCTCCGGTTATCCAGCGTGTGAAGGGTGTGGGCTCGTGTGACGGATTTGGTGCCAAGACCTACTCTATGCGTATATGGCTCGACCCCGTTAAGATGAAGGAACACAAACTTGTGCCGTCAGACATATCTTCGGTTTTGGCCACACAGAATATTGAGGCTGCACCCGGCAAGTTGGGAGAAAACTATAATGCTCAATTTGAATATGTTTTGCGATACACAGGTCGTCTGAAAACAGCCACAGAGTTTGAGAACCTTGTAATATATTCGAATCAAGACGGGACTACTCTAAAACTCAAAGATGTTGCTAAGGTTGAACTTGGCGCACAAATGTATATAGTAAATAACCTTGTAAATGGAAAGCCGGCTGTGACCAACATGGTTACGCAGATGTCGGGTAGTAATGCCAACGAGATCGTAAAGGATGTAAAGGCTGAAATGGAAAAACTTTCCAAGTCTTTTCCTCCGGGTATGGAGGTTGTCTATGGTATGGACGTAACTGACTTCCTTTATGCTTCTATTCATGAGGTTATTGAAACACTTATTATCGCATTCATACTTGTGATATTGGTGGTTTATGTTTTTCTCCAGGATTTCCGCTCGACCATAATTCCATGTATAGCTGTGCCTGTGTCGTTGATCGGTACGTTCTTCTTCCTTAATATGTTTGGGTTTAGTATCAACTTGCTGACGCTCTCGGCTTTGGTGCTTGCTATTGCCATTGTGGTCGACGATGCCATTGTGGTGGTCGAGGCTGTTCATGCAAAACTTGACCAAGGCTACAAGTCGGCACGTACAGCAAGTGTTGATGCCATGAACGAGATTTCTGGAGCCATCATTTCAATTACGCTTGTGATGTCATCTGTGTTTATTCCCGTTAGTTTCGTGGGTGGTACTTCCGGTACTTTCTATCGTGAGTTTGGTATCACGATGGCCGTATCAATTATTATTTCGGCTGTCAATGCGCTTACGCTCAGTCCTGCACTGTGTGCTATTTTCCTAAAGGCTCACGACCCCAATAAGAAAATGACCACAATCGACAAATTTCATTTGGCTTTTAATACGGCCTATGATAAGATGCTTGGTCGTTACCGCAAATTGATAGAGTTTTTTATTAAGGCCAAGACTGTTTCTGTGGCTATTGTAGTGATTTCTATTATAGCTCTTGGACTGTTGATGCAGAACACTCGCACGGGTCTTATTCCTGACGAGGATACCGGTGTTGTGTTTGCTACAGTGTCTTTGGCTCCCGGTACGGGTAAGGAAAAAACTATGCAATTGATGGAGACAATGCAGAAAATGTTTGAGAGCAATCCTGCGATCAAGACAACTATTCAAATTGTGGGTTATAACTTTATTGCGGGACAAGGCTCAAACCAAGGAACTTTTATTATAAAACTTAAACCTTTTGAAGAGCGCAAAGATGCTTCAATGTCATCGACTGAGACAGTTAAGAAAATTTTTGCTCAATCTTCAGTGTTGAAAGACGCCAGGGTTATGGCTTTCCAACCACCAATGATTTCGGGCTATGGAGCCTCTAATGGTCTTACTCTATCAATGCAGGACAAGACGGGTGGTTCGGTAGACAAATTTTCGGCCATTACCAATAAGTTCCTTATGGCTCTTAACCAGCGCCCTGAAATACAGTATGCAATGACTTCGTTCAACTCGGCTTATCCACAATATCAGATTTCTGTTGATGCAGACAAGGCAATTCGTGCCGGCACGAGTCCAAAGGAAATCCTCTCTGTTATGCAGGGATATTTCGGTGGTATGTACTCTTCAAACTTCAATGCCTACGGCAAGCTTTATCGTGTATATGTTCAAGGACTTCCCGAGACACGTATTGATGAAAATTCGCTCAAGTCGATATATGTGCGTGTGAACGGTGAGATGGCTCCAGTTTCAAGTTTTATTACTTTGAAGAAAGTGTATGGTCCGTCAAACATTGACCGTTTCAATCTCTTTACTTCAATCAATGTCAACGTGGCTCCTAATGAAGGCTTCTCTACCGGTGATGCCATGAAGGCTGTGCAGGAGGTTGCTGACCAGTCACTTGAAACCGGATATAGCTATGAGTATTCGGGTCTGACACGTTCGGAGAGCGAGTCGTCTAATAATACCACGCTTATTTTCTTGCTCTGCTTCGTGTTTATCTACCTTATCCTTAGTGCCCAATATGAGAGTTATATCTTGCCATTGTCGGTGGTGTTGTCAATACCGTTTGGTTTGGGCGGAGCGTTCTTATTTACCAACATCTTCGGCCATTCAAACGACATTTATACCCAGATTGCCTTGATTATGCTTGTGGGCTTGTTGGCAAAGAATGCAATTCTTATTGTTCAGTTTGCTCTTGAGCGTCGTGAGACAGGTATGGCTATTAAGTGGTCGGCCATTTTGGGTGCCTCGGCACGTCTGCGTCCTATCTTGATGACATCATTGGCCATGATTATCGGTCTTCTGCCATTGATGTTTGCATCGGGTGTTGGTGCAAACGGTAACTCTACGCTTGGTGCCGCTGCCGTGGGCGGTATGCTTATCGGTATGATTTTGCAGGTGCTCGTAGTGCCGAGTCTGTTTGTAATCTTCCAGTGGTTGCAGGAAAAAGTTACTCCGATGAAGTTTATCGGTCTTGTGAGTGGTGAAAATGACACCGAGCTTAAGCAATATACCAATCCGGTTAAAACAAAAAAATAGTGTATAGTTATATGAAAAATACAGTATATATAATAATGATGTCTGTAATGCTGTTGAGCAGTTGCGGCGTGTATAATAAATATGACCGTCCCACGGTCAACACAAAAGGATTGTATCGTGATGTCGCCAACGACCTTGATACCCTTGTTTCGGCCGACACCACTACGCTTGGTTCTACACCGTGGCGCGAGGTTTTCACCGATACCAAATTGCAGGCACTTATCGATAGTGCGCTTGAAAACAATAGTGATTTGCTCACAGCGGCTTTATCTGTGAAGCAGGTTGAAGCTACACTTATTTCTGCAAAACTGGCCTTTTTCCCATCGTTTGTCTTTGCTCCAAATGGCGCATTATCATCGTGGGATCATTCAAAGGCCACTCAGACGTATTCGTTGCCTATTCAGGCATCGTGGAGTCTTGATCTTTTTGGCAATCTCTTAACTGTTAAACGTGCACAACAAGCAACTCTCATTCAAGCACGCGATTATCAGAGAGCTGTGCGTACATCTATTATCGCGAATGTGGCCAATTGTTATTATACGCTTTTGATGCTCGACGAGCAGTTGCGCATCACAAAAGAGACAGAACAACTTTCTTTCCGGACTTGGCAAACCATGCAGGATATGAAAAAGTATTACGGCTATAATGAGACATCTGTTTTGTCATCAAAGGCAAATTATTTGTCGGTTAAGGCTTCTATTCCCGAAATAGAGCGTCAAATTCGCGAGGTTGAAAATTCGCTTAGTTTGTTGCTCGCTCAAGCACCTGCTCATATTGACCGCGGTACTTTTGACGGACAGAAATTGCCTGAAAATTTGCGCGTTGGTGTAGGAATACAGGTTTTGGCAAATCGACCAGATGTTCATGCTAAGGAGATGGCTCTTGCCAATTGTTTCTACAACACAGCAAACGCTCGCGCTGCTTTTTATCCCGGCATTACTATTACCGGTTCGGCAGCATGGACCAATTCATCGGGTTCGGGTATTGTAAATCCGGGTAAATTACTTGCTTCTGCAGTAGGTTCGCTTACTCAGCCTATATTCCAACATGGCAGGCTTGTGGCCGGTCTAAAGGTGGCTAAAGCGCAGCAGGAACAGGCATATCTCGCATGGCAACAATCTATCCTTAATGCCGGTAGTGAGGTGAGCAATGCTCTCAAACTGTATGAGACATCGGCTAAACTTTCTGAAATAGAGGCAGAGCGCACTGAGACGTTGCAGGCAAACGTTGATGCTGTAACTGCCCTTATGACCAACGGTGCAACATATCTTGAAGTTGTTACTGCACAGCAGGGGTTACTCGCAAGCCGTCTGCAAAAGGTAGCAGATGATTTCAATAAAATGCAGGCCGTCGTAAACCTCTATTATGCACTCGGCGGAGGCAGGGATTAGTAATCAGAATATAATTTTATAACATTAAATAGTCATAAAATGATCAGTCCACAAGCTTTTGTAGATTCTTCGGCAAAAATCGGAGCCGATGTCAAGATATATCCTTTTGCCTATATAGAGGCAAATACCGTGATTGGTGATGGTTGCGTGATTTATCCCTATGTCAGCATTATGGCCGGCACCACTTTGGGAAAAAACAATAAAGTATTCCAAGGCACTGTACTCGGAGCGTTACCACAAGATTTTGAATATTGTGGTGAGACAACTTCGCTTGTTATTGGTGACAATAACATAATACGCGAAAATGTGGTAGTGAATCGCGCTACTCATTGTGGGGGGCAAACTATTATCGGCAATGGCAATTGTATAATGGAAGGTGTGCACATTTCTCACGACGCACACATATTCAATGATACCGTAATTGGTTATGGCACAAAGATTGCCGGTTGTGTGGAGATACATGATGATGCTATTCTTACCTCAAATGTTATTGCTAATCCTGGCGCACGTGTTGGTCGTTGTGCAATGGTTAAGAGCGGTTGCCGCTTTAGCCGCGATGTTCCACCGTTTGCTATTGCTACCCACAACCCGATAGAGTATGGTGGTGTAAACTCGACCATTCTTACCAACGCCGGTATAGAAGAAAAGATACAGTTGCGCATAGCCAATGCATATCGACTTATATTCAACGGCAAGACTTCGCTTGAAGACGGTATCCATCAAGTGAAGTCGCAGGTTGTCAGTTCTCCGGAAATTGAAGATATTATATCTTTCCTTATGACTTCAAAACTCGGACTTATCGGTAAAGAAATTTGATTTATATAGTGTATATTTCATTGTTATTAAGGGTGTGTCGGACTTTTGTCTGTCACACCTTTTTTTGTTTCATGTTGTTATTAAAGAAACGTTGCTTGTCACTGTTGTTGTCGTAGTCATAGTAAAAGTAATTTCGGTGTGGCATAACGATGTATCTTTATGTGTTTTTAACACAGATTTTGAAACAAAAGCGTTATCTTTGCATTTTAAAATGTGAGATTGTGTCTTGTTCCTTGCTATGTCGCTAAACACTGATATTTTTAGTACGCCAACGCTTGGATTGGTACTCTCATTTTGTTTCAAAAACATAGAGATACAGACGTGTATGCGTAAGATTTTATTGATAATTGTGTTTGTTGTGGTTTCGATTGAAATCGCGGCTCAAAATATACGCGGCAGGGTGACCGACTCGCGCACAGGTGAACCAATCGCCTATGCCAACGTTTATTATGAAGGTATGCCGGTGGGTGTAAACACCGACGCTGACGGAAACTACACACTTCCTGCCATTGTTGGCAAGACTTTGGTGGTTCACTTTTTTGGTTATGAGCGTCAGACCTTCGTCGTGACCTTTGACACTCGCTCTATCAACGTGAAATTGGTTGAGGTGCAACTAACCTTGAAAGAGACTGTTGTGAAGGGGCGCAAAAAGAAATATTCGCGCAAAAACAATCCTGCGGTCGAATTGATGAAGAAAGTGATAGCTGCAAAAAAGACTACGGATCTACATCGTCATGCGTATTTCAGTTACAAGATGTATAAAAAATTGACGTTTTCTTTTAATGATGTTTCAAAGAAAACTCTCAATGAAGGTGTTTTCAAGAAAATGCCTTTCCTTGAAAACCATGTTGAAGTATGTCCCGAAACAGGCAAGCGTATTTTGCCCATTACGTTTCAAGAGACTACACAACGTCAGATTTGGCGCAAAAATCCTGAATCAGAGAAAACAATCATTACAGGTAAGCGTGAAGAAGGTCTCAACAAATTTTTTGCTTCGGGTGAGATACTCAACAGTATTTTGGCCGATTGTTTCACTGATGTAAATATCTATGAAGACAACATACGCTTGTTGCAACATCAGTTTATCAGTCCCATCTCCACTAAAAATGCGATCAGTTTTTACCGATATTTTATTCAGGATACGGTCTATGTTGGCAACGACAAGTGTATAGAAGTGACTTTTGTGCCAAACAATCCGCAAGATTTCGGTTTCTCGGGAAGTCTTTTTATTATGGCAGACTCTACTTATAGAGTGCGCCAATCCAAGTTGCTTATTCCCCATAGTTCTGACGTAAATTTTGTGGAGCAACTTAATGTAAATCAAGAATTCATTACTCTTCCTTCGGGCGACCAAGTGCTCTCGTCAAACAAGATGACAGTTCAGATTTCGGCAATCATGGATATGGCCCGTATGCAGGTTCAGCTCACTAACGATTATTCTGATTTTAGCATTGAGCCTTTGCCTGACAAAGAGTTTCGCTATGGAGGTTCGGAATATACTGAGCCTAATGCTTCGCTTCAAGACAATGATTTCTGGCAAACTATGCGCACAGACTCCCTGACCGACGCAGAGGCTAAAATGGGCGATATGGTCAGAGAGTTTGAGAGCATGAAGAATTTTAATATATTCTTGTTTATTCTTAAGGCTTTTGTGGAAAACTATGTTGAGACTTCGGGTGACCCCCATAAACCTTCGCTTGTCGACATAGGTCCGATCAACACGATATTTAGTCATAATTTTATAGATGGTTTTCGTTTGAGAGCTTCGGGGCAGACTACCGCTCACCTCAATCCCCATCTCTTTGCCAAGGGGTATGTGGCATATGGTTTTAAGGATAATCGTGTGAAAGGAATGGGTGAATTGACTTATGCGTTTAATAAGCGCATATATCAGCCCACAGAGTTTCCGATGAATAATCTTTCGGCTATGTTTCAGAGTGATGTGATGTCTCCGTCAGATAAGTTTCTGCCCACCGATAAGGATAATGTATTTACTTCCTTTAAAGTGACCACCATAGACCACATGATGTACTATAACAAAGTGGGTATGAGGTATCGTTGTGAGTGGGCTAATGGTCTTCAGTTTGATGCTCGTTTCCAGAAGGAGCGAGACGAAGGTGTGGGGGCAATGTTCTACCAACCACTCAATGGGTCGTTTGGCCCATCGTATGACAAATCCGCCCATATACGCTATTTTCATACTACAGATGTACGTGTGGGTCTGACATTTACCCCCGGTGCCAAATATGTTAATACTAAGCAACGGCGCATTTTGCTGAACAATGAGGCACCAATTTTTTCGCTCAGCCATACTGTTGGTCTCAAGACTCTTGGAGGCGAACATACTTATAATCTTACAGAGGCTACCATTTACAAGCGTTTTTGGATGCCTTCGGCATGGGGAAGGTTAGATTTCTATTTTGCAGCCGGAGCACAGTGGGACAAGGTGCCTTATCCCCTGCTTATAATGCCGGCAGCCAACCAATCATTTATTGTTCACAAACGTATGTTTTGTATGGTCAACAATATGGAGTTTCTTAATGACCGTTATGCCTCGCTCATGGTGCATTGGGATCTTAACGGCAAGATTTTCAATCGTATTCCCCTGTTGAAAAAATTGAAATGGCGCGAAGTGGTAGGTTGTAATACTCTGTGGGGCACTCTGACCGATAAGAACAATCCTTTTCTCAACCCCAACGATAGTCACCTCTATTATTTTCCCGGACATTTTATGCCCAATGGCTCTTATAAGTATTCCTCGCATATCATGGAAAAT
This sequence comes from Prevotellaceae bacterium, assembly GCA_029219385.1. Lineage (GTDB taxonomy): Bacteria > Bacteroidota > Bacteroidia > Bacteroidales > Bacteroidaceae > UBA6382. The sequence continues at coordinate 31,279 of JAQXTH010000027.1, read as the reverse complement.
AATAAACCTTATGTGGAACTCTATGCCGGAGTTTATAACATATTCAAGATTTTGCAGATACAGGCAGTGAGACGCCTCAACTATCTTTATTTGCCCGATGCAAAGAAATGGGGTTGGCGAGTGAAACTTGAACTCACGTTCTGACAATAATTATAAATAATCATCAAGTGCCGTCTAAATACATTCAAAAATATGGGAACAGATTTACAGGCAGTAAAAAGGAAATATAATATTATTGGCAAGTGCAGAGCATTAGACGAGGCTTTGCTGATGGCTTTGCGTGTGGCACCTACCGATTTGTCAATGGTGATTTTAGGCGAGAATGGAGTGGGCAAGGATGTTTTTTCGCGCATTATCCACGACCATAGTCCTCGTAAAAACAAACGGTTGATGGCCATAAATTGTGGGTCAATTCCCCCGGGCACGATAAATTCAGAGTTGTTTGGTCATGTGCGAGGGGCATATACTGGTGCCGATAGTGATCGTGAAGGATATTTTGCCACATGCAACGGCGGCACATTGTTTCTCGATGAAATAGGTGAGTTGCCCAAAGAGACCCAGGCTTTGTTGCTGCGTGTGTTGGAGAGTGGCGAATATATTCCCGTTGGTTCTGATAAGGTTTTTAAGACCGATGTGCGTATAGTTGCTGCTACCAATGTGAATTTGCTTAAAGCCATGAGCGAGGGCAAGTTTAGGGAAGATTTGTTTTATCGTCTCAATGGTGTGAGTATTAGCATTCCGCCACTCAGAGACCGTGGCGATGATATAAGGTTGTTAATTAAGAAGTTTGCTCTTGACATGAGCGACAAATATAATAATGCCGACCCCATTTTGTTTGACGAAGAGGCTATGGCTTTTGCCATGAAATATCATTGGCCCGGCAATATTCGCCAATTGCGTAATCTTGTGGAGAGTCTCACAGTGACTACCCCCGACGGTGTTGTTTCATTAGAAAGGCTTAAGTCCGTGTTGCCCGAGGAGAAGGTAACGATGTTGTCTTTTAATGATGATTATAAGTCTTTTGAGACAGAGCGTACAGTAATATATCAGTGGCTCGCCCAGTTGTCAACCCAGTGTCGTCGTTTGAAGTCAGAAATAGTGGAATTGCGCAAAATGGTTGACCCTGCTTCTGCCGACGTTGATATTCATATTCCATCAACATTGCCTTTGTTGCCGGTTGCCAATTCTTTGCCTGCTGATGAGGTGGCCGAATATATTGAAAGTGTTGAGACTATGGAGGAGATAGAGAAAGAGGCACTTGTCTCTTCGCTCAAGCGCAACGGAGGGTCGCGGCGCAAGGTTGCTGAAGAGTTGGGCATTGCAGAACGCACGTTATACAGAAAAATAAAAGAATATGGTCTTGAAGATGTTAAATAGAAAGAGTTTGTTGCATTCGCTTGTGGGGGTTGCGCTCACGCTTCTCCTTGTAGGTTGCACTGTGAGTTATAAACTCAATGGCGCATCAATTGACTATGCAACGACTAAAACAATAGAGATTTCTGATTTTCCTTTGCGTTCGGCATACGTTTGGGCTCCGATGCACTCGATGTTTAATAATGAACTATCAGATATTTATGCACGACAGACAAAACTTACCCAGGTGAAACGCAATGGTGACATACAACTTGCCGGTGAGATAATAGAATATAGTCAGTTTAACAAGGCTGTTTCGGCCGATGGCTATTCGTCTCAGACGCAATTGAAAATGACGGTCAATGTGCGTTTTGTTAATAACAAGAAACATGCAGACGATTTTGAACGCTCGTTTACGGCTACAGCTGAGTATGACTCATCACAACAACTCAATGCCGTGCAAGAGGAACTTGTCACGCAGATGATTAAAGATATAGTAGATCAGATATTTAATGCCACGGTTGCCAACTGGTGATATGCGCATTTTTACATTATTTTTATATTACGGATATGATAACACAACAATTCAGTTCGGCCATAGAACTCATACGCCACCCGGAGCGTATGGATCGCAGCACAGTCTCTGCTATTAGGGAAGCTCTCGAACAGTATCCTTATTATCAGACTCTCCATTTGCTCTTATTGCAAAATCTATATAAGGTTCACGATCTTGATTTTGGCAATCAATTAAAAAAATCCGCGGTTATGGTGGCCGACCGTTCTGTATTGTTCGACATGGTTGAGGGTCTTAATTATACTATTCCCGAGACAAAGTTCAACGATGTGGATTCTCATGTTGGGAAAGGTGACAAAACTCTCAAGTTGATTGATAATTTTTTAAAGGGTGTGGCCGATATGCCTCGTGGGGGAGTTTCGAGCGGTGAAACGGTTGAGCCGGGTTGTGACTATTCTGTCTACTTGGAGCAGTTGCCCGACTATGGTGAAAGTGTTGACACACTCCAAAATCCGAAGGCTGAGGCAGAGGCTGATTTTGACCGCGAAAATGAGTTTACCATAGAGACTATCAATCGTCAACTTAACGAGGAGTCGTCCGAAGACTATCCTGCAGATGATTTCTCAGAAAGTTCTTTTAATGTCACAGACAAGGATTATTTCACCGAGACAATGGCCGGTTTGTATATAAAACAGCAGAAATATGAGCAGGCTCTTGAAATTATTGAGGCGTTGAATGCTGATAATCCAAAAAAAAGTGTTTACTTTGCAGACCAAATAAGATATTTAAAAATTTTAGTAAGAATAAACAGAAATAAAAACAAATAGAAATGTATAGTATTGTTATCGTACTTATTGTTCTCGCGGCCGTTTTGATGTGCCTCATTGTTCTAATTCAAGAATCTAAGGGCGGTGGCCTTGCAGCCGGTTTTTCGGGCGCCAATAGTTTGGGCGGTGTGCGCAAAACCACCGAATTTGTAGAAAAAGCGACATGGGGCCTTGCCATTGCAATGGTGGTGTTGAGTGTTGCTGCAGCTTATCTCAGTCCGAAAGAAACGATTCAGTCTTCGGTTGTAGAGGGAGCACCGATACAGACAGCGGTTCCTGCAGTTCCCAATCCTTCTGCCAACGCAACACAGACGGCAACACCTCAGACAGCCACACCTGCAGCAGCGCAGACTCCCACAGAGGCAGAAACACCTGCCAAGCAATAATTTGAAAGTCATTAATTCTTTTCATACGTCATTAGATCACCGATTTATAGCGGTGGTCTTTTGCTGTTTATAAATGTATAGGTTTGTTATTCATAATACGACGTTTTAATTTGTCTAAGTGAAAGTCGATGGAGGTCAAGACTCTTTTGTGCCGTCATTCGGTGGTAAAGGCTTTGAAATGTAAGGTTGAAACCTTGACTGCGGGCGAGACTCTTTTTGTAGAAGGATTACAGGGGTCTGCTGCTGCGGCCTATATTGGAGCAGTAAGAGAGTTGTCAGCGCAAGGCCGCTTGTTTGTTGCTATTCTTAACGATGAAGATGAGGCTGCTTATTTCTTTGGTGACTTGCAGGCACTTTATGGAGAGACCGATGTGATGTTTTTCCCTTCTCCTTATAAGCGAGGGGTTAAGTATGCTTCTATAGATCCGGCAAATGAGATTTTGCGCACCGATGTGTTGAGTCGTTTAGCAACCATTGGTAGCGAGGGAACAGAAAAGAGTGCTATTATTGTGACATACCCTGAGGCACTGGCAGTCAAGGTTGTTACTCAAGAGACACTTCGTGGTTCTTTTATGGAGGTAGAGGTTGGAATGGAATATGAATTTTCTTGCATTGAACGAAGATTATTTGAACTTGGTTTTCGTCATGTTGACTATGTTTTTGAACCGGGTGAATTTGCCATTCGCGGCAGTATTGTTGACGTTTTTTCATATTCTTCAGAACTTCCTTATCGCATAGATTTTTTTGGTGACGAGGTAGACAGTATACGTACTTTTGATGTGCAGACACAGTTGTCGCAAGAGCGATTAAAGAGTGCAAGGCTTGTGCCTTTTGTGGCAGCTTCGATCGACAGTCGTGTTTCGTTTCTTGATACGTTGCCCGATACTACTGTGTTGATACAGAAAAATCCGGCTTTTGTCTGCGAGGCTGTTGGCAAGATATACGAACAGGGATTTAGCAGTCAGGCATTGATAGAACGACGCGCGGTGCATGGTGAAGAGGCTGTAGATGAAGTGGAACTTTGTGCCGCCAAATTGTTGCTCAATGCTGTGGAATTTGAGCGTGGGGCAATGAGATTTCCTTCTGTTGTGTTATCTGTGCGGCCAAGCAAAAGCAAAGGTGCCGTAGTAAAATTTTCTACAACACCACAACCGTTGTTTCATAAGAATTTCGATTTGATTTGTGATGTTTTAAATCAATATTCTCAACGCAAATTCAAAATTCATATTTTTGCCGACAATCCCAAGCAACATGAGCGTTTGAGGGATATTTTATCACAAATAGATGCTTCATTGTCTTTTATTGCTGTTGATAAAACCATTCATGCGGGTTTTATTGACGAAACCATATCAACATGTTTTTTCACCGATCATCAGATTTTCGACCGTTTTCATAATTATCGTTTCAAGAGTGCTATTGTGAGCAATGGTAAAGTGGCTCTCTCGTTGCGTGAACTTAATCGTTTCGAGCCGGGTGACTATGTTACTCATGTAGACCACGGAATAGGCCAATTTGTTGGTTTGGTAAACGTTGAGAAAGGTGGCGTGGAGCAAGAGATGATGAAATTGCTTTATCAAAAAGGTGACATTGTATATGTTTCGGTTCATTCTCTTGGCAAGGTGAGCAAATATCGCTCTGAGGAGGGTGAAATGCCACGTCTCAGTCGGTTGGGTACGGGTGCATGGAATCAGATGAAAGAACGCACCAAGAAGAAAATCAAGGATATTGCTCGCGATCTTATAAAACTCTATGCCGAGCGACGTAGGCAACAAGGTTTTGCCTATAGTCCTGACTCATATATGCAGCATGAGTTAGAGGCTTCGTTTGTCTATGAAGACACCCCCGATCAACTTGCTGTTACCCGACAAATCAAAGCTGATATGGAGAGCAGTCGTCCGATGGATCGTTTGGTGTGTGGCGATGTCGGGTTTGGCAAGACGGAACTTGCCGTTCGTGCCGCTTTTAAGGCCGCTGTTGATGGTAAACAGGTAGCCGTTCTTGTACCAACAACGGTTTTGGCCTATCAACATTATCATACTTTTAAGGAACGTCTCAAGGATTTTCCCGTAGAGGTGGAATATTTGTCTCGCTCGCGTTCTCCAAAGAAAGTTAAGGAAATTTGCGAACGCCTCAAGGATGGAAAAATAGAGATTTTGATAGGCACTCATAAACTCTTGGGTAAATCAGTTGTTTTTAAAGATCTTGGATTGCTCATTATAGATGAGGAGCAGAAATTCGGAGTGTCGACGAAGGAAAAGTTACGCCAATTGAAGGTGAATGTAGACACGCTCACTCTCACGGCTACTCCCATTCCTCGCACGTTGCAGTTTTCTCTCATGGGGGCGCGCGATCTTTCTGTATTGTCTACGCCACCCTCAAATCGTTTTCCCATAAGAACGGAACAGCATATTTTCGGTCATGAGATAATCGCTGATGCCATAAATTTTGAGATGAGTCGTGGCGGACAGGTTTTCTTTGTCTGTAATAAGATTTCACAATTACCTCATATTGAGGCCTTGATACATCAATATGTTCCTGATGCGCGTATTGCTGTGGGACATGGCCGTATGTCGCCCGAACAACTTGAAAAGACGTTGTTTGACTTTATAAATTATGAATATGATGTGTTGCTCTCTACTACCATTGTGGAGAATGGTGTTGATATTGCCAATGCCAACACTATTATCATTGACAATGCCCAAAATTTCGGTCTTAGCGACCTCCACCAAATGCGAGGCAGGGTGGGGCGCGGAAATCGCAAGGCTTTTTGCTATCTGCTTACCCCTCCGCTCGCGGCTTTGTCAGATGAGAGTCGCCGTCGTATTGAGGCAATAGAGAATTTCAGCGATTTGGGCAGTGGAATTCGCATAGCAATGCAAGATCTTGACATACGAGGTGCTGGCAATCTGTTGGGGGCCGAGCAGAGTGGTTTTATTGCCGACTTAGGTTATGAGACATATCAAAAAATCCTTTCTGAGGCGGTACACGAATTAAAAACCGACGAGTTTGCCGATCTGTATGAAGAGGAGATTTCCAAAACAGATAATCTTCAAGGCGAGTTGTTTGTAGAAGATTGCAGTATTGACAGCGATTTGCCACTTTATCTTCCACAGGAATACATTCCGGGCAATAGCGAGAGGGTGATTTGTTATCGAGAGATAGATGGTCTTGTTTCCGATGAGCAAATAAAGGACTATCGTGCAAAATTGGAAGACCGTTTCGGTCTGTTGCCTCCGCAGGTCGAGGGCTTGTTATCTGTTCCGGTTGCTCGCAGGCTTGGCCGCAGTCTTGGTGTTGAGCGTATGGTGATAAGAAACAATGTTCTGACGCTTTATTTTGTTTCTAATCTAAGTAGTGCTTTTTATAAGAGTGATACGTTTGGCCGTTCCATTATGTATATGACAAAACATTTTGAAACATCTCGTTTGTCAGAGGCTAATTTAAAGCGTCGCATGACGGTTACTGGTGTGGCAGGAATAAAAGAGGTTGTAGACGTGCTTAAAGAAATAGCGGTTCAAAAGGTTTAATTTCTTTTTTATTGGGATAGTTTTATAAATGTAGAGTCGCTCTCACAGAGCAGAACGGAGAATAGACTTTCTCAAGCTCTCCGATTTTGCGTGAACCACTTTTTGTATATAGTTTGCAACTCATGGGAATTCGATAGCCTGCTTGAGTCGAAATGATGAGTTGCCGTGTTGCTTTCCATTGCAAAGACAATTGAGGTGAGAAATAAGAACGGCTGGCATAGTATCGTTGATTTTTGTTACCAATCCAGTTGTTTTCGGTAAACATATTGTATCCGCCTGACAAGCGGATTTTTTTGTTTATATCATAGTTTAGTGTTGTAAGATAAGTCATAAAGTTGAGGCTCCATTGTTGGTTGAATTGTTTATTGAACACAAACATCGGCACCATAGGAACTCCCGATGGATTGTTAAGCAATATGGTCACTCCGACACCTTGTTGTTGCCGGTTGTTCATATTGTATGTATAAATACCGATGATGTGGCCGTCAAACCTCTCTACTGCGTATGTTGAAGCCTCTCCATAGAGGCTGCAAGCCACATAGAGAGGACGTGCTTTTATCTTGAAGGTATGCGCAATGTTGCCTTCAAATCTTAAATAATGGTTATCACCGTTGTTTGCTTCATATCTTCCTTCTATGCCTATGCGCGATGTTTTTGTAAATAGAAAATTGTGCTTGGCGTAGAAACGAGCATATCCATGTCCGTCAGCATTTTCTTCGTGATGTTTGCCACCACGTGCCTCACCTTCTATTTCTATTTTGGTCTTAGTAGTGTTGAGTGAAATGATTTGTGCGTTTATAAATAGTGTCGAGAAAAGTAGTATAATAGAAATAAAGTTTTTTTTCATGTAAGTTATTATAATTTTAGGATTATTATTTCTGTGTTGTTTTTGTACAGTTGAGAGGAATGTGTAAACTTGTATATATTGTGTTTAGTTGTATTTATGAGGCGTACGCGTTTTCTATTATCTTGCAAAGGTAGAGTATATATATGGTAAACAGTTGTTCCGAAAGGTTATGATTTTGTTCTTTTAGTAGCAATGTGATGTCCGCGTTTTGTATTATTTTTCTCAGAGGAGCAATTGTTTTGTCTTTAATTTTTTTGGAGGAGATATTTAAATGATGTATTTTTGCATTGTAATTTCATTGTGTAATCCTTACAGTTATGGCAAAGTTCATCAATCCTTTCACAGATGTAGGTTTCAAGCGCATCTTCGGGCAGGAGTTTTCTAAACCGCTTTTGCTGGATTTCCTAAACAATCTTCTTGTGGGGGAAAAGACAATCACAGAGATTACTTTTCTTGACAAGGAACAACCTGCCATGTATGCTGATGATCGTTCGTTGATATATGATATATATTGCACCACCGATGACAATGAGCATATTATTGTTGAAATGCAGAATAAGGAACAGGGATATTTTAAGAAACGAAGCATATATTATATTTCGGAGGCAATAGCGCGGCAGGGAGAAAGAGGTGCACAGTGGCAGTATCAGATAAATGCAGTATATTTGGTGGCTTTCCTCAATTTTAGTAATGATGAGATAGGAAATACGTTTCGCACAGATGTGGCATTGATGAATATGTCAACAAAAGAGGTCTTCTCTCGCGACATGCGTATGATATATTTACAGTTGCCGTTTTTCACCAAGGCGGTAGATGAATGTGATAGCGGTTTTGAACGTTGGATTTATGTACTTAAGAATATGGAAGCATTAAACAGATTACCATTTGAGGCACAGAGTTCTGTGTTTCAAAAACTTGCCCAAATAGCCGACATCAGTGCTCTTTCCAAAGAAGAGCGCATGAAGTATGATGAGGGTATCAAGAAATATCGTGATACTCTTTGTGTCATGGAATTTGCCATTGAAAAGGGCATGAAAGAAGGCATGGAGAAAGGCATGGAGAAAGGCATGGAGCAGGAGCGTTTAATTCATGCCTTGAAGATGAAGCAAAAGGGATATCCAATATCCGACATATCAGAAATTACTGGAATGACAGAGGCTGAAATTTCTGCGTTGTAAGTATTTTGTTACCAATCAGATTTTTAATTTTCTCAGAGATACTATAAAGGGTTGTGTATAACGTTGTGATATACGTTTGCACAACCCTTTATTTTGCATATGGTGACCAATTTTGACTTATTTCCTAATTTGCAGTGTTATATCCGAATAAGACATGTTCCCATTGATATAGTCGGCATAGAGGCTCTCCTCGTTGCGTCCTTTCAGAATGTGGCATTTCCCACAAATCTCACAATTATGAAGACATCGCCATTCGTTTCTCACGAAAGATAGTCGTTCTTCTTTTGTGGAGGATTTTATGTCGGGTGCGGTCATTTTGTCAGAATTGGAAATAGATGAATGGTTGCAATTCTGCCGTAACGAATTGGTAAACGAAGAATACGGCCAAAATCACGCACAGACAAATCACTGCCAAGGGCAGTTTGGCAAACATAATGCGGTAACGGCGTTTTAATCGTGAGGGCAGCCAGTGGATAATCATGCCTGCCACAAAGAGCAGAAACACATTGTGATAGGCTGAGAGAATGGGCAGAATATTTGTGTTCCATTGTCCGCCTATACTATTTACCATGCGGCTGGCAATCGACCATGCCGTGTCGTTTGCCACTGCAGGGTCGAGGTTAGAACCACTTCGGAAAAATAATCGGGTGAATGTTATGAACACAAAGGTTATTAAGACACTCCAGCCATGTTCAAGCCAGCCGAATTTTTTTGTTGCACCGGTGAGTGAATATATATATCTTATCCATGCTCCCACAGTTATAAAGAGCATGAATACTATTAGTATGTTACAGAGCGGACCACCGATAAGTATGTCGATAATGGTGAGTAGTTCAAGCGTCAGTGTAGACACCAGCGCCCTGACAAGTGTTGACATATCACGCCAAAACTTAAACACCACCATGCCGACACCGTTCAGTCCTCCCCAAATGATGAAGTTGAGGCTTGCTCCATGCCACAGACCACCCAGCAACATGGTAATCATGCTGTTGAGGTTGGCATATATTTTCTTTCGTTTTTCAGGATAGCGTAAAGCGGTAAAAGCAACCATTGAGGCAATAACTGCTACACCGAGTGCAATCCAGCCGTTGCCACACAACACGAGGGCGGCTGTGGTCATAAACACAATCCAAAAATATGTGCCGAATGTGGTGTTTCTGTTTCCTCCGAGCGGAATATATAGATATGTTTGCAACCAGCGCGAAAGTGATATGTGCCAGCGTTTCCAGAAATTTGAGCAGTTGGGTGCCTTATAGGGCGAGTTAAAGTTGGCGGGCAGGTGGAAGCCCATGAGCAACGACAGACCTATGGCTATATCGGTGTAGCCCGAAAAGTCGGCATATACTTGCAGGGAGTAGAGAAACAAGGCTGCGAGGTTTTCAAATCCAGTGAAGAGATGAGGGTTGTCAAACACACGGTCGATGAAATTCACTGCAAGATAGTCGCTCAGGATAATCTTTTTTAGCAAACCGTTGATAATCCAAAACACCGCAATGCCAAATTGCATTCGGCTGAGATTGTATTTGCGATACAGTTGTGGAATAAAGTCGCTTGCTTTCACGATGGGGCCGGCCACGAGTTGTGGAAAGAAACTTACATAAAAACCAAAATCAAAAATGTTTCTCACTGGTTTCACGAGTCCTTTATATACATCGCAAGTGTAGGAAATAATCTGAAAGGTGTAAAATGAGATACCCACGGGCAAAATAATGTTGTCCACACAAAAGAAATTTGTGCCGGTTAGTGTGTTTCCGAAACTTGCCATCACGTTGGTCACTTCTATGTTGGTGCCGATAATATTGTTGACAAAATCGGCAAAGAAATAGGCATATTTGAAATAACACAGTATGGAGAGGTCTATCATTATGCTAAGACACAAAAGCAACCTTGACTTCAGCAATCGCCCCTTGTCTTTAGCCCGGCTTATGCCCTTTGCTATGAAAAAGTCTGACAATGTGACAAATATCAGTAGCCCTACAAACAATCCGCTGGTCTTGTAGTAGAAAAGCAGGCTCACAAACAACAGATAGGTGTTGCGCATGAGTGGTTTGCTTTTAAACAAGGCAAAAAAAGTGAACACCAAAGCAAAGAATGCCCAAAATTGAAATTGGGTGAAAAGCAGCGGACTGTCGGGATTAAAAGAAAATACGCTCAAGATATATTGCCAAAGCAGTGTAAAAATGTTTGTGCTTGTCTCCATGTTTGTGTGGATTGTGTGGTTTCTTGGTTAGTGTTTGTGTCGTTGATAGTCGGTAAAATCGTTTATTATTGCGTTGTAGATTAGGTCGCCGATAAGATTGTAACCTTCGTTGGTGAAATGCACCCGGTCGCTTTGCATTAGTCCTTGGCTCACCCAGTTGGCGGCCGACCCTTGTCCGCCCATTGTTTGGTATAGGTTAAAAACGCAACCATTATATTCGGCAGCCAATTCTTTGAAAGCCTCTTCCACTCGTGGGGTGTTGAGATTGGGGCGACGTATTCTCATAGTCTGGTTGCAGTCGTTGTTGGTAATGAAGAGTAGTGCAGCCTTGGGGTTTATGGTCAGTATTCGCTCTATCAACATTCGGTAGTTGTCTTTGAATTGCTCGGGGCTGAAACCATCATAGCTTGTAGCGGCATCATTTATTCCGATACCGAAAATCACGAGGTCTGGCGGCAGGAGCGACAATTCCTCTTTCATAGCTTTGCACCCCAACCAAGAGGGAACCGAAGCACCGTTTATTCCCGACTCGTTGTAGGTTATGCCGTTTCGCTTGCTGATTGGTATGAGACCGCGCACCACAAATGGACTGTATTCTCCCACGTTGCTGAAAGCTATCCGACAAAAAGTGGTTGGTGAGGGCAGGTGAAACAAAAATCCGCTTTGACGGTCACGCAGCGACGGATAGATTGTGTCATTGCCTACAATGACCAAGGGGTGAGTGCCTTTTGAGGTGGAATATCCCAACACCCTTATTTGCTCAAAAGCATAGGCTTCGTCATGGATTTTCACAGACAAGGTGGCGTTGCTGTCTGTGGTAATTATAGCTGCTCCGCTGAGGCCCAACACGGCATCGGGGGTGGCCGAAATGCAACGACTTGCGCTCCATTGTCCCGTTGTTGAAGTGGTGTAGTCTGTGGGGCAGTTGGTTTTCATTGTGGCAAAGGGAAATATAATGCCTCTGTCGGCCGCTTTGGTGTAGAAAGAGTTGAGCGAGTCTGTGATGTTTGAAAGATTGGTGCGCAGGCGGTTTGTGAGTGTGCCGGCCTGCACATGACTACCCCCTATGTGGAGTATGTTGATGCGATTTGAGGCGTGTCTCAGTTGACGGTCGAGTTTTTTATAGAAAACTTCAAACCCCTCATGGTTGGTAGGAAAGAAAAGACGAGCCGAATCGATTTTCACACACAACGTGTCGTTTGTGATGTATCGTCTGACGAGATGATAACGTTGTGCAACATTTTTTTGAGGAAACCCAAATAAGGTTGCCACTGCAATAAGCAATAGAGTGATATGTTTGATCATGATATAACTGTGAGGGTATATTTGTCTGTTGCAAATCATTGTTGTGCAGACGATTTTTGTGTGGCCGTGTCGTTGTGGGTTGATTTGTTTGTGTCAATTATGTCTATGGGGTCTTTGCCCGTGCGAAATCTGTAGAATTTATAATAGAGCAGCAAAGTGTCGTAGAGCATTTGGCTCATCTTCTCGGCTCCAAGTGGAGTAAAATGAATATAGTCACCACCGGCCAGTTGCGGACGAGCGTTGACCCATTCCACCATGGAATTGTGGCCACCCATCGCGCTATACATATCCCAAAAAGCAGCCCCCTCCTCGTTGGCGGCTTCTCTAAGGGCAGAAATGACTTGCTCAAGGCAAGGGTATGTTTGCAACACTCCACCGCGCCTTGTTGACATATCGGCCGGACCTATAAACAGTATGCGCGAATTGGGAGCCATTTGGCGGAACAGGCGTATTTGGCTTTTTATTTGTTCCTTATAGTGTGAAATACTTTTTTCTCCATTGAGATACGGCACGGAGTTGCCACCATATTGCAGGATTATCAGTCCTACGTTTTGTTGCTTGAAAAATGGTGCCATACTGCTTCTGTCAATAGTGGTGAATATTGTGCCGGAGCAACCGCGCATAGGAATATTATCCATTGCCACACCGTTTTTGCCATCGAGCAAAATGCCGTAAATATCCATGTTGCCGTTCACGTTGAGTGTAACTTTGTTGGTGGGGCGGGCTGTTGTGGTGCTGTAGATGCGCAGGGTTGAGTCGTTTGCGATGTTGGGCGTGAGCGTATATACACTGTCTGAAGTTTTGAGGGTCATGTTTGCTTTGCCTTTTATCACAACAGATATTTTTTGAAACTTCTGACAGTGGGGAAATTTCTTTTCTCCACGGCTTGTGAATGTGAATGTTGCGCTGCCGTCAACTCTCGACATGGCTGCCATTGGGCCATAGCGGTGGTGGCCGGCGCGAAAATCCGATGAGCCAAATGCACAAAATCTTTTCAATGCCGGACTGACAGTCTGCCCCAATGTGAAGGTAGCAATAGGTTGCACGGCAGGCACCATGCCCTGGCCACCGCCACCAAATGAGGTTTGAAAATGTTCGCGTATGGCCGAAGTCATGCGGTCACACTCAAGTTGTGAGTCGCCATAGTGCATTATGCGCACCGGTTTGTTGCGTGCGTTGTCGAGAGCCTCAAACAAAGGGTCGAGATATGCTTCATTGTTGGCCGGCATATAAATGCGTGTAGACGAGTTGTGGCAAAAATTGTCAAACTCTTTTTGCTTTGCATTGTGGAGGGCTTCAATTTTTTCATCTACCGCCTTGCTGGCAGGTTTATCGGGTTTTGTTTCATGTTGTGGGGCGGGGGTGAGTGCCTCTGTCAGAGTGGGAAACTCAAGATTTGCATCGCCTGTTTTTATGCCGTCTTTGGGGAAGAACAAACATATCAGGGCAAGTCCTATAAGGGTTGCGAAAATAAAGATTACGGTTTTCCAGGCTTTCATATCAGTGCTGTTTTTCAAAATTCTCGCAAAATTACACAAAAATAATGAAAACACACTTTATCTGCCCCGATATAATAATAGATATATTTATGGTTACTAAAAATATTCGGGTGGAAATAAATCGTTAGGTTACGTTTTGTCGTATTTTGATGATTTAATTCTCGCTTACGATAAAATCTGTGGGTGCGTTGTGGGTTACTGTTTTCGGGGTGATGTTGAAAATGCGCAGTTCCGTATTTTCCCATCGGGGAGTTTTGCGCACAGATTTTTGTTCGATAAAAGCCTGCACGCAGCGGTTGAAATACCCGTGTCCCACTGCGAGCAGTCGTTTGTTGTCATGTTTTTCTAAAAGAAATTCGAGAAAGTGTTTTGCACGCTCACCCAATTGAGTGGCATTTTCCACCGAGGGTGGAAATTTTGAGGGAGGCATGATTATATCTCTTATATATAGCCCCGTATATTCTCCCCAGTCGCGTTCTCTGAGCAGTGGGGTATATTCTATTGGCAAACAAAGTCTTTTGTTTATGATTTCAGCGGTGAGTCTCGTGCGTTCTAAATCACTACATATAATCAGGTCGTAGTCTTCTGCTTTAAGTTTGGTGGCAAGTTGTTGGGCCTGTTCTATGCCTGTTTGATTGAGGTGGCCGGGTGATTGTCCTTGCAGAATGCCCTCTTGGTTTTCGGTGGTTTGACCGTGGCGTGTCAGTGTGAGGCAAATCATGGCTATGAGTGGTGTTTTTGTTTTAATGATAAAGAAATTATTGGTCGGTGTTTGATAAATGAGGTTCGATTGCCTGTTTCATTTTTGTTTCCTTCGGTTCGGGATTGCGGAAATACAGAGCGTAGATGATTTCCACAATTCCATACACGATACTTGCCACTCCAAAAATAATGGCAGCAAGCGGAGTGGCGGTGCTCTCGGGAGTTGTCACATTTTTGTCGGTGCTGTCAATATAGTTGGTGAAGGCCACGCCTGCTCCGGCAAGAGTGATGAGCATTGATATTATAAATGGCACGAAACTTATTTTATAGGCCTTCGACAGTCTGAACAGGCTGAAAATCTGTGCAATGCCGGCCACAACCAAAAACAAGCCGAGCAGATAGAAGAGTGCTTTTTGAAACACACCGGGGAAAAATAGCAAAATCAGCCCAAACAACACACTGCCCAATCCTATCAGCGGAAACATCGCAGTGGTTTTGGCACTTGTTTTTTTGTTGTTGTCAGTGTTGTTGCCAATATTTTTTGTATCGGTGATTTTCTTGTGTTGCCTCAAATATGAGATGATTGACAATAAGCCCGGCACAGCAAACAACACTCCTATTGTCATCACCATATACTGCGTGGTGTTGGTTGGGAAAACTATAATGAGGGCACCGATAAGCATTGTGCTGAGGGCGCGCATTGTCACTGAGCGATATAATTTTTTTGTCATGATAAAATACTTTTGATTGCAAATATATGATTTTTTTCGGCTTGCATGGGTGTTGTAGGCTTTTTTAACACGACTTTAATTCCTTTTTAATAATAAATATTTATTGCCATTGCATATTGTCGAATAGTTTTGTTAAATTTGCATTATAAAAATATCACAATATGTCAATGTTTCTTCGCAAGATTTGTTTTGTGTTGTTTTTTGCGGTGTCGTTGTGTGGTGTTGCCCAAAACGATAATCTTCCGTTTTTTGACTCCGGCCCCATACGTTATGGCATCAAGTCGTCGTCGCTCAGGGATTATGCTATTGTGCAGAAGTTGCTTGAGCCGGGATTGACTACTGTTTCCATTCCCTATAATGTTTCTCGCGGCATTTGCAATTACTATGTAGAAGAGATTGGTTCTCAGGCATTTTCTTATAGTGCGCTTCAATCGATTGAATTGTCTGAAGGCATTCATTTCATCGAGAGCAGTGCTTTTGAGGGTTCAAAGTTGAAGCGTTTTGAGTGTCCGCCCCATTTAAGATTGATAGGCGACGCGGCTTTTCGTTGGTGCACTGATTTAGAGGAGATTGTCACCGATGCCAACCTAAAGGAAGTCGGTGTGGGGGCTTTTCGCGGTTGCTTAAAGTTGACGCGCTTTGACTGTCCGCCCGATATGCACACCATTGGTCAGATGGCTTTTTACAGTTGTGACGCTCTCAAGACTGTGACGTTTGGCAAGGACATGATAAATATCGGCAGCATGGCTTTTGACGCTTGTTGGAATATCAAACTCGTGGTGTGTGGCAACCCCACTCCCGCTACTCTCGACAATGCTTTCACTCGCGATGTCTACGACAATGCTCTTCTCGTTGTGCCGCGCGGCAGTCTTGAGGCATATAAATCGGCAGCCGGGTGGAAGGAGTTTCTCAATGTGGCGCAAGACCGCAACAAGGGCGACACAAATGGAGATGAAACTATCAATTCCTCTGATGTTGTTATGGTTTTTAATCATATTTCCACCGGTGGTGATGTTGTTTCTGCATATTTTTCTGATGTTGATGGTGATGGCAGTGTTTCGTCGTCTGATGTTGTTGTGCTCTATAATATTATTATCAATGGAAATGACTGACGCAAGTATTATTTAAATGTTTTTCGCGTGGCTTTTTGGCGGCTATTTGCGGTGTGTTTTTTGGCCAAAGAGTGTCGTCATTATGCAAAACAGCCTTGTTTTCATTAAAAATTGCTTAAAATCTTGTTTATTAAAACTTTATTATTACCTTTGCTTCGGATTTTCCGAGAAAATCCGAAGTGCTACTCCCGATTTTTCAAGAAAATCCGAAGTGTCACTCCCGATTTTCCGATATTTGAGTGATAATTTTGTTATAATATGATACAACGAATATACGATATTTATCAAGATGTTTTAGACGGCAGTGTGTTTCTTTTCGGAGCACGTCAAACGGGCAAGAGCACTCTTTTGGAAGATACCTTTAAGGGGGCTGTCTATTTGGATTTGCTCAATGGTGAATTGAAGCGTCGCTTGCTTGGCAATACATCCTTGCTTTACGAAATGTTGAGCGATAAACCATCCAAAACAGTGGTTGTTATCGACGAGATTTCTGAGATACCCGAGTTGCTTAACGAAGTTCATCGTTTGATTCATCAAAAAGACTTGCGATTTGTGTTGTGTGGCAGCAGTGCGCGCAAGTTGAAGCGCAAAGGATACAACACGCTCGGAGGTCGTGCTTTTCCCTGCTATCTTTATCCTTTTGTGAGTGAAGAAATCAAAGATT
Organism: Prevotellaceae bacterium; assembly: GCA_029219385.1. GTDB lineage: Bacteria > Bacteroidota > Bacteroidia > Bacteroidales > Bacteroidaceae > UBA6382. The sequence continues at coordinate 14,434 of JAQXTH010000027.1, read as the reverse complement.
TTGATTTAGACAAAGCTTTGCTTTATGGCATGTTGCCACCTCATTATCTTGCCGCAAATCCTCGTAGGCTGTTGTCGGGCTATATTGATGTATATTTAAAAGAGGAGATAATGGAAGAGGCATTGACGCGCAATGTTTCGGTGTTTCATCGTTTTATGAACATTGCCGCGTTGTCGAGTGGTGAAATTTTAAACTACACCAATATTGCGTCAGATTGTGGGGTGAGTGCCAAGACGGTGAAGGAATATTTCTCTATTTTGGTCGACACATTGATTGGATATATGCTACCGCCCTATACCAAGACAATAAAGCGCAAAGTATCGTCAGCCCCCAAATTCTATTATTTTGATGTCGGTGTTTATAATTATCTGATGAACAGACGTTCTCTTTCTGCCGGCACTGTGGAATATGGACATGCCTTCGAACATTTGATTGTGCAGGAAATTCGTGCATATCTGAGCTATCGCCATAGCGAAAAGCAGATGAGTTTTTGGCATACATATTCCAACAAAGAAATAGATGTAGTGATAGGCGAAGCAGAAATTGGAATTGAAATCAAGTCGGCTGATGAAATTCACAATCGTCACCTTGCTAATTTTAAAGATTTTAAAGATGAGTTTCCCCATGCTCGTTGTATTATGGTTTCGCGTGATAAAATCAATCGTTGTGTGAGTGGGGTAGAATTGCTCTATGTCTCTGATTTTTTCCACAAGTTGTGGAGAGATGAGATAATAACAGAGTGACTTTCTTTATACACAAAATGCCCGGGCAGGAATTTTCTGCTCGGGCATTTTGTGTTTATAGACAGACCGATTAGCGTATGAAGAGCAATTCGCGATATTTGGGCAATACCCAGAGTTCGTCTTCGACAATCAGTTCGAGTTTGTCAGCGTGATAGCGTATGGAGTCGAGATAAGGCTGCACGGTGTCGTGATACTGCACGGCTTTTTCTCTTTCGCTCTCGATTTTGTTGGCCACTTTGCGAGCCTCTATCATGGCTTCCACATTTTCGATGATAAAGCGAGTGTGGGCAGAAATCTGGCGAATAATGCTCATGTTGTCGGCATTGAGTTCGTCGGCTTCTTCTTTTGTGAATGTCGAGGCAACCTTGCTCACGTTGTCAATCAAAGTGCTCTGATATTTAGCAGCCACGGGTATAATCTGGTTCATCGCCATATCACCAAAAGTGCGGGCCTCGATTTGTATCTTCTTGGTGAAAGTGTCCCACTTAATTTCATTGCGGGCTTTCAGTTCGAGTTCGGTCATCACTTTCATGTCTTCAAACATCTTGATACTTTCGGGGTCGAGATAGCGGTCGAAGATCACGGGGCATGAAGTTTCGCAGTCGAGACCGCGTTTTGCAGCTTCGGCTTTCCATTCGTCAGAATAGCCGTTGCCCTCAAAGCGTATCGGTTTGCAGGTCTTGATGTCTTCGCGCAACACCTTGATGATTGCACTCACCTTGTCGCTGCCGGCGGCTATGAGTTCGTCCACGCGTGACTTGAAGTTTGTGAGGGCTTCGGCCACAGCGGTGTTGAGCACGGTCATTGCCTCGGCACAGTTTGCCTGTGAGCCAACGGCACGGAACTCAAAGCGGTTGCCTGTGAATGCAAATGGCGATGTGCGGTTGCGGTCGGTATTGTCGATTTTGAGGTCGGGAATTTGTGGAATGTCGAGACTCAGAGCCTCAGCCCCCTTTATGGCAATAAGTTCTTCGGTGGTGGAGTTCTCTATCTTGTCGAACACGCTTGAAATCTGTTTGCCAAGGAATGAAGAGATAATTGCGGGGGGTGCTTCGTTTGCTCCGAGGCGGTGTTGGTTGGTTGCGCTCATGATGGAGGCTTTGAGCAGTCCGTTGTGTTTATAGACTGCCATAAGGGTTTCTACGGCAAAGGTGAGGAAGCGCAGGTTGTCTTCGGGCGTTTTGCCAAGGGCGTGGAGCACCACTCCCGTGTTGGTTGAGAGCGACCAGTTGGCGTGTTTGCCCGAGCCGTTGATGCCGGCAAAAGGTTTCTCGTGAAGCAGGCAGCGGAAGCCGTGCTTGCGTGCAATCTTGCGCATGAGGCTCATGATGAGCATATTGTGGTCAACGGCCAGGTTACACTCTTCGTAGATGGGAGCCAACTCAAATTGGTTGGGTGCAACCTCGTTGTGGCGTGTCTTGCAGGGAATGCCGAGTTCGAGAGCCTGAATTTCAAGGTCTTTCATAAACTCTGCCACACGTTCGGGTATTGCGCCAAAGTAGTGGTCTTCCATTTGCTGGTTTTTTGCCGAGTCATGTCCGGCGAGTGTGCGACCTGTGAGCAATAGGTCGGGGCGAGCCGAATAGAGGCCTTCGTCAACGAGGAAGTATTCTTGTTCCCAACCGAGGTTGGCTGTCACCTTGGTAACATTTTCGTCGAAATACTTACATACGGCGGTGGCAGCCTTGTCTACGGCGGCGAGGGCTTTTTTTAGAGGAGCCTTATAGTCGAGGGCTTCGCCGGTGTAACTGATAAACACGGTGGGTATCATCAGTGTGTCGCCAATCACAAACACCGGAGAGGCGGGATCCCACGCGCTGTACCCGCGAGCCTCAAAAGTGGAGCGTATACCGCCCGATGGGAAACTTGAGGCATCGGGTTCTTGCTGTATGAGTGATTTGCCGCTAAACTCTTCTATCATACCGCCTTTAAAGTCGTGTTCGATAAAGGCATCGTGTTTTTCGGCTGTACCCTCGGTGAGCGGTTGAAACCAGTGGGTGATGTGGGTCACGCCAAATTGCTCTGCCCATTTCTTCATGCCCTGTGCTATTTCGTCGGCCACGGAGAGTTCGAGGCGTGTGCCGTTTTCTATAGCGTCACACAATTTGTTGTAGGTCTTTAGCGGAAGATACTTAAACATTTTCTCTTTGTTGAAGACATATTTCCCAAAATATTCCGAAGGACGTTCTGTCGGTGTCTTCACTTCCACAGCCTTTTTCTTAAAGGCTTCTTCTACTACGTTAAATCTTAGTCTTGCCATAATGGTAGATGTTATAGTTTATAATTTTATTATTTTCTTTATTCGTTCCATTGCTTCGAGACAATCTTCGTGCTGTCCAAAGGCCGTGAGTCGTATATATCCCTCGCCGCTCGGACCGAAGCCTACGCCGGGGGTGCATACAAGGTGAGCTTCGTTGAGCATTTTGTCAAACATTTCCCAACTGCTCATCCCCCCGGGGGTCTTAAACCAGATGTAGGGTGCGTTTTCTCCTCCAAAAACTTTCAGGCCGAGGCCGGTGAGTGTTTGCCGCATGGTCTTGGCGTTTGCCATATAGTAGTCAATGGTTGCTTTCACCTGTTTCTTGCCTTCGGGCGTGTAGATCGCTTCTGCTCCGCGCTGGGTGATATAACTTGTGCCGTTGAATTTTGTGCTTTGTCTGCGTTCCCACAGACCGTTCAGTTCCACTTCGCTACCATCGGCTGCAATGGCTTTAAGCTCTTTGGGCACCACGGTATATCCACATCTCACGCCGGTGAAGCCTGCCGTCTTGGAATAACTGTGAAACTCAATGGCACATTTCTTTGCCCCCTCAATTTCATAGATGGAGTGGGGAATGGTCTCATCTTGTATGTATGCCTCATAGGCGGCATCATACATAATTATGCTATTATGTCTCAAGGCATATTCCACCCATTCGGCAAGTCGCTCGCGTGTTATCACGGTGCCGGTGGGATTGTTGGGGTAACACAGATATATGATGTCTGTCTTGTGGTCGGGAATTTCTGGTGTGAAGTTGTTTTCGGCGTTGCATGGCATGTAGCTCACGTTGCTCCATAGGCCGTTGACAATCTCGCCGGCACGTCCGCTCATCACGTTTGAATCAATATAGACGGGATAAATCGGGTCGGTCACGCAGATTGTGTTGTCTTTTCCCAAAATGTCGCCTATGTTGCCGGTGTCGCTTTTGGCACCATCGTTCACAAATATTTCATCGCGTGTCAGTTCTATGCCACGCGGTTTAAAGTCGTTGGCTATTATTGCATCTTGCAGAAAAGCGTAGCCGTGTTCGGGTCCGTAGCCGCGAAAGGTCTTGGTGTCTGTCATTTCGTCCACGGCTTTGTGCATGGCTTCTATCACAGCCGGTGCGAGAGGTTGCGTCACATCGCCAATACCAAGACTTATCACTTTGGCGCTGGGATTTGCCTCTTTGAATGCCTTCACCTTTTGGGCAATGGCCACAAAGAGATAACTCTTTTGCAGTTTCAGAAAATTATCATTTACTTTTGTCATAGTCTGTGTTTGACTAAATATATATAATGTTTAGATTTCTATTTCGCCTTCAAAAACTGTTGCGGCAGGGCCGGTCATGAAGAGGTTGTCGTTTCCGTTCCATTCAATTTCGAGGTCACCACCGTCCATGGCTATTGTGGCGCGATCGTTTGCCTTTGAGTTTACGATGGCGGCCACGGCTGTGGCACACGCTCCTGTGCCACAGGCTTGTGTGATGCCGGTGCCACGTTCCCACACTCTGGTGCGAAACACGTTTCCCGGTCTTTGCTCGGCAAATTCTATGTTGCAGCGTTGCGGAAACATGGGGTGTCTCTCTAATTTGCTACCCTCTTTGGCAAGGTCAATGTCATCAATGTTGTCTGTGAAAATCACAAAGTGAGGGTTGCCCATCGAGACAAATGTGCCGGTATAATCTTTTCCGCCTACACTCACAATGCCCATTTTCATTGCGCCATTGTTGTTTGCCAATTGGTTTTTGTCGGCCAATATAGGCTTTCCCATGTCAACTCTGACCTTTTCCACCAGATTGTTGCTACCAACAAACAATTTCAGAATCTTTATGCCACCCAACGTCTCTAAAGTCACGGTAGTTGAGGTCGTTAGTCGGTGGTCGTAGACATATTTGCCTATACATCTCACTCCGTTTCCACACATAATGCCTTCGCTACCATCATTATTAAACATTCTCATTTTGAAGTCGGCTATCTTCGAGCGATCTATCATTATCAGTCCATCGCTACCTATTCCTTTGTGGCGGTCGCTCCACGAAATGGCGAGTTGCTCCGGATTTGAGAGTGGATATTTCATGGCGTTGACATAAATGTAGTCGTTGCCTGCTCCGTGCATTTTTGTGAATTTTATTGTTGACATTGTTGTCGTGGTCTGTTGGTTTAGTTTTCGATTACAAAAGTACTGCTTTTTTTGCAAAATTACATACGAAAGCCCGAAAATCTTTCATTTTTAAGTTTTTTAGACGAAAAACGTGACAAAATGACGTGAATAGAGGCTTTAATGTGTCGTTTTGTAATGTTTGGTCGACAAAATGTGTACTTTGTCAAGAAACGCTTTCTCTTTAACTCTCTTTATCCTTTAACGGCAGGGGGGTGTCCCTATGGACAGGGTCACCACCAACCCAAGCACTGAAAGGGCGATATAACAATATCCATAATTTGGTTGTCGACAAAAAGTTATTCGCCCCCTACAGGGGCGGGGGGGAGGGTAGTAGCTTCTACGGTGGGGGCAAGCCCCCACCCTAATCTATTAAACCCCTACGGGGTTGAGTGCCAGTTTGTTAAGCCCTGAAAGTGGCGACATAGAACAGCATAGGGGCTTGCCCCTATGGACAAGGCAACCTCCACCAACCTGGACAAAACAAAACCGACCACAATTCTGGAAATGAATTGTGGCCGGTTTTTCGGTTTATATCGAGAAAAGGATTTTAAACCTTGTTCCGATGATTATTTATCGGGTTTAATACCATGAAGAGTTCTCTTCGCTTTCCTCTTCTTCGTCAAAGGCAGTATTGCCCCAGAATTTTTTTGAGAGCTGTTCCGCTCCCGACTCCGATTCTCCGCCCACATGGAGCGAACCTACGCAATATGTGGCCTTGGTTTGGAGCATCACGATGTCCATTTTCGGACAGATATATGTTTTTTTCATAATTTTAGTTCTTTTAGTTGCGTTTTCTCGCCATGGCATAGCACAAGCAAGCTTGGCTCTGCTCATTTGGCTTAACGAAAACATTCTTTTAGTGATGTTAATACTATTGTTTCAAGACCTTTTTGCCGTTGAGAATATAGATTTGATTCTTCTGCGGATATAGCACGATATTGCCTTGCAGGTCACGATAGATATTGTCGGCAGAGGTGTTGGGTGTGAGGCTGTCAACACCGGTGAGGTCGTCGTCGTTCACAATAAGACTGAAGCCGTTGCTGCCACCCGAGGTCTGGAAGTAGGCCTTAAATGCACCGAGGTTGGCACCGGTATATTTATATAGACCGAGTTTTGTGTTGACCTTCTGCAGGGTGTAGACACCGGTCGCAGGTGTTGCAATGGCAGGCACGCTACCGGTGAGACAACTTGTGGCGGTGGTGGCGGTTGTCGTGGTGTTGAAGTCGTAGGAACCTTCCGCACCCTCGATTATCACGCCCGTGTTGGCAGGAATCACTCCTTCGAGGGCATTGAGCACCACTGTTGAGTTTTCGCTGTTGTAATCTCCCACGTATGCTTTTACACCTTCGGGAATGGTGAGTGCCATGGGTGAATAGAGTGTTGCCAAGCCTGCTGCGCTGATTGAGACGGGAATGCTTTCAGTCTCTTCGAGGGTGAACTCATAGTTCGTGTTGTTTACAGTGGTCGGACCACCGTTGAAATCTCCTGCATCTGCTCCTTTGTACATAAAGCGTGTGTCTCCGCCAAACGAGATGAGATATTTTCCGCGAGTGAGCGGAGAGGCGTGTATGTGATACAGTGTGCCATCACTTTCGGTCGTCACTCCCGTCATGTGGTAGGGGAAGTTGCTCGAACGGCTTGCGTAAAATCCGGTGGTGTAAGCCACGAGAGCCGAGCCGGTGTAGCAGAAGATTGTATTGACATCTTTTGTAGCGTCAAAAGCAATGCGGTTGCCCGAGGTGTTGTTGCAAGTCATATAGTTATTGTCGGCATCCTTGATGTGGAGCAGTGTGCCGTTTGCCGGCATATTGAGGCTGAGGTTGCTCAGGGCAATGGAGGCAATTGCATTGTCAACAGTTGTTTCATCTGCAACGCGCGGTGTGGCTGCCAACAAGTCTTTTGCGTTTTCAAGAGACGTGTAGAATGTTTCGTCGGCGGTGTATTTGCCAAAACCGGTGCCAATCATATTTACTTCGGGGGTTTCTGCATCGGCAATGGCAATTTCAAGTCCTGTCCAGTTAGCAAAGAGGGTCATTATCGGTGCCATGTCATCAATAGTGACACCATATACCGGCTTAATGCAAAGAGCATTGCCTTCGTCTGTTAAATCATTGTAGTGTGTGATTACAGCGGGAGTGAACCCGTTCGAAATACCCACATGATGACCGTCAATTGACAAAATCGTCGGGTTGGTTATTCGACTGCCGCCGTTTCTGCTTTTGAGCAACTGCAAAGAAGTGTTGGCCGGTCTGCCGTCTATGGCAATTGCGCGGTTGTTGTTTTCGTCTCGTCCTGTGATGTTGATGAATTTACCGGCTCCAATGCTATATAAATAATGTGTGCCACCTTTTTCCACAAAGAGGAAACGTTGGTTATCTGACGATTCGTCTACATCTATGCTTAGTTTGAATGTAGAACTCAATCCGTTTTCGGTGTAGACAAATGCTCCGCGTGTTCCGCCGGCAGTGATTGTGTAGACCTGACCCTGAATGAGGTCGTCAAGTTCCTTTACCACGGCCTTTTTGCGCACTTCTGCCATGTCGACCGCCGTCCATCTCATTTGCGAGCCATTGTCACCAAGGGTGTTGTTTGCAACCCAATAGTTAAGTGTTCCGTTTCCGTTTAGTGCAGTGTTAGTTCCTGTGTTCAACACTTGGAAACAATAATCACCCCATGCACCGCCCGTGCAGTCGTAGAGAAAATAGTCTTGACCGGCAGTTTGTTTCATGGTCGGGGTATTGCCATCACCGATTGCGATATTCGGGTTGTCGAGATAGTAGTCAAAGCCCGTCATGCGGTTCACAATCTTAAATTGGAAAGGATTGCCTATGGCTGCCCACAAATAGGCGTTGTCAAGTTCGGCTGTACTATTAAAGTCATAAGATTCTGCATCTTTTATATAATATACATACGCGGTTGTTTGATTGAACCATGCATTTCTTTTGCTCCAGTTATACCATGTGTCGACTTCGTCTATGTTGTTAAAGAATTTCATGCCCGAATTTCCTTGGTTATAGGTCACGGGAATGTCATAATCTGTTGTGCCGGCAGTGACGGTGCCCGAGGGTGTGGAAGAGGCGGTCACTCCATAGGGCATTGTCATTGCTGAGGGCAGAGAAGCACCCAAAGAGGCCTCTACTTTCTGAGTGTACCACAAATCTTCGCCGTTTTTGTAGTTGTAGTTTAGTACTACGAGTTGATCTAATTCGCTGTTTGACACTTCTGTAAATTCAAAGAATGAACCTTTATCGCTACGGTTATATCCGGAATTCCAAAAACCTAATGTGCCACTATTGTCGTTGAAGTAAGCTGTTTCAAATCTCACATTGCGAATCATCACTTTGTCAGTGAAACCATCGTTGGGACTATATTCTGCCACCAAGGTAGCGGCATTCTCGTCTGTTGTTATTGAGAGGAGGCCATTGCTGATATCTGTGCCAAAAGGAGTGTCGAGACCTGCAAATTTATTATAGAGTTTGAAACCAAACGGTGTTCCAACAAAAGCGAAACAGTTTCTCATGCTCAATTCTGTTGGCTCTGTGCCGGAGTCTGTGATAGTTTCGTTTCCGTAGAAAGTTGGATATAGTCCCGAATTTTTCTCAATTTTCATCTTATACCATGTCACATTCTCCTTGTTGGGACTGATCTTGATCACGCTGCCATCCAAGGTGTAGTGAGTGTTGATGGTCTGGTCTTCAAGACCGGCGGTCACTGTGGGGTTTGCGATTGTGGCACCGATGTTTTTTGTATATTTGGTGGTATATTGGTTGCCTTGCACACAGTTCTCGAGTGTCTCGGTGGCGACTATGTTGTCAGAGTCGTCGAGAATGTTCCATGTGATGGTTGTCTGTACGAGGTCAAACGCTGTTTCTTCTATGGTGACGTATGAGCCACTGCCATTACCACCTGTCCAATAGGATAAGAAATGGTTTGTGCCATTGTTGCGGTCGTTCATCTCTACAAATGCTTTTGGTGCGCCGTCGTATGTTTTAATTTGCAGATAAAATGTTGTGGCGTTTACTTTGCTCACGAAAAATCTCTCCACGTCGTTGCCTTGTGCGCTGCCGAGTGTCAGCGAATTGCGTTCTTTCATAAAGGCGTATGTGCTGCCACCTTCGTTGCCGTCCCAAGGGTTGTTGGTGTTGGAGAGAGTATAGTTTTCGCCGGCATAGCGGTTCACAATGCGGAAACCGTTATATGGGTCGCCGATAAAGGCAAAAGCGTTGTTTTCTTTTTTCGCTTCCTCGTTTGTGCTTGAAATTGGACAGAAATTGGGATAATTGTCAGGGTCGTAGGAGGCATATAGTCCATGGAGTTTCAAGAAATTCCAATACGATATGCTTCCCCATGCAGTGCCTTCAGGATAAAATTTAAAGGGGAGAGAGGTTGTGCATTCGATGTCGTAGGTTTGGCCGTTGCAACTTGCAGTTATAGTTCCTCCGGGAGTGGAGTTTTCTACATACGAAGGTTTGGTCGGTGTGGGAAAGGTCTGGCCGAGATATGTGATAAAAGGTTCGCTGAATACAGTTTCTCCGTTGATCTTATAATTGTAAGTGATAGTATATTTTGTGTTGAAATATGTGGGGTCGAAATCACCGGCTTCAGCGATTTGAACCCTGTTGCCGTCGTCTTCACCCTTGTGTGAATCAAAATATACACCACCGTTGTTGTTGTTGTTCAACCAGTTTGAGTTGCCAATCAACTTGAATCTGTAATTTCCCGACTGACTACCGTGAGCCTCTATCGTGATAGCGGTTTTGTAGTCGTTGCTGAGCGTGTTGTCGGCGCAGAGAAATTTCTTCAAACCCACGTTAAAGAGATAATAACTCTGTCCGTTAAAGGTGAGCAAAGCCCACTGTCCATAGGCTTCGTCGGTGCTGGCATCATCATTTACAACGGTACCGTTGATTTTGTGACTTGATGCGGCTGCTGTTCCTGCCGTGTTGATTACCAAATTGCCGCGTGTGGTCGAGATTGTATAGCATTTTGTGTTGCTAATCTCGCTGACGGCTGTCAGTGCGTCTCCCACGGCTGCTTTTGCCGTTGCGCCCATTACCAATAGTAATAGGGTGGAGAATAAGAATTTAAGTGTTAGTTTCATTTGTATAATTTTTTAGTTGTAAGTTCAGCGAAGTATTATATATGTCAACACCACACCTGCGCAGTCGATAAGAATGCTGTGGCGGCAACGCATATTGTTGTCGCGAGGCTGAAAAATTCTGTTGTGTGGTTGCTGAGTTTCATATTCCTATTTTAGGTTTAGATGTGAAATGCAAAGATATAAAAATTTATTTAAAATAATGTTGTTTTATATCGAAAAATTGTTTTTTCGTTATTTTATCCCAAATTGCTCATTATTTGTTTCGATATTTGGTTGTCGGCAAAAAAAATATTCGCCCCCTACCGGGGCGAGGGGGTGGGGTAGTCTCTTCTAAGGTGGGGGCAAGCCCCCACCCTAATCTATTAAACCCCTACGGGGTTGAGTGTCAATTTGTTAAGCCCCGAGGGGCACGGCATAATGTATTAATCCCCGAGGGGTGACACAAAACAACATATTAAATACAACAACACAACAAGAATGAACACGTTAAGCTCTGAAAGGGGCGACATAGAATAGTGTAGGGGCTTGCCCCTATGGACATGGCCACCACCAACCCGGACAAAACAAAACCGGCCACAATTCAGGAAATGAATTGTGGCCGGTATTTCGGTTTTATATCGAGAAAAGGATTTTAAACCTTGTTCCGATGATTATTTATCGGGTTTAATACCAACTGTTGTTGTTATCCTCTTCTTCCTCTTTTTCATCGAAGATAGAGGAACCCCAGAACTGTTTGGAGCGGGCTTCGTTGTCGGTTTCGCCCGAAATTGACACGCTCGCCGCCATTATTTGGGCGGGTTTTATTTCGATAGCCTCAAAACAAGGCGCAATATATTGTTTCTTCATAGTTAGTGTGTTATTTTTTATACGTTTTACCATTAACAATGTATGTGCCTTTGGGCAATCCCTGCAATGCGGTGAGCGGGTCAACCTGTGAGCGCACGAGAGTTCCGTCGGTGGTGTAGACATCTACGGGTGAACCCTGTCCGTTGAGCGTTGCTGCGTCGGCTACACCGGTCAACTCGTCGTCAATCACGATAGCAAATGTGTTTGAACCGCTCAATCCGGTGCCTTCAAGGTATGCACGGAATGCCGGAATGGAGGCGAGGGCGGTTGCTCTGGCAAATGCCGAACCGTCGGAGTTGAGGATCAACTTGCCTGTTGCGTCGCCTGCGGCTATGAGGGTGTAGGTTCCTTTCAAGTCTCCACTTGTGCCGGCGATGGCATCGATGGTAGCACCTGTTGCGCTGAATGCCACGCTGTTGTCGGCAGTCTTATAGAGGAATGGGGTGTTGGCACTGATGGTGGCACCCTCTGCCACAGCGTCGAATTTAATCGTGTTTTCTGAAACCACGGCATTGTTGAGCACCTTCATGCCTGAGGGTACTGTCACGTCATAGGGCAACACAACGCTATACCAGCCCGAACCGTCGAGACCATACTTCTGATAGGTTGCGTTGGTGGCAGTGAACGAAGTGCCGGGAGCGAACTCAGCCTTGTCGGTCAACACGAGGTTATTGCAGGTGCCGTTTGCGATAAGATTTTTGCCACTGAGAGCCGAACCGTTTGGCAAAACGACAATCTGATTGCCTTTGAGTGTTGCGCTGAGTTGTTCTGCCGTAATCTCCGAATTTATGGTCGCACTGCTGAGGTCCAAAACGGTGGTGGCAGGATTGTCATTAAGTGCATTGGTGATATTATCGATAGAGATGTTGTTGCCCGTTGCAACGAGTTCACCTTCGTTGAGGTTAAACGAAATGCCGTTGATAAGTGCTTCAACAAACTCTTGAGACACTTTGTTGAGACGCCAGCGGTCAAAGGCATATGCATCGGCTTGAGAGTAGTAGCGACCAATCTCACCTTTATTATCAAATTCCTTTATATAATATGTAAAGGTGGAACTATTGTCTCTCCATTGGAAGCAGGCATTTTCCTTGTAAGTGAAGATTTGATAATAGTCAGTGGGCAGAGTCTCGCTCATGCTAACATAGTTGTTCTCTTGTTTGTTTACATAGAGTTTGCTGCCGAGGTTTTGCACGGAATATTTGCCATCTTCAATCTTTTTTATTTCAAAGATGTCGTAGAGGCTGTTGGGGTCTAAGGTGTGCCAACCAAGGTTGTTGCTTCCGTTGTTGATGTCGTAAGCGGCAAGGTTTAGACTGCTTTTGCTTTGCCATGCACTGCGAATATAATAATAGCCGTCGGTTATGGCGTTGGGTTCTGCAACAGCAGCGGCGGAATAAGTGGTTTTAAGATTGTCAATGGCATCGCGATACTCTTGGCGTGAGTTTTCGGGAGTGATGGCAAGGGCTGCATTTTTGGCGTTTAAGAAAGGTGTCAACACTTCCTCGGGATAATAGCCGGGGTCTGTGCCGATAAAATCTGCGCTGATGCCTGCCACTTCTTCGAGAGTTTGCGACAGTTCTGAAGATATGTTAAAGTCACTTTCTCCACTGTAGATAAGCCATGTGTACCATTGTGCGTTTTTGGGATAAAAGGAGGAACTGATGTAATACATTTGCGTGTAACCACCAAAGCGCGAGAGGCGAAACCACGTGCCGTCGCTGTTGGAGTGGTGAATGAAGACGGGGTTTTCACAGCCATATAGATTGGGCGTAGTTCCCTCTTTGTCTATAATATCCTGTTTGGTGAGGAAACAAAACGGATAGGCCATATCTGTGTTGTCTACCATGCGTTTGTCACCCTCATTTATTGAGGTGAGCGAGGTGGCGCCATAATATTTGCCCGAGGCCTTGTCTTTCAGATAGTAGGTGGGTTTGTCGGTATAAATAGCATCGTTTTCACCTGTTGCCACGAGTTGCCATATTGTGGCGTTTTCTTTTCCCTCGTCGTTAATCATCACAGAGGTATTATTGTTGCGGTCGGGATAGGCCACGACAAATTTGTTGCGATAACCGGTGCAGGCCGTTTCTATAATCAGAGTACGCCCGTCGGCAATCGAGTCGATTGTTAAAGGCCAGAATTGTTTTCCACCCTCTACAAAAGGATGAGCCTCGTAGGTTGTTTGCAATTCGGTGGCAAGGTTTGTGTAGTATGAGTTCTCGCCCGATGGAGCATTTTTGATAGCCTCGGCTGCTTCGTTGAGCTTGTTAAGCAGGTTGGTGCGCATTTCTTCCGTAAATGCAGCGTCGTAGTAAGTGGGAGAGGTCATGTTGTTGTATATGGCGAGTATTTCGTCGTATTTTGCTTGAAGGGCGGCAATGCCTTCAGCTGCCGATATTTTATTTGTAAAAGAACCGGGAGCTTCTACAAATTGATAAAGACTGCGCCAGCCTGATGCATATTGAGCATCTATCCAATTGAGGGTGCCGGTATATGTGCTCCAACATTTATTGTTTGCCTCAGAGGGGTCAAGAGTTGAGATATAAAATCCATTCACCGTAGTGCCACCCGAAGAAAATGAGCCTTCTTGAACATAGAGATTTACCGGCGAAGCAGAATAACCGTTGGTACTACTTGCACTTCCGGCATATTTGCCGGTGTTGTAGTGTTGCATGGTGTATATTCCCTCGCTTGTTTTTTCAATCAAGAACAAATCTTGCATGGAGGGGTTCGCAGGGTCGTATTCATGGTTGCGAAGTCTGCTTCCATCGACAGATGGGTCGATATAGACAGAGCGAATTTCAGCCTTCTTGGTTGGGTGGGCCGTGTATTGCGAAACAATAAAATAATACTTTCCACTCTCGGGTAGAGTAGGGGTCACGGCGACTTCGTCGCCGGCACTTGTGTTTGTTGCCGTGGTCGGAACGTGCAGACATAGTCCGACAAGGGCAAGAAGAAAGAGAAAAAGTCTTTTCATGGAGATAAATTTTATAATGTTTATATGTGCAAAGTTAAGTTATTTCCTTTTCTCATATCAATTCTAAAGGCTTCAAAGATCTATAAAAATGAATTTTTATCAGATATTCAACTTTTCGTGTCAATAGCTTATATAAAAAATTTCTTTCGTGCAAAATAGTGCTTACGAGGCAATTCCGTGTCGCAAAGGCGTGAAGATGTTGTATTCGCCCCCTACCGGGGCGAGGGGGTGGGGTAGTCGGTTCTACGGTGGGGGCAAGCCCCCACCCTAATCTATTAAACCCCTACGGGGTTGAGTGTCAATTTGTTAAGCCCCGAGGGGCACGGCATAATGTATTAATCCCCGAGGGGTGACACAAAACAACATAT
>JAQXTH010000026.1 GCA_029219385.1 Prevotellaceae bacterium | reverse complement strand
TTCTCTTTCCTTTTCTGCCTCCTTGTCTGGAACAGCAGAGCCTGTTAAAATGAATTGTCCCATTTTACGGCGATGGTCAACAGTATATCTTACGGCATCCCATAATTTAGGTACAGTCTGCCATTCGTCAATAAGCATTGGTGTATCTCCTGACAATGCTGCATCGGTATCTATTTCTAATAGGCTCTTGAAGTTATTCTTCACATCAGTTCGAGCCAATAAAATTTTGCTGGCTGCAATTTCTTCTGCCGTAGTGGTCTTACCGCACCATTTAGGGCCTTCTATTAGCACAGCTCCCTTTGCCTGCAATTTCTTTTCAAGCAGGCTATCCATTATTCTATGTCTATAACCATCCATAAATTAAAGCATTTCTATCCGCAAAGATAATAAAACAATTCTATATTCGGTAATTTGGAGAGATATTTTTCGGTAATTTGGAGAGATATTTTTCGGTAATTTGGAGAGATATTTTTCGGTAATTTGGCGTGTAATTGTTCGGGAGTTTGGATTATTATCGTTTATTTTCGGCAATTCGGCTTTAATTTGTTCGGCAATATACAATTATTGACACAAGCTCTCCAAAATCTTTTGCCTTATCCAATCTACCTTGTGAGCACTCAATCAAAATTGCAAGTACAATGACCACTTCTGCTCTTCAACCACTCAACATCACGATTTAGAAACGTTATATGTTGGAGAGAAAAGTAGTCTACTTATGGAATATTCCTTTGTTATTATACCTATGAAATTTTGATGATTTTTCAAATGATAAGATATGAAAAGAATTCTAAATAGTCGAAACTTGAAAACGCACTTAAAATCAATCTTATCTGCGACAATTAAAAACCGTATCAAACAGTTTTCCTCACCTCCACAAGCGGCATAAACAAGAGCAGGGCTAAGAGACTGAAAGAAAGGCCGCCTATCGTGCCGACTGCCAATGAGAACCAGAAAGGTTGGTCATCAGGCCCGTCAAGAAGAAACGGAATCATGCCGAGAACCGTGGAGAGAACCGTGAGCATTATTGGCACAATCTTGTGGTTGAAAGCACGAATGTAATTTCCCGAGTTGCGATATTCGCAAATGATGTAAATGCCGGCGTTGACCGTCAACCCACACAACAAGACCATGGCCGCGAAACCACCCGTGCCAAACGGCACGCCCGTAGCCCAATAAGTCAGAAACAAACCGATGAATGAAACAGGAATGAGCGAAACCACAGTGAGAGCATTGCGGAAACTCTCAAACACCATGGCACACAACCAAAAGACAATCAACGCCACAAGCCCTATCAGCCAATACTTTTGAGCAGCCTCTTTCTCGTTCATAAAACCTCCCCTATCGAGACAACGAAAGCCCACGGGAAAGAGGTTGTCAAACTTCTCTTTCGTTTGCCTTACGACACGATTAGTATAGGTATAAGACCCCAGCACGTTAAACGCCACCCTCAAGACATACTCCTGCCTCTCGCGCGGAATGCAGTTTTTTGCTTCGCGTCTTTTGACTGCCATGAAACGATCGGGGCGCACGTCGCGATCTTCCACCTTTATATAAGAGTTCTCCAACTGCCACAGGTCAAAGCGCATTGCGTCAGCGGGTCTCACCACGGCACGCGTTCTCAACTCCGAGCGTGCCCCTCTCCCCTCGCGTTTCACCACAATATCGCCGGCATCGATCTCTGCCAACATGCTCCCGAGCGAAGAGTGAAACATAATGGGCGTGAGACTGTCAACTGCCAACATACCATTGTCGTAGACCATATATATTTCATCTTCCTGACGCTCGTGACCCGGAGTCTCTATGGCAATATCCAAGACACGCGTATTTTTTCCCAACTCGCGACACATCTCCTCGGCATAGCGATAGAGGCGGTCGTAGTCGTAGCCCGCAATCTCAATGGAATTGGCCCTATATTGCAAGTTGAGCGAGTTGCTGAAGCCGCGTTCGCTCACCCCATATGTGCTCCAGTCTGCCCCACCGATTGTGATAAGTTTGCCAATCACCTTGTTTTCCAAGAAGTAAGGAAAACCCGAGTGGGCAGTCTCCTCGTCAAACGAAACCTCAATAGAGGCACCCCACTTTGTCACCGTCGTCTCAAAGCGTTTTATCTTTTTGAATTGAGAAAGAAAATCCTCCACCTTTCTCACCTTGTCGTTGAGTTCTCCCACACTGCCCCCCGTGGGCATTTTGCCGCGTATGTGAAGTTGCACCTCGCGCTCCTTTGGTCTGAACGAATTGGTGTCGAGACAATCCACAAACAATTTCAACGCCCCACCAAATGCTCCCGCAAAAACCACGAGCAATACCCACCGCCACACCCTATGGTGGGCAAAACAAACATATCTCTCATACAGACGGGTAAGCCTCACGGTGCGCCTCAAACTTCTCACACTGCGCCTCATGCGGTTGGAATAACCAAGACTGTCTACCAACGCCGGCGCAAACAACAGAGCAACCACAAGAGCCACCGCCAGATTGACCATCACAACCACAGAGAAATCCTTTAAATCGTGACGCAAGTTTTCGGGCAGCCAAAACACAACCACAAGCGAACCTATCGTTGTGAGCATGGCAGCCAAAATGCCTAGAAACACTTTTTTGTTGCGATAGTAGGCATAGTGGTCGACCATCACAATGGCAGAATCAATTATAATGCCGAGCGACACCGCGATGCCTGCCATGGAAAAAGGATGAAGACGCAAATTGAGCAACCTATAGACAATCACGGCAATCAAAATGTTGGCAGCGAGAGTGACAGACACTATTGCAAGATACTTCCAACTGCGCCCACCACTGAGCCACACAAACAAAAGCAAGATGCCCAGCGTCAGAGCCGAGCGCGAGACCAAACGCTTAAATTCGGAGAGTTGCTCCTCTGCCCTGTCGTAGGTCAGTTTAAAAGTAAGCCCACTACACTCCGCCACCTCCTTCACCCTCCTTGCCGTGGAGACGATGTCGGCATCCTTGTCGGCATAGACGTTGAGATAAACAGTGTTCATGCCATTCACCCTGAAATAGCTGTCGGGTTTCACCCGGCGCAACTCACACGAGGCGAGGTCATTAAGATAGATAATCTTGTCATCGACCGTCTTCACCGGCATTTTCTCCAAAGCCATATCCCCGCGGGCAGTGAAAAGCATCAGCGGCACCACCGTGCGTCCACCCTCGGTATGCACCGTTCCCACAATATCTTCGCGCCCGGCAAAACTCTTCACCGCGTCGGCAATGTCGTTGCCACTCACTCCATAGGTAGCCAAACTACGTGCGTCGTATGCAATCTCCATATACTGCCCCGTGCCACCGATCACATCGGCGCGGTTCACGCCGTCGATACGCTCAATCTTGTGTTTCATCTCGCGCTCCACAATGTGGCAAATGCGGTCGTCGGGCATATCGGCATTCACACGATAAGACAAAATCATCTTCACCGTGCCATCATCGCCTCGCCCCACGTCCACCTCGCCACCCGAGAGCAACGGATAGGACAAGTCTTCGGGCAGTCTGCCCCTCATCTGTCTGAGCAGCGAGGCAATCTCAAATTTCACCGCCGAGACATCGGCCTGTTTCTTCAATTCTACCGTGACGCGACCCGAGCCAAACTCGCTCACCGACGATACACTCTCCACCCCTTTCACCGACGATACCAGGGCCTCGATGCGCGATGTGACATTCTGCTCCACCACCTTTGCCGCCTTGCCCCTCCACGAATAGTTGATGGTGAGCGTCTTGCCCTGCTCCTTGCGCGGTTCGCTGCCGATGTCGAGCGACGGAATCAATGCCACCCCAATCGTAAGGAGCACACACATCACGAGCAATATGGAAAACGAGCCTCTCATGCCTTCTTGCGATAAATCACATAATACATCAGCGGAACAAAAAAGAGACTCACAAACGTGCCTGCCACCATGCCCGCAATCAGCGCGAGCGAGAGTGGAAATTGCAAATCAGACCCCATGTCACCACGGCGAAGCAAAGGCGCAATGGCGAGAATGGTGGTGAGCGATGTCATCACGATAGGTTTCAGTCTCTTGTGGCCCGCCGTCACTATAGCCCTCATAATCGGAGTGCCCGAGCGGCGAAGCCTGTTGATGGTGTCAACCTTCAATATGGAATCATTTATTATAATGCCGCTCATCACCACAAGTCCGATCATCGACATAAGATTGAGCGACTCGTCCACCACGAAAAGCACCACCATCACCACACACACGTCTATAACCACCTCTGCCAATATCACACAAGGCTGCACAAGGCTCTCAAACTGAGCCGCCAAAATAAAATACAACAACAACACGGCAACCACCAAGACCACCGCAAGTTCTGCAATCATCTCACGGCTTGCGAAATAATTACCCTCAAAAGTTGCCTTGAGAGCATGGGGCATGGTCTTTTCGCTTGCCGCCTCAATAGCCTTGACACGCTCCACAACCTCTGCCACCTCGCTGTCGGTGGCGCGCTCTGCCTTTATCGGAGCATATTCGCCCTCTCCGCTCGCAGAAAGACGTTTATAGTCTTCGCCCCTTGTGGGAGTGAGCAAATGGAGCAATGGCACCTCCACCCCGTCTTTATTTCTTATCGTGTGCATAAGCAAGCGCGCGCTCTCATCGCCCAAACCTTCATTGCTCGCGCCAAGAGCCGCCACCACCACCGGCACACTCTCGCCCCCACTACTTATGTCGTATATGCGCCCCATGCTCAATAGGCGTGTCAACTCGTTGTAGATTTGGCGATAAGTGATTTTATAATAAGCCAGACGCTCGGGGTCTGCCATGAAACGCACGTCGGCCTCCGTCGACAAGGGCTGAATGCCGAGATTGGGAAACTCTCTGCGCAACGTGTCGGTCACTGCGCGCATCTCATTCACCGAGGGTCGTCCGCCGTCTCTGCTACTTAGGCGCACCTCTAAATCGGGCATATCGGTAGAGAAAATCAAGTCAAACACACTCGCGGCAACACTAAACTCAACCTTTGCCTCCGGATAATGTCTTGAAACATACGAACCCAACGCCTGCTTCACTGAGTCGAGCGATTTCTCAGAGTGCGCTTTGAGATAACAAACCACCTCGCTCCCCGTTATGTCCTTGGTGTGGGGCAACATGAAATCCTGTATGCCCGACATTGAAGTGTAGGCTTCGAGACCGTTGCCCACAGCTTTAATCATTTCGCAAACTCGGCGGTCGTTCTCCTCGGCCGTGATGCCTGCGTTCCAATCCACAAAGAGAAGAGTGTCGTCGTGGGAAATTTGGGGTATGCGCTCTTTGCGGATATATGGAAACACCACGACAACAAACACCAAACACCCCCCGGTGGCAACAACCACCCACCACCAACGGCGAAAACACCACGCCAACACACGCTCATAAACCCTCATCATCCAATCGTTTATGCGCTCCACGCGGTTTTTCTTCGCCTGCTCCACGCCACAAAGCGATGTATGTTTCTCCCTCCCAAGCATGGCATAATAATAGACCGGCACCACCAACGTAGCAACAAGCAAAGAAGCAAACAACGCCGTTGTCACCGCCAGAGCCTGGTCGCGAAACAAAGCTCCCGCCGTGCCACTCAGAAAAATCAGCGGCACAAACACCGAGCAGGTGGTCAACACAGACGAGAGCATGGGCATAAACACCTCGCCCACTGCCGCTGCCACACCGTGATCTGCACAGCCGCGAGGGCAAAGCCTCTCCCTCTGCCTCATATTGTCGATCACAATAATCGCATTGTCCACAATCATGCCCACACCCAATATCAGCCCCGACAAAGAAACAATGTTGATCGAAATGCCCGCCACATAAAAACACAACAATGTCACAACCAGAGAGAGCGGAACGCTCATTGCAACGAGCAACGGCATTTTCCAACCACCCATAAAAAGAAACAACACCAAACACGACATCAACACACCCAAAGCAAGGTTCCACCCGAGATTATCAATGCTATAGGACAACAAGCGCGTCTGATCGCGCGTGATCCTAAAATCAAGGTCAGGATAGTCTGCCCTCAAATTGACGAGAAGACTATCCATGTCGGCCTGCAAATCGGCCATGCGCGCATCGTTTTGCTTCACCACCGCCAAAGTCACGGCCTCTTTTCCGTTGCTTCTCACCATGCCATAGCGAGAAGCCGTCTCCTCCTCCACCGAGCAAATCTCCTTCAGTTGGATCAGCCTGCCCTCATGGCGCAGATAAATATTTTCAATGTCGGCGGCCGATAAAATCTGCGAGTCAAAATGAATGCTGTATCTATATATACCGTCTCTCACGCTCAGAGCCTCCAAAACAATGTTGTTGTCGGCAATGGCATTCTCCACATCGTTGTCGGTCAGTCCGAGCGCATCCATTTTTGCCCTATCGGGAGTCACGGTGATTTGTGTTGCCACCGTTCCGCTCATGTCTGCCATTGCCACCTCGGGCAACTGCTCCAGGCGTTTGCTTATCACGTTTCTTGCCAATCGGCTCATCTCGTGGGTTGCCCCATCGTCTTTGGCCGACGTGATGTCAACATAAAAAGCCGGAATGTCGAGTGCGCCCATTTTCATCACCTTGGGTCGCTCCATATCTTTGGGCATGGAGTTCATGGCGCGGTCAATCTTTTCGTTCACTTCTATGAAGAGAAGCGACATATCGCTGCCGGGAGAAAAAGAGAGAGTGATTGTGCCACCGTCGAGTCGAGCCGACGACTCAATGTCTTTCAGTCCCGTCACCTGCGCAAGTTGGCGGCGCATGGGGGTCACTATTTGCCGCTCCACTTCGCGCGCCGACGAGCCGGGCAACGAGAGCCTCACCGTGATGCGCGGAATGTCTATATCGGGCATCAGCGAAACGGGTATTCTCTCCATGGCGAGAAATCCGAGCGCAACAACAGCCACCAGAACCATCGTTACGGCAATGGGGCGATGAAGTAGTCTGTATATCATTTTGATTTATATCTCTTTGTGTCAGTCTTCCGCAATTTTCACCTCGGTGTCGTCGGCAAGGTTGAGATTGCCCGAAACAATCACCACGTCGCCCTCATGGAGCGTTGTCTCCTTTTTAGCACAGCCCGCAATGGCAAAACTCGTGAGATTGGCATGAACAATGTCCACATACGTCCAAACGGCACGCCCCTTCTGTGCATCATACAAGAAAACCACATGATAGCCGTCTCTCTCCACCACTGCCTCCTTGGGCACCACCATCATGTTGGGCACAGCGTTTTCCACCACCACTCTCACGTTCATGCCGTCCATCAACAGTCCGTCGGCATTCTTTATCCTTGCCACCACCTTCACCAAACCCTTTTCGTCGACCGTAGGATTGATTTCGGTCACAACGCCGTCAAGCACCCTCTCTTCGTTCACAAAGGGCGCAACCTTCACCCTCGTCCCTTTGTTCACCGACGACAACTCCGCTTCGAGAATTTTAAACTCCACGTCGAAATAAGAGTCGTCTATCAGAGTGCAAAACTTGTCGCCACGCTGGTGAGAACGTGCCACGAGATCGGCCACGCGCCCGGCAAAGGGAGCCGTCAGCCTGCAATTTTCGAGAGCCTTGCGCGCCGCCTTCACGGCAAACTGTGCTGCCGAGTAGCCCGACATCACCTCTGCCCTCTTCATCACGTCGGCCGGCACATTGCGCCGCCAATCTTCACCCTCGCCCACCGACACATCATATCCCAATCCTATGAGCCTGTCTTTCAGTTCCACCGTCGAGCGTTCAAGTTCGTGGCGTGCCTTGTCCAACTCCATCGCCTTGTCGCCGGTGTCGGAAACTGCCAACAACTGCCCCTCTGCCACGCGCTGTCCGTTTTTCACCTCAACGCTCTGCAACACACTTCCCTGGCCGGGGCACACCAGTTCGGCCTTGCGTATGGCGACCAAGCGACCGTTACACAAAATCTGTTTCTGAAACGTCTGCAACGAGAGCCTCATGGTGTCGACCTCAGCCACAGTCTGCTCGCGCTCAGAGACAAAGGCAGTGGCTTCTTCCTTCTCCTTGCCGGTTCCACATGAGGCCATTAGCATCGTGGCTGCAACTACCAATGTCAAAAGTCCTGTTTTCATATTCACATTATAATTTTATTCTTTCACAATCATATTTTTCTCACCGCCAACCCCGGCTATTTCAGCAATCGGTCAAAGTCTTCCTCAATGTCGTGGTTGTTTACCCAATCGTAGAGCGTCAGTTTCTTCAAGGAATAAAAATCATTCCAAAAAACCTGGAGTTGGGCTATATACTGAGCATTAGACGACTCCAACTCCTGTTGCGCCGTGTTGAGTTCCGTCACCGTCACACCACCCGTTTCAAAGCGTTTCAGCGTGATGGTATATCTCTCTTGGGCAATCTCGCGTGCCCTCATCGCGTCGCGACAAAGAGAGGGCTGCGAGTTGAAGCGTGTCACCGAGCGTCTTATCTCTTCGAGAAAATCCTCATGAGACTGCCTCAGTTGAGTTTTGGTCACCTCGAGTTGCGCCTTGGCCATTCTCACCTTGCCCTTGCTCACTCCCCAGTCGAATATCGGCATTGAGAGAGTGAGGCCCACAATCTCATTGTCGCGCAGTTTTGAATAGACAGAACTGAAAGTGCTTGCCGTTTTGGAAAAACCAATTTGTCCGTTGAGCGAAATCTGCAATCCCCTGTCGGCCTTAGCCTGCGCCAGCGACTTTTCGGCATTGAGCAACTGCAGTTTCTGCTCCTTTACATGAGAAGAATTGCTGATAGCCCTTTCCGCCACAAGAGCAGTGTTGATATTGAGGTCGGGCACCTCGTCGGGCACTTGTGGCTCAGCCTTGTCGTAGTCACTCACTCGCAAATATGAAAACAATTCATATCTCGCATTGTTGAGCGCAAGCTGGTCGTTTCTCACCGCCACCCTCGTGTTGATGAGCGACAATTCGAGTTGCAACACCTCGCTCTTGGTGGTGGTGCCGAGTTGCAGCCTCTTTTTAGCCATCTCATAGAGAGCCTCGCGATCTGCCAGCGAGGCCTCGCTTTGTCGACAAGCCGATTGGGCTGCGAGCACGTCAAAGTATAGTTGCGTGGTCTTCACTGCAATGTCTTGCATTGACGAGATATATTTCCTTTGCGCAATCTCAAATTCGAGCGGAGCCGTTTTCTTCTCCCATTTCAGAGAGTTGAATGCCATCAGTGGCTGGGTGTATGAAACCCTCATCGGCTGAGAGTTATAGGTTCGTTCGTTATAGGTGAACTGGTCGAGCCTGTAGAGATAAGACTGAAGCGAGATGGTTCCTCCCGTGGCGGCAATTTTTTGGTCGAGCGACAAAGTCATGTTGTTGTCCAAAGTATTGTTGTCTACATACGCCACCTTTCCGTCTTCATAGTTGCGAGCTTCCACCGAGGAGTGGTTGAAGTTCATCAGTCCTCCTCTGAGATTTACCGAGGGCATGAGTTGCGCCTTGAAAGAACGATAGGCCCAATAACTTGCGAGATAAGAATATTTTGCAAGTTGGGCATCGTATGAGTTTTCCTGCGCTATGAGAATAGCGTTTTTCAAGGTCAGCGGTTGTGATGTCGACGTGGCGGCCACAAGCGACAAAACCACCGCCGGAAAGAGTTTATTTAAATATGTCACAATTCTTTTCATGCTGCTTTGTTTCTTTTAGAAATGAATATGCCTTTTTCTTCATATCGTTTGTTGCAGGCGACTCAACCTTGGGTTTCATTCTCACGACCCTCTTTGCCATTGCAGAACATTTCTCTTTGTCGCCCATTTCTTCATACATCAACATCAGCCTAAATAGAGGATAAAGACGGTTTGGCAAAACGGCAAATGCCTTTAGGTATTCCTTTTCTGCCAGGTCGTAGTGTTGCTCGTCTTTATAGTTGTTGCCCATCAAGACATAAAACATTGGATCTGTGCTAACCCGCGTTCCAAGCCGCAATATCGCGTTGCTGTCGCGATAGCGCCCACTCTCTCTGAGTGTCATAGCAAAATTAAAAAGAAATTGCGGACTTTCAACAACATAGGGTAACAAAATATAATAATCTTTAATAAAAACCTCGTTGCGCAAGCCCGAAAAGAGAAAGACTTCTCTCTCGGCCGTCATTCTGCGAGAAATCTCCTTTGAGACACTCCATCCCATTGCAAAGAGCGACAAACCCACAACCACCATACAAACACCTCGTTTCAATAATCTTTTTCTCTCCGGCAAAGACTCACACCGACCGGTCTCGCTGAGCGAAGACGATGCGCTCCACGCTGCTATCACTACAACCACAATGCGATAAGACAACATCTCAAATGGATAAGAAAACATGGAGAAAATCAACAACGAGAGCAAACCGGCAAACAACGCCCTGCTCTGTCGGTAAAGACGCCACATCACTGTTGCACAAAGCACCACGCAGAGCAACGCCCCCACCACACCTTGCTCTACGAGAATCTTCAACAACTCGTTATAAGCATAGTCAGTCACTCCTGCCGACTCAAACAAACTCAACGCAGGATTATCGTGCCACATCTCTGCCATGCCCTCGGCGCAGGCATTGCAGAAACCACCTATTCCCAAACCCGTCCATGGCGAATGCAACCACGAGGTGAGAGAGGCTGCCCAAATGGCGAGCCTGCCATCAGCCGATCCCTGCTTGAAGAAATAAAAAGCCACCAGAAGCACGATGACCACTCCCCATACCACAAACCTATATTTCCAATACTTCTCGCGATATAGCCACAAGAAGCAAACGCCCACGCCTATCATGGCAGCCCTGCTGCACGTTGCCGGCAAAACAGCCAACAAAAACAGGCTCGCAGCAAACATTGTGTAACTCAAAATCGCTCTTTTAGTTGCGTTTTTTCGCCATGGTATAGCCCAAGCAAGCTTGGCTCTGCTCATTTGGCTTAACGAAAACGTTTTCCACCTCTTGTTGCCCCCCTTCATCGGCCACTCCGAATAGCGCAGAGCGGCAAGCCCCGTCACCGCCCCCACCATGAGAAAAGCAGAATAAGGACCAGGATTGAGAAATGTGCCGGTCATTGCATAGAGATGATGACGGCTCGTGCCACAAACCATCTGCTCCAGCCCCGTCACAGCCTCATATAAACCGCAAAACACCACACACGCCACCAAAAACCACGGTGCGACAACACTATTTCTTGTCAACAACAGCCTCAAAGCACAATAGGCCACCAATGTGACACACGCCTGCAACAAACTCGTGTCGCATGGTCGGTCGCCGCCAATCCATGCGTTCAGATAAAAGTAAGCCGTCCAAACAAACACGAGCGCATCTGTCAAACCAAGTTTTGGCACCTCTCTGCCACCAACAAAAAACAATGCCACACTCAAAACACAAACCACAGACACCACGCGAACAAACCAAACATCGGCCTCGGTCCACCTCAACTCCACCGGAGCCAAGGCAAACGCAAACATCGCTGCGACAATCATCATTGTGAGAAGTTTTATCATATTTACCACTCTAATCTTCATTTGGATTGAATATTTTATGGTCTCTTATCACTTTGTCAACCACTCCCACTACATATTCCTCAGGCACAAGCCCCCAATAGCGCGAGTCTGACGAGTTTTTTGCATTGTCGCCGGCCATGAAATAATAATCGTGGCAAAAGCGGTGTCGTTTGAGTGGTTTGCCATCTGCAAATGCCGTGTTTTTCTCCCAGTCCCATGTAATGTTTTTATTCAGTTCCCATTCCAGCAACAACTGATATAGCACCGCCTCTTTTGCCGTTATGCCAACCACGTCTCCCCGTCTCGGAATATAAAGCGGACCGAAATTCTTCAGGTTCCAGCCCGAATCGTGGTGGGGAGGCAACCAAAATCCCCACGTTATCATAGAGTCGGGAATTTGCGCCAAATGGTCTTGTTCTAAACTAATGCCAAGTTCTCCGTCATAATTATTGTTATAATAATGTCCTTCTGTGGCACCTACGCTGTCGCCCGGCAAGCCAATAACCCTTTTACAATAAACATTGTTGATTATGAAATTCAGTTTCCCATTGTGATTAGTCATGTTAAACACCACAATGTCATTGTGGCGAATGCGTCGCCTGCCTTTCAGTCTGAAAGACTTCAATTCCTGCCCGTTGAGATCAAAATCCAGATCTGTATATATTCGCGCTCCAACTATGAGTTTGTTGACAATCACTTTGTCGCCGGGCAACAGCGTGGGACACATCGACTGTGTCGGAATGGTGAAATAGTCAAACACAAGCATACGAACCGTTAACCATGCCCCATACAATAGCAGCGGAGACACGACGAGAAAAATAACTGTCTTAAAACCAAATTTCATTGTCCTTATTTTCAATTGTCCGTATGTGTTTCTTTGAAATTTCTTTAAACCCAAATCGGTCATTAGCGTTATGATGATAATGGCTTCTATTTTTGAACAGATGTTTTTCCGTTTTGAGGGCGCAATGGGGTTCCATTGTAACCGAAAAACGGATAAGACAGATGACAAAAAGAAAGTCTGTTTGCGCATAACTGTCTAATGGCCGATTTGGGTTAAAAACTCCCGACCTTATTCTATTTTCAATTTATACAAATAAAACTTCTCCTCTCCGTTTCTCTCGACAGGAATAAGATTTACGCCATAGATAATGTCGCCTTTATGCCCAACACATTTAAAGAACGGAGGAACGTCAACCTCTGCCACCAAATCACAGTCCTTGTTATATATTTGAAGATAAAATCTATTACCATATCTCTTGCCACCATTCAAAACCCTTAGCAACAATCCTTTGTCTTTCATATAATATAATTGTGTGCTCACGCCAACATGGTCAACATCTTCGAGAAGCACAGACGGATCCAAATCATATCCTATGCTATAACCACGGTCTATTTGCTTACATTCATAGCCCATTGTAAAAAGCAGTTTGTCAGGATATTTATAAACATATATTGTAGAGTCGACAGCATGATTTACAAAAATGGTGTCACCCGACATATCGTAAGAGAAGAACTCAAAAAGATTAGTCGGCTTGTGGGAATATATCTCGGGAAAACCACAAAACACATTCTCCACCTTCATGGTTTTCATGTTTAGCGCACCAAAGATACGTCCGTCCTTATATCTGTCAGAAACGAGAGACCCGATTTTTCTGTTAATCAACGAAACCGGCATAATGCAGACAGAATCATTGATTTGCGTCACTTTGAAATCAAAGTCTGTCATCTCCATAATATTATATACCGATGGAGAGGCCAAATCCTTCTGAGAATTTTCTCCCCAACCAAAATCTATAATTCCGTGTCTCTTAATATGAAGCAAATCGGCAGATGTGTAGAAATAATTTGAAGAGTCGATAAAAAAGACGGACCCATCACCATTGTTAACAGGATACATAAACATGAAATCTGAAATCTCATCGCGTGCCTTTCCTTTTCCAAATAGAGCAGAGAGCATTTGTCCGTCAGAAAGGTCGAATTGAAAGACCTTACCAAAAAAGACATCGGCAAAACAAAGTGTGTCATCTTTCATAAAGAAGTTCCCGCGCATACTTGCAGAGTCCATTTGCAATACCACAGAATCCAACAACTCTACATTCGCACCACAACTTCTTACGATACCCCTATGACTTATCGTCACAGTCTCTTCATTACAACTATAATACAATAATAACACTGTGACTACAATAACACATTTACATAATCTTAAATTCATACCATTTTAATTTATAACATAAACTAATTATTCCTTCTCTGCGACCAAGTCAGAGACTTTGTAGCAATATAAATCGTTCTCGTTAGCATTCAATCCATATAGCAATGAATTTTTGCTGTCAAGCCATATACTATGAACAGGATTTTTCAGTTTCACCTTGTTAATCATATTGCCGTCCCAATCATAGACGTGTAGGATGTCAAAACCATCTGAAGCATTTGGGAGAGTCGTGCCACAAAAAAGAGCAAAGATATTGCTGTCAGTCGACTGCGCAGCTACATAATAACCCATTATCTTTCCAAAATCTTTTTCCTCAAGAGTGTTTTCCGGATAGTTCTGCAATTTATATCCATGAGCCTTGCCGGTGGAAATATCCACAATGTTTATCTGTGGAAGATACATCATTGTCTCCACAAACTTGCTCTTGTCGGGTTTCAAACTGAAGAAAGAACTATAAAAAGACCCCGGCATAATAACACCTCCTTCTATTTTATCAAGATTTTCAAGATTTTCAAACAACTGTATCTCGCTTAAAACCTCGTTTGTCGACAACTTGCGAATTTGATAACGAGCTGGTATTATGCCCTCCGAATTGGGAATTGGTGTAGCCGGCAATTTAACTATTACAGAATCTTTTCCTATCCCACACATAAACGAAATGCTTGACGAAGAACTCCCCTCTTTAGCCGAAAAATCTCTTATATCACTCATAACAGTGGTGTTTTGTTTTATCGACTCGGTTATGTCCC
This sequence comes from Prevotellaceae bacterium, assembly GCA_029219385.1. Taxonomy (GTDB): domain Bacteria; phylum Bacteroidota; class Bacteroidia; order Bacteroidales; family Bacteroidaceae; genus UBA6382. Next base: position 2,208 of record JAQXTH010000026.1, on the reverse strand, counting down.
ACACCATCCTTTTCGATTCGTTTGGAGCGTATAACAATGTTTTCAATCCACCATGATTTTCAATAGCGGAAATCGGAGACAACGCCATATATTCACCATTGCCATGACCAATGGGACAATAGCGTCCCACCTCTTTCCCGTTGTTTATGTTAAACACCTGAAAGGAGTGGCTTCTGGTTAATGTCTCATAGAAGATTGCGAGCGAGTCGACTACAACAAATGTTCTTGAATGCAAAGAGTCTATCTTGACCACCCGGGGCGTTACCTCTTTCGTCGCATCAGACTCTGTAAACTCACTCATCTTTCCTCTGAAATTACCCTGTTGCGCACAGCTTGCGCATATCATACAAGCGAGTAAAAACAAATTTACTGATTTCATATTGTTATATTGTTATATTGTTATATTATTATATCTCTAACAACCATTATTTTAAAGACTACTTTATCTATAATACGCACGCCAACCTCATTTCGGACACCCAAACCACAACTTTTTTCAAAAAAATGTGATTTTTTATTTAATATTGTTTTTCTCGCCCAACAAAACGCTATCCGAGAACCAAAAAAGTCCTATCGTCACCGCTCAAAGAAGGAGGACTGTTGCCATATTCAAAAAACCTAAAAATTCTATATCTTGAAATGATATACAAACAACACCAAATCTGCGTCTTCAACATTTATAGGTCGCCAATTTTTCAAACCTGTTAATGAGTCTGCATGGAATAGCCCCATCAGCGAAGTTGGAGTTTGACCCATAGGATAGAATGGCACACCACTGTTTGGATCAAAGTAACCTACCAACAAATCATTTGTTTTCGTTTTTTCAGTTGCGTTTTCTCGCGATGCCATAGCACAAGCAAGCTTGGCTCTGCTCATTTGACTTAACGAAGACGTAGAATAAATCCCATAATAAGATTTATCATCATAATAGAACGAAAACACGACGTAATCATCAAGAATAAAGCATTCTTTTATTTCAATAGCCTCTGTGTTTGTTTTATAGTCAACAAATTGCAAATTATATTTTAATTGAAGACCATTGTTGCTCCAAGTGTAAATGTCTTTTGAATTGTAATCATGAACACTGATTGTGGAAGTGCTTCCACCATTAAATGTTTTGGTAGATATAACATTCATGGGCAAGGATTGCGTAGGAAGATGTCTGCCAATAATCTTTCCCACAGAATCAAGGTGTATTATCCTGTTGTCTCCATCACTTGCGTCAATGGCAGAGACCAAATAACCATCTTCTATGGCAATAAAATCCATCGGTTGTGTTTCAATATAAAATGACGAGATGAAATTAAGATTCATATCATACTTTAAAATCTTTTTAGATTCAAAATCCAACAGATGAAGACATTTCTCATCTAACGACATAGATATTAAATCAATATACTCGGCATTAGAATGACCTATATTATGAATTTGACGAATAACCTTGCCTGTCGCTAACGAAAACTTTGTTATTCTATTCATTTCATCAAGCACAAATAATACAGAGTCGTTTACACATATTCTTTTTACCTCGGAGACGGTTTGTCCTTCATTCAAGAAAAGAGGAATAGTGTCTGTCTTGCCTGATTTCTTTGCGAAATCAATAGATTTTTCTTCAAAATCTTTCACGGAGATGTTTTTGTTTAAATCTACCGTTTCGCAAGAAGACAGAAAAATAGATATAAGCAACAAGGAAATATAGAAATCAATTTTCATAGGAGTGTGGTATTTTACAACTATAGCAAAATGAGACATCAATCAAACCCTAAATCAATTCACCAGACGGTATTGAAATCTAATGAATTGACTTGGGTTAAATATATTAGCAATTTATACTGCAACATTCTATAGCTCCATGTTTATGTGCTTCCGAACATGAACCATTTTCCATTTGCCAACATATTGCCATACATTTATTTGTAGGATTTTGAGTGACGGGGTCAATGTATTTTTCATGAGTTACCGCATAACCCCATTTTGTTTCACCAATGGACAATGCTTCAACATTACTTAAAATAAGAGCATTTTCTTCATGTGCATTTGACTTCAAAGTCTTTGTACCAACAAATGTTGCAATGGCAACAGCTGCAATGCACGACAGCGTAAAATATTTCTTTTTCATGTGATTAAAACGCTCACCAGATTAGTCTTTAGGGAAGTGCGAGCTTTACTTTCCCCAAGTTTTTTATCATTGCTATTTAAACAAGAAGC
>JAQXTH010000025.1 GCA_029219385.1 Prevotellaceae bacterium | reverse complement strand
AATCTGTTGGATTAGTGCTATCTGTCAGTACTTCCACCACATCAATCACCGAGAAGAACCATTCCTCTTTCTCTTCGTCCCAAACACTGCGCACTCTTTTTTGCTCAAAGAGTTTTATCTGTTCTTTCTGTCCCATAATTTCTTTTTCCAAGCAGTTTTTACTTCATTATTTCGTCCAACAATCCATCGGTATCGCGCTCTATGCTGGGGTAGAGCCATTGCACCCCACTGTCCTTATATATATCGTATCGTTGTGTCATAATGGTTAGTCCTCCTTGAGTTAAACATCTCTGCCATGTTGAGCGAGAAAGAATTGCTTTTGCTGTTCTATCTCTCGACGCAGTTCTTCTTCGGTTGGCATGTAGGCCATATATTTTGAGGCAAACAACTGTTCGCTCTCATGCAGTACGGAATACCTGGCAATGGTCTTGTCTGTTTCGGTGCAAAGCAACACACCCAGGGTCGGATTATCGTCCTCTCCCTTCACCAGATCGTCAAACATACGTACATACATATCCAGTTGACCCATGTCTTGATGTGTCAGTTTGTGTGTCTTCAGCTCAAACAAGACAAATCGCTTCATACGATAGTTGTAGAACACCAAGTCGATATAATAGTCCTCGGTATCCGTCTTGATGTGTTTCTGTCTATCTACAAAGGCAAAGCCACGACCAAGCTCCAAGATAAACTGCTGAAGGTTGTCCAACAAGGCTTGCTCCATCTCAGATTCGTCGAATTTAGTATCCTTGCGAAAGCCCATGAATTCTGCCACAACGGGATTCTTGATGTATTCCTTCGGGTCTTCACCTTCAACTACCGGCAACGGAAGTTCTAATTGCTGACGTTGCGAAGCCATCATGCGACCATAGTATTGGGTTGAAACATTACGTTCCAACGTACGTGTGCTCCACATCTGCTCAGATGCCTCCTTTATATACCATTGCCTTCCTTCCGGCGTTGCTTCGCGCATGATGATACGAAGATGACTCCACGTCAAATTGTGCACGCGCGTGTGCATAATCTCCAAATCACTGAAACACAGATAAAAACGACGATATTCATTGAGACTGCGATAGCTGAATCCCGAATCATATTCCAACGTAAGTTGTCGGGCAAGATTGGCGATAAGTTTAGTGCCATACTTGGCTCGCTCCTGTCCGTTTTGTTCTTCCTCAACAATTCGCCTGCCAATGTTCCAATAGGTAGCAATGGCTATTTGACCTGCAGCAGCATACGCCTGCCGTCTGCCATCTTCTATAATCCTGCGGATGTCGTTCAAGACATTGCCGTTTGTCGTCAATTCATTCATACGCTTACTTCATTTTTTCGTTCAACAGTCCGTCGGTATCACGCTCTATGCTGCGGGGAGCGAGCCATTGCACCCCACTGTCCTTATATGTATTGTATCGTTGTGTCATAGGATTACTGATTATCAATGATGTAATTGAGCTGCGCCTGAAGTTCTTCTTTGTTTGGCAGGTATAGCTGGTAGCGTGCAGCAAATAGCTGATTGCTGATACCATCCATGGCATACTCCATCAACAGTTCGTCTTTCTTTGCGCCAAGGACAATACCGATAGGAGGATTATCGTCAGGCTGGCATATCTCTGTCTTGAAGTAATTCAGATACATGTTCATTTGTCCAATGTCGCCATGCTTTATCTCTGCTCGTTTCAAATCTATCAGGACATAACATTTCAAGATGGCATGATAGAACACTAAATCCACCTTGAAACGACGACTACCGATAGGAATATCGTATTGACGACCTATAAAAGCGAATCCTCTGCCAAGTTCCAGAAGGAATTGTTCCATATTTGCTTTCAATGCCGTTTCCAATTCACTTTCCTTATATCGCTTCCTCTGTGGGAGTCCCGTAAATTCCAAGACATAAGGATCTTTGATTATGTCTGATGGTTGTTGCACAACATGTCCTTGCTTTGACATCGCCAGAACACCTTCTTTGTCTGTGCTCAATGCAAGACGCTGAAAGAGGGAACTGTTGATTTGTCTTTTCAGTTCTTTTACCTTCCATCCTTCATTGATGGCTTGCACCATGTAGAACTGCATTTCGAGAGAATCATCACATTTGAGAAGTTCGAAATAATGGCTCCATGTCAATTTGTGAGAAATCGTCTCACATTTTGGGAATGCAAGATAGAACTTACGCATATATGTGAGGTTGGAACGACTGAAACCACGTCCCCTCAGTCTTGTTAAGTCTTTGGAAAGGTTCACAAGGAGTCGTTCGCCATATCGCGCCTTGGCATTACCTTCTTGCTCAAATTCTACTATATATTGACCTGTTTTCCAACTTGTCATCAGCAATGACTCGTTAACAGCTGTAATGGCATTGTTGCGAGCATCTTCCCAAAGATTAGCAATATGTGAGACGAGACTCACATATTCTTGTGTAGGTTCCGGGGTAATTACGACTAATTCATTCATACTTTTACTTTATTATTTCGTCCAACAGTCCATCGGTGTGATATCCTCCAAGATGGCATCGAGGGTGCGGAGCTGCACAGGCTTGTAGAAATACTTGGTGAAGGAGAATTCGTAGCCGATAACGGGGTCTCCGAATGCTGCCTCTGCATCGTATGGCTTCACCTCCTGCTCATAGAAAGCCTTGGTGGGCTCAAGGAGCACACCAAGGCGACGCAGCACCATGAAGGGCAGTATTATTTTCTTGTAGTCGCCTTTCTCAAAAGCATGAACCAGAACATCGTTGGCAATGTTCCAGATAAAGGAGAAGAGAGCGTTATATTGTTTGTTGTCCATATAGGTTTTTATATTAGAGTATTATGTCGAATTCTACTTCGTCAGGTCGAAAAAGTTTATTGATATATCGACATTCTGAAGTTTTGAAATATTGCTTAGCGTCTCAAGATGGGGTTGGGCATAGATACTTCAAAATTTTAACGCAAATATATCAATAAAAATTGAAATAGTTTTCAAATTGGAAATGTTTTTATAAGCTAAGGCGTTTGTTGACTTTTGTTTATGGTATATTAACTTGTTTTGTGCAATTCACCGATGTCTAATACACATAAAAAATCCCGACCATGTGGCATTGAAATGCGGCATGGCCGGGATTTTTTTGTATTTGCCCGTAGCGTCTGTTTAGTGTTTGTCGCTCGAGGATTGTGTTTCTCTGTCTTGGCGGAAAATAATTTTGTCGCCTTCGGCATCGGCTACAACGGGAAGAGTGCGGTCGAGAGAAGTGTCGGCCAAAATGGCGCGGCTGAGGTCGTTGAGCAGGTAGCGTTGTATGGCTCGCTTGATGGGACGCGCACCAAACTCGGGGTCGTAGCCCAATTTGCCGAGCAGGTGTATGGCAGCGTCGGTCACGCGGAGTTCCAGGCCGTTTTCACGAAGGTTGGCGTTGACTCCGGCAACTTGCAGGCGCACAATGTCGTCGGCTTGGCTGCGAGTGAGCGGACGGAACAATATGATGTCGTCGATACGGTTGATGAACTCGGGCCTGATGTTTTGTTTGAGCATCTCCAAAACTTTGGCGCGTGTTTGCTCCATGATGTCGGTGCATTCCTTTTCGTTCTTGCCCTCCATCTCTGCCATGCGCTCTTGAATATATTGGCTGCCGAGGTTTGAGGTCATGATGATTATGGTGTTTTTGAAGTTGACGGTGCGACCTTTGTTGTCGGTCAGACGACCATCGTCGAGCACCTGCAGCAAGATGTTAAACACGTCGGGGTGAGCCTTTTCTATCTCGTCGAAAAGCACCACGCTGTATGGTTTGCGTCTCACTGCCTCGGTGAGTTGGCCGCCTTCGTCGTAGCCCACATAGCCCGGAGGTGCACCAATCAGTCGGCTCACGCTGAATTTCTCTTGATATTCGCTCATGTCGATACGTGTCATCATGGTCTCGTCGTTGAAGAGGTATTCGGCCAAGGCCTTGGCAAGCTCGGTCTTGCCCACACCGGTGGTGCCCATAAAGATGAATGAGCCGATAGGCCGTTTGGGGTCTTGCACTCCGGCACGACTGCGTCTCACAGCGTTGCTCACTGCCTCGATTGCATCGTCTTGACCTATAATGCGGTGGTGCAACTCTTCCTCCATGTGGAGGAGTTTCTCACGTTCGCTTTGGAGCATACGGCTCACGGGTATGCCGGTCCAGCGGCTCACCACTTCGGCAATGTCGTCGGGGGTTACCTCTTCTTTTATCATGGCACTGCCACCCTGTGTGGAGGCCAGTTGTTGCTGAATGTTGTTTATCTCTGTTGAGAGTTGTTGCAGTCGACCATAGCGTATTTCTGCCACTTTTGCGTAGTTGCCTTCGCGTTCGGCACGCTCGGCTTCAAATTTCAGTTGTTCTATCTCCTGCTTGTTTTGCTGTATTTTGTTGACAAGTTCTTTTTCGTGCAACCATTTAGACTGCATGGAGTCAGACTGTTCTTTAAGTGCAGAAATCTCGCTTGAGAGTTGTTGGAGTTTGTCTTTATCGCCCTCGCGTTTTATAGCCTCGCGCTCTATTTCCAATTGGCTTATGCGGCGGTGGAGTTCGTCGAGTTCTTCGGGCATGGAGTCGCGCTCTATGCGCAGTTTTGCGGCAGCCTCGTCCATCAGGTCTATGGCCTTGTCGGGCAGGAAGCGGTTGGTGATATAGCGCTCGGAGAGCGAAACAGCGGCAATCACTGCATCGTCTTGAATACGCACCTTGTGGTGGTTCTCATAGCGTTCCTTAATGCCTCGCAAGATAGAGATGCTGTCTTCCATTGAGGGTTCGTCGACCATGACCACTTGGAAACGGCGTTCCAGAGCCTTGTCCTTTTCAAAATACTTTTGATATTCATCGAGTGTGGTGGCACCGATTGAGCGCAGTTCGCCACGACTCAACGCCGGTTTGAGAATGTTGGCGGCATCCATTGCCCCTTGTCCTCCACCGGCCCCTACGAGGGTGTGTATCTCGTCGATGAAGAGGATTATCTCGCCTTGTGAACGCTCTACCTCCTTCACAACGCTCTTGAGACGTTCTTCAAACTCGCCCTTGTATTTGGCTCCGGCGAGCAGTGCGCCCATGTCGAGCGAGAAGAGACGCTTGTTTTTGAGGTTTTCGGGCACGTCGCCTTTCATTATTCTGTTGGCAAGTCCTTCGACGATTGCCGTTTTGCCGGTGCCCGGTTCGCCCAAAAGGATGGGGTTGTTCTTGGTGCGTCGGCTCAAAATCTGCAAAACACGGCGTATCTCTTCGTCGCGGCCTATCACGGGGTCGAGTTTTCCCTCGCGTGCGGCCTTGACGAGGTCGCGTGCATATTTTGCGAGTGACTGATAGGTGTCTTCGGCTGAGGCCGATTTCACTTGTTCGCCGCCTCGGAGTTCGCGTATCGCATTGAGCAAAGCGTCGCGCGTGAAGCCGGCATCTTTAAGAATGCGGCTCATCTGGCAGTCGGTGTCGAGTATTGCGAGCAGCAATACTTCTGTGCCGATAAAATCGTCACCCATTTTTTGGGCAATCTGTTCGGCAGTGTCGATCACTTTTTGTGTGGCGCGTCCGAGGAGCGGTTCTCCGCCGGTCACGTTTGGCAGCGAGGCTATTTGTGCCTCCACTGTGCGGTTGAGATTTTCTGCGTTTACTCCCAGTTTACCATACAGAAAGTTCATCACGTTGTCGCTCTCAAGGGTTATGCCCTTAAAGAGGTGTTCGGGCTCAATGGCCTGTTGCGAGTGGCGCTGCGCCTCTTTCACGGCTTGTTGCAGAGCCTCGCCTGCTTTAATGGTAAATTTTTCAAGATTCATGGTTCTCTATGTTTTTGTGTTTTGTTTTTTGCCAATACTATATTCATTATTTGTGCCTAAGATCTTAAATCTGTCAAAATGGCAGATTTGAGGTTTTGTTTGCATTATAACAGTCTGTCAGTTCGGCAGTTAAGCAACGCTGTGTGGCGGAGTTTTATTGATTGCCGAAAGAAAGTCTTGTGTTGAATTTCTCGGTGTTTTTCGCGCTTATTTTATAGTTCCCTAAATTAGAACACTTAAGAATTCTAACTAAAACACTTAAGTATTCTAACTAGAAAACTATAGTGTTCTAAGTTAGGGAACTATAATTCATGTGGAAACCTTTTTTATATCTCCTAACACGCTGAGCCACAGTATTCTCTTGAAAACAACAAATTCAAAACGGTACAAATTTTGAACAGACGAAAATATATAGTTCAAGGCACTCGGCAAAGAGAAAAAACTATGACAGGGGTAAAAAGCCGTTTTAAGATTATTTATGAAAATATTTTGGGCAATTTTGGCTGGTTGCTATCTAAAGAGCTCATTTTTGATGAAAAGTCCTACTTTCATCAGTCATAAAGAGTGAGACGTTCGAAGAAGAGAAAGAGGGGTGAGCGCGCGCCTTGTTAGTGGCTTCAACATAGGGCAAAAATTGATGCCTTGTACCTCGGTTGTATCTCAGTTGGCATATATAGCTGAAAGACAATGCAGGTTAATAATTCGGAAGGAGTAACACCTCCTTATTATCTCGTTCCCGAAATGGTTCCAAGAATATAGTTTATGTTTCATTTGATGAAAAGTTTGCTAAAAAAATGAAAATATTCATAAAATACTCAGAAATATAGGAAATCAGTTGGTGTATTTGCCAATTAGGGTTATCTTTGCAGTTGAATTTTTTAATCATTAAAAGTGGCGACAACACTTAAAATTCGGCAATACAATTATGACAGACAAAAGTCAACATTCTTTTTTAGAGATTCCGACACAATCGTCAGCTCAGATTATTAGTCGGAATGAGGTCGAAGTAATAGCTCCTGATGGAGAAGTTTTTACTGTCTTGTGCCAGATAGGTACATATACAAGTAAGGAAACACAAGATTATGAACTTCATTGGTTGGAAGTCTTGTTTGACAAGAACTTTTCCGATGACAAGGAAGAAATGACAAATTCTATTTGGCGAGAATCTATGCAATTTGCCATTGGCGGTGGAATCATAGGCATCAGTACTGGTACTCGTCATAAGGATCGTGCACGTATCGGTGGACGAATTCGTCAGATACGTGAAGAAAGAGGCATGGAAGCCCGTGATTTGGCAAGACTGGCTGGCATAGATGCAGCTAATCTTAGTCGTATAGAGAAAGGAAGATATTCCGTAGGGCTTGATATTCTATCAAAGATTGCAGCCGCTTTAGGAAAGAAAATAGATTTTGTTGACCTTAAATAGACACTGTTATGATTGACATAAACAATTTCAAGGTTGAGGTTTCATGTGAATATAAGGGAGATATTTATTCTATAAGAGACAATGGTGCCATCATGAGGCATCCTAAAAAAGATTGCCGAATAAGGCCAATGGACAACAAATGGACTTTTGGTACAAAGAATGAGAAAAATGGATACATGTTTTTTGCCTCAAATATTTGTGTCCATCAAGTTGTAGCGACCGCATTTTGGGGGCATCAAAAATCAGAGGGAATGGTAGTTGACCATAAAGATACAAACAGATGTAATAATAGAGCAGAAAACCTTCATTGGGTAACAAAACTTGAAAACGTCTTGAATAATCCAATAACTCGCAGAAGAATAATCAATATATGTGGAAGTATAGATGCATTTTTAGATAATCCAGCCTTGCTACGAGAAAGAACATCAGACCCTAATTTTTCTTGGATGCGTACTGTCTCGGAGGCGGAGGCAGCAAAATGCAGGAAGAATCTGGAGAAATGGAGTAAAGAAGACGCAGAATTTGTTAGCACTCCACAAGGTAATGGCATAGGTGAATGGATATTCAAGGATTTGCAGTCTGAGAGGGCTCGTCACGATTGGACACAATTGTCTACACGAATACCAAGTGCATATGAACAACAGGAAAAAAGAACATTGCCATCGATAGTGGAATCATTAACTTCTAATGCTATGCAAGAAGATTGGAAAACACCAACAGAGTTTCCTTTATGTCCTACAGACACACTCACATTAGAGGCCTATTATTCATCATTGGAAAAAGGGAAAGTATTTTCAAACAACACCTATGGAATCAATTCTATTATTGAATTCGCTATATCAGATGATAGGCAACGGCTCTGCATCGCGACACATAATCCAGAAGGATTAAAACAATGGTATATTGCCTATGTATATATTTTGAACGACAAATATATTCATAAAAATGGAGGTTCGTTTTTTGAAGAAAATGGAGCATTAAAGACAATTACCCTCTTTCAGGGAAAAGAATGGACTGGCGGTGATTGTATAGATGATTACTGTTAAACAGAAAATAACAAAACAATTAAAAAAATTACAATATGAAGAAAGCTTTATTATCTTTAGTGTTGTGCTGCATATCAATAGTTGGTATTGCACAGAAGGATGTAACCAAATTCCTGGGCATTCCTGTAGATGGCAACAAGAGTGATATGATGAGAAAACTCAAATCAAAGGGATTCACACAAAGCCCTTATGCTGAGGGCGTACTCACTGGAAAATTTAATGGTGTGGATGTAAACGTTCATATTGTTACAAATAATGATAAAGTATGCCGTATCATGGTTTGTGATGCAAATACAATGGACGAGGCAAGCATCAGGATCCGATTTAATGTTTTATGTAAACAATTCAAAAACAATTCAAAGTATTGCAGTTTATCAGAGGAAGACCCCAAACTCAAAGAAGACGAGAATATCTCATACGAAATGACTGTCCACAAAAAACGTTATGAGGCTATCTTTTACCAACTTCCAGATACTACGGTGGCAAACTACACTGAAGAATTCCAATCTTTGATTTGTTCAAAATACACAAAAGAACAATTGGAAAACCCATCGGAGGAAATCTCTAACGATATTTATGAGGAAGCTGCCATGTATGCTCTTGACAAAGCCATAAAAAAAACTGTCTGGTTTATTATTTCCGAGAACTATGGTAAATATTTCATAACGATGTATTATGATAACGAGTACAACAGAGCAAACGGTGAGGACTTGTAGGTTTCACTATTTGTGAATATCAACGCTTTGCCTCGGCAAATCCCCTTCAACACCCTGTCCACCTTGGATAGTTCCTCTTTGGACAAAGCATAGATGCAGTCAATCGCCAGTCGGTTGGCTGCTATTTTTCTGTGTGCGAGGATAGTCTCTTCGCCACCGATGGAGGGGCGGTTTGCACCGCTCGCCTCCAGGTAGTTGTTTACTGCGTCACGCATGGTGAACTCTCTCATTCCTGTCTTTGCCCAATAGATAAGGGCATCCACAGCTGCTTTTCTTGTCTTGCTATATTCGTTGTCTGTCATGATTCTGATGTTTTGAGTTTGCTAAAAAAGTTTGATACATATCCAAATGGTGATTTCTACAAAGATAATTGCCCAACTTAAAAAAGCCAAGCCGAACATCCAGGCATAGGTGCGACCGTTGAAGTATGCACCTTCCTCAATGTTGCAGATGCGTTTAAGCTCTTTCTGCTGGTGAATGAACTGGCCGTTTACCCTCTTCTCGTGCTCGTCAAGGGCTTGCTTGAAGGCAGAAATGGCGGTGCTGTTCCGCTCATCCAACTGGGTAAGTCCTTCATCGTTGATGCCAACTTTAAGGTTGCTCTGCTCTGCCTTTACTATGGCATGGCATATTCCGTCAACGATGTTGTCCGTACTCCTGTGGGCAGCCACAAGTGCTATTCTCGTTGATTCCAACCTATGGTAGGCATTGCCCAGTTCCTCCTTTGCCTCATAAAGTGCTTTCTTGGATGTTGCTCCTTCTAACGATAGGGAAGAAGGGAGAACCACCTGATAACCTTGTCCCTTGGCTATTTCAAGAAGGTCTTGCAAATAGATCCTTGTCATGCGTGTACCTAAATTTACGGCTCTTAGCCTGCCTTGACGAATAAGACTGCGTACTGTCTTGACGCTGATGCTTACTGCCTGTGCTGTTTCCACTACGGACATCAGCACGATTGGAATGCGAGTTGTAGTATTCATTTTTACCGTTTTTTTTGAATTTTGCAGTGACTCATGGGGGATGGTCCTTGACGGAAACTTTTAAGAAGAAACAAGGGGAAATAAGAACCTTCATTAAGAACCGTGTGTCCCTCTGCCCATGGTACAACCGTGGTACAAAATTATTCAAAACGGATGAAACTCTCAATAGGCGGCTGGGACGTTATGTTAATGAATATGTATTGAAAATGAGCTATTTATGATGTTTCTCTAAGTTTTGTTTAGAGTTCTTTTCGATGCGTTTTAGTCCATATGACATGCATGTTATTTGCTACGTGCTATTGTGGCGGTTGGAAAAAGAAAATGTTGAGGCGAAGTAAAAAAAGGGGGTGAAAATTGTGGTAAATTAAAAAAAAAGATGATATTTGCATTTTGTAATAAAAATCTATGGAGATGAGACAGATATTATTGTATTTATTTTTGTCGGTGGCGGCGGTGGTCTGCGCCGACGACTATCCCGTAACGGCAGGTAAAGATGCAGTCCACACCCATGCCTCGCGTGTGTTGATGGGTATTGTTTTGGAATCGCCTCTTTACGGCAATCAGACGATGGCTGTGACTCAGTCGACTAACAAGCTGTTGTATCAAGACTTGCTTTCAGAGAGTTTTGTGGCAAAGGCAGGCGAGACACTTGTTCCCTCGTTTAGGTGGTGGGGCGGATGGATGAGCGGATATGTGTATATAGATTATAACAACGATGGTCGCTTTGAGACTGCTTTAGACGATGACGGCCGACCCTCAGAGGGTTCGGAGGTTGTGACATATAGTTATTATAACGGAAAGAACAGCAACGGAGAGTCGTTGGCCAGCGGCAACGTGCTCAATCCTCCTGCTTTTGTCTTGCCCGAGGGATTGGTGCCCGGTGTTTATCGCATGAGGTATAAGGTGGACTGGGACTATATCGGTGCCGAGGGTAGTGATGTGGTCAACAACGATATTATAAGGAATGGTGGCTGCATAGTCGACACGCGCCTTGTGGTTCGTCCCGAAAAGGTTGGTGTGAAAATTTGCGTGGGCGGCAGCGAGGAGGTCTCAAAGAATTTTGAGGCAGATTTTGGCCAAGAGCAGACTTTTGAGGTCGGGACATTGGTGGGAGAAAACAAGATGCTGAGCCGGGTGATTGTGAAGCATGGCTTTAATCTCGATGGCGACAGGCTTGTTCATGGCACTCCGCAGTATGTGGTCGACACCCTGTCGTTTTTGTCGGTGGTCGACGATGTGTTGACGCTGACTTCATCTATGGTTGATGGAGACGTGGAGATTGTTTTGGAGACTGTCGATAAAGATAATCCGGGCGACGCAGACATCAACAACAAACCTCAAGATGCAGCCTTGGTAGAAGGGTTGAACTTCAAGTCGTTGCGCTTTGGCGCCACAAGCATCAAGACACTCTCGGCCAAGGTCGCTGAAGCTGCTTATCAAGATTTCACCGAGAATGTCTCTATTCCCATTGTGGTGGGCAACACGGTGACGCTCGCGGTCAGTGCCACCCTCGAGACAGAAAGTGGCACAGAAACCTTGTCGGCCGATGAGGGTGTTTTGTGTATTGACTATAATCACGATGGTGTATTTATAACAGCGTTGGAGTCGGTTGGCAATGTCTCTTCGTTTGCATTGCCCGATGAGTTGCGCCCCGGATTTTATCGTGGCCGTCTGTATTTTTCTAATATCGGGGTGATGGCAGATTTCAATATTTTGGTTCACAAGCCGGCAGTGAGACTTGAGTTGGAAACTCCTAACGGTCGCGTTGTGGGTCAGTCGTTGTATGACGCTTCTGCCACTCGTGTTAGTGGTAAGGGCATTCCCACCGAAGTGTCGGCCTTCAAGCAGATGACATTTGTTGCTCAACCCCTTGCCAAGGGCTATCGTGCTTATTCGGCTGAAGTAACGATTTCGCGTCCCGACGGGTCGGAGGGAAAGTTCAGAGTCAATCTGAACGGTGCAACGACCTCGTTCTCCATTCCAGCCGACAGTGTGTATGGTGACATAAAGATATTGGCAGAGTTTACGCCCGAAACGGTGGCCGACAATCTGCGCTCACCGGTTTTGATAGAAGAGTTTGATGGTGAGAGTCTTAATGATGATTTGTGGGTAACCTCCACTCGATATTCTGCAGCATGGAATAGGTTTATCGTAGATGACCCACGCGTGGCTTTTGTCGACAATGGTCACCTTGTTTGTCGCTGTTTCGCCAATCCCGGTGATATTGCCGGCTTTGATGGTCAGATGATTTCGGGCGCAAAGCAGACAAGTGGCAGGTTTGCCTTTAATCATGGATATGTAGAAGCTCGCATTCTGACCGTGCCTCACAGTGGCAATTTCCCTGCCTTCTGGCTCATGCCCGAGGATCAGTCTGACGGCTGGCCGACTTGTGGCGAGATAGACGTTTGGGAGACAATCAACACCGAGAGCAGGGCATACCACACTGTGCATAGCCATTGGACATACGATCTCGCCCACGGAGGCAACGGAGGCAATGAGTCTTGTGGGCACCAAGAGCAATGGCACACCTATGGCCTTTTGAAAGAGGCCGACCGACTGACTTGGTATCTCGACGGAACGCAGGTGTTCACATACAGCAAGTCGACATCAGATACCGAACTGCAACAGGGTCAATGGCCTTTTGACAAACCTTTTTATATAATATTAAATCAGAGCGTGGGCAACGGCTCGTGGGCAGCGGTTCCCGACCGCTCGTTTGTCTATGAAACACAGTTTGACTGGGTGAGAGTCTATCAGACACGAGAGGAGGCCGAGAACGATGGCAACGTGTTGCTCGGTGTTGAGACAGATCACAATTATGTGGCAACACAGTTAGAAGAGACCGATACGACAATCTACGACCTCAATGGTCAAAAGGTTACAAGCCCCCGAAGAGGTAATTTCTATATCTATAAAGGTAGGGTTAGAATGTGGAGATAATTCAACAATGTTTTTTTATTTATAAATCTATATGATAAATGTGAAAGAGATAACGAAGGCGACCCCTGAGGTCTGCAATTCCATAAAGACATTGTTGACTGATCTCACAACGCGCGAAACGGGTTTCGATATGATGCGACTGGCCGAAATCGTTGCCAATCCCAACACGCGCCTGTTTGTCGCCTACGAGGGGGAAGAGGCGGTTGCCACATACACCCTGGTGGCGGTCACTTCGCCAACAGGCACAAAAGTGTGGATAGAGGACGTGGTGGTTGGCGGCAGGTGGCAGGGGCGTGGATTTGGCCGACGCGTGGTGGCCGACGCGATAGACCGTTCCCAATCTCTGTGGCCACAGTCAACCGTTATGTTGACATCGAGGCCTTCGCGCGTGGCGGCAAACCATATCTATGCGACCATGTTGCAGAAAAAAGAAACCAACGTGTATGTTTTGAAGACAGAGTGAGCTCTCGCGAGGGAAAAACATGGTCGGGAGCGAGGTGACAAAACTTTTTTATGAATAAAAGCGTTAAATCACCATTTTTCTTTTTAATTTTGCACAATAATCAGAGCCCGGGTGGGGTCGCGTAAAGATAGATATATGATAAATAGAGAATTAATCCGAATTAAAGTAGTTCAACTTGTGTATGCCAATGTTTCTAACGGCGGCAAGGATATGAAAGATGTCATAGAGGAAGTAGACGAGAGTCTCTCGATGGCCGGCAAGTTGTATCATCACATGTTGAATTTGATTTGTGACATTACGGATTATGCAGCGCAGCGATATGAGATGATTTGCAGCCGTCTTTTGGAAAGAGGTGTCAAGGCGTTGCCAAGCGACAAGTTTGTGGCAAACAAATTTGCCACCCAACTGCAAAACAACAGAAAGCTTGATGAATTTACTCAAAACAACAAGCAACTTCGCTGGACCACCCACGAAGATGTGGTTCACTCTATTTACGACCTCATTGTGGCGAGCGATGAATATCGCGAATATATGGAGAGTAACGACAACTCCTATGAGGCTGACCGTGAAATATGGAAAATCCTCTATAAAAAATATATCTATCAGAATGAGCAAATCGACGAGGCTCTTGAGGATTGGAGCATTTATTGGAATGACGACAGATTTGTAGTCGACACTTTTGTGATGAAAACCATAAAGAGGTTTGATGAGGCAAACGGCGACGACCAGCCACTTTTGAGCGGATATGACAGCGACGAGGAACGCAAGTTCGGGCGTGACCTGCTTGTGAAAACCATTGCCTCAAAAAGTGACAATATGGAACTCATCAAATCGCACATACGCAATTGGGATGTTTCGCGTCTTGTCACAATAGACCTGGCCATTATGCTGACCGCTTTGGGAGAGATAATGAATTTCCCTGCCATCAGCATAAACATCTCGCTCAATGAATATATGAACATAGCGCGCATATATTGCGCACATAAAAACGCCAACTTTATCAATGCCACGCTCGACAGCATTGTGAAGGATTTGAGAAACGAAGGAAAATTATTTAAATAACCCCAAGGCGATACCGAAACGTCTTTAAACAACCAAAAAAATTATGATGTTACTTATTTCTATGCTTGAGGCAACCAACACTCAGGGCAACCCCTGGAGTTTCTGGATTATGATTGTTTTGATTTTTGTGATTATGTATTTCTTCATGATACGTCCGCAAAAGAAAAAACAAAAACAGATTGAGAATTTTCGCAAGAGTCTTGGTGTGGGCAATCAGGTTGTCACCGCAGGTGGCATTCACGGAGTGATACGCGAAGTGAACAATGCCAATAACACCGTGGTTCTTGAAATTGACAAAAACGTGAAGATAACCATAGAGAAATCTTCGATATATGCCAACGCCGGCAGTGTGGCCGAGGCTCAGCAGTCTAAATAAAAATCGGAGTTTTTGTCTTTCTGTAGTAAACGGAATGCAAAAACATAGTGAGACACAAAATTTTTGGTGTCGGCATGTCGTATAAAAGAAAATATGTAAAGGCCAAGAGGTTTCTGAAGAGTAGTCTCAACAGAAACCTCTGGGCCTTTTTGTTTTTTCTGGTGTTGTCGTTTGGTTTCTGGCTCTTCCTCACTTTGGAGGAAGAATACGATTTGGAGGTGTCTGTGCCGGTGAAACTCGTAAATGTGCCCGGCAATGTTGTTATTACCACGCCGCCACAGAATGTCATCAAGGTGACACTCCATGATAATGGAGGCACTTTGTTGAAATACAAGTATTCCAACCTGCTCGACACCATCAAGATAGATTTCAACGACTATGTCAAGTCGTCGGGCTATGTCTCTATACTCACATCGGAGATAACGCGCGAGACTTTTGAAAAACTCAATGTTGCCACAAAAGTAGTGTCGGTTAAGCCCGACACTGTGGAGTATTTCTATAATTACGGAACCTACGTGAAAGTGCCGGTGGTAATAAACGGAAAAATCACGGCCGATAGTCTCTATGCGGTTGGTGACACCTCCATATCTCCGCAATATGCGAAGGTTTATGCCTCGAGAGAATTGCTCGACACGCTTACACGCGTCTACACCAAACCATTCGTGTTGGAAAAACTCAATAAGACGACCACCCACACGGTGGGACTGGCAAAGATAAGGGGTGCAAAAATTGTGCCCGAGAAAATCAAGGTGACGTTTGACGCCGACCTTGTGACAGAAAACACCGTTCAAGTGCCGGTGGAATATATAAACTTTCCTGCCGGAAAGACTCTGAAAACGTTTCCCGGCATGGTGAGCGTTACCTTTCATGTGGGCATGAAGCGTTTTCGCGAGGTGACTGCCGATAAGTTTGCCATTGTGGTGACCTATGACGAAGTAATGAAAAGCAGTGGCAACCGTTTGCGTCTATCGCTCAAAGATAAACCGCGAGGTGTGAGCCACATACGCATTTTGCCCGAGGAGGTTGAATTTCTTATTGAAGACAATGTTGAGTAGCCCTGTTTGCATTGGCGTTACCGGAGGTATCGGCAGCGGCAAGAGTTTTGTTTGCAAACTTCTCGAAGAGAGAGGGTTGTCTGTGTTTTATTGTGACGATGAGGCCAAGGCCGAGATGAGGGAAAACAAGGTCATACATCGCGACTTGGTTGATTTGATAGGACCGTGTGTGACAGATGCCGACGGCAGACTCGTCAAGGCTGTGTTGTCTGATTATATTTGTGCAGATGTTGCTAATGCTGCTCGTGTGAACGCGATTGTTCATCCGCGGGTGAGAGACCGCTTTGTCAGGTGGAAAGAAAATAAGGGAGCAGAAAGGGTAGTGGTGATGGAGTGTGCTCTGATGTTTGAAGCCGGTTTCGACGCTCTGTGTGACAAAACGGTGATGGTGGATGCCCCTCTCGAAGTGCGCATAGAGAGGATATGCCGTCGCGACGGAATAGACCGTAGTCATGCTTTGGAATGGATAGGTTTGCAGATGTCGCGCGAAGAAAAACTGAGACGTTCCGACCATGTGATTGTCAACGACGGAATCTCTGATTTGTCGATACAGATAAATCGCATTTTTAAAACTATTATTTGAAAATGTGTTCAAAAGCACCTCGAAAGAATGAATTGAGGTGCTAAAAATTTGTTCTTCAGACGAAATTTATTATATTTGCCTTGCTAAAAATCGACTTTGTCTGTTATCTATCTCTTGGTGGCAGACATATTAAAAAACTCAAAGAAAGTGGCAAAGAAAAAGATCTATATTATTGCGGGCTGCAACGGGGCCGGCAAGACAACTGCCTCGTTTACAATTTTGCCCGAGTTCATGAATTGTGAGGAATATATCAATGCAGACGAGATAGCCCGTGGCTTGTCGCCCTTTCACCCCGAAAGTGTGCCAATCGAAGCAGGCAAACTGATGATTTCGCGCATCAACGACTTGATGAAGAAAGGCGAGACGTTTGCCGTGGAGACAACTTTGTCTACCCATTCGTATGTGAATCTGATTAAACGTGCACATAAGTCGGGCTACATGGTCGAATTGATATTTTTGTGGCTTTCGTCGCCCGAAGTCGCGATAAAGCGTGTGGCAAAGCGTGTGTCTGAGGGTGGACACAATATCCCCGTTGATGTTATTAGGCGCAGATATGCTGCGGGCATTCAAAATCTCATAGAGATATACAGTCAGATTGTGGATCGCTGGATATTGATTGACAACAACACTACTTCGGTGGTTGTGGCAGAAACAGTAAATGGCGAGACTATGGTGTATGATATGGAGCGTTACAAAAAGATATTGAGTCATGAATAGCGATTATAACACAACATTGACACCCTATGCAAAACGCTTGCAGCATGGGTTGGCGGTTGCCAATCGCAAGATGATGACCCGTGCCTCGCTGTTTGGATATACGCTTGTGATTGGCACTCCCGACGGAAACGCAACCGAGCAAGACGCGCGCCGTCTGCTTGACAATCTCAAGCAGTCGCCATGGTGGAAAGAGCATTTCGACGATTAAAGTGGCGTTTTGGTGTGATATATTCTTGCGAAAACTCCTTTTCTTGTGAGCCTTGCCGGAGTGGCGGCTAAAAAAGGAGCTTGCTTTGCTGATGTAAATATTTAGTCTGATATTATGAAACATCTATTATCTTTACCCCCAAATCTGGTGAAACATTTTCATCGTGTGGCCAATGTTGACACAGAAGAATGGTTTTGTGTCTCAGACCCCAAGGGCGAGCGTGTAGGCTCGGGCGGAGGAACCAACTGGTTGTTGCGCTCGTGTTATGCTCATGAAACGGGCAAGTCGCTCTCTTGTGTGGAAAACGGTGAACCGACATCGGATTTCTCTCAATGGTTGTCGGGCGAGAAGCGCATTCTTCTTCATGCCGGTGGTCAGGGGCGACGCATTCCTGCATATGCACCTTGTGGCAAGGTGCTCACTCCGATACCTGTTTTCAGAGCCGAGCGCGGTCAGAAGATAGACCAGACTTTGTTGGACTTTCAAATGCCTCTCTACGAGCGTATCATGGAGGCGGCTCCCGATTGTTTCCACACTCTGATAGCATCGGGTGATGTGATGATAAAGGCCGACAATGTGGGCGTGATACCCGAGGCCGATGTTGTTTGCTATGGTTTGTGGGAAGAACCGTCTTTGGCCTCTCACCACGGAGTGTTTATGATAAATCGCGACAACCCCGATCGATTGGACTATATGTTGCAAAAGCCCTCTACGCAAACGCTCGCAAAATTGTCTGAGACTCATTATTTCCTTATGGACATTGGCATTTGGTTGCTCAGCGACAGGGCAGTCGAAAGACTATGTTCTCTGTCGACGGCCAATGGGGGAAAAATCATAAACTATGACTTATATAGTGATTTCGGCACCGGTTTGGGCGAGACACCTTCGGCTCCCAATCCGTTGCTCAACGACCTCACGGTGTGCATCCTGCCACTTGAGGGCGGTCAATTCTATCACTATGGAACGAGCAGAGAGTTGCTCAGTTCTACAACCTCTCAGATGAATAGCGTGAAAGACCAGCGGCTCATTATTCATAACAACATAAAACAACAACCCAGCATATTCACCCAAAACTCGGTGGTGCGCACTTCGGTAGACCTCAACACACCCGACATCTGGATAGAAAATTCCTTTGTGCCTTGCACATGGACTTTGTCTTCGCGCAGCATCATCACCGGTGTGCCGGTGAATAATTGGTTGATTGACTTGGGCGAGGGGCAGTGTCTGGACGTAGTGCCGATGGGTGAGCGTGAATATGTGTTGCGCCCCTATGGGTTTGACGATACCTTCAGAGGTGATCTTAAAGATGACAACACGCTTTTCCTTGGTCGTTCTCTTTCACAATGGTTGGCAGAGAGAGACATCTCGGCCGACGATTTCAAAAACTCTTCGGATTTGCAAGGGGCAGATTTGTTTCCCGTCAGTGCCGATGTTGATGAACTTGGGCGATTGGCTCAATGGTTTCTTTCTTCAAATCCCGACAAGGCCATGTCTGTGAGGTGGCGCACCATGCGCCGTGTGTCGGCCGACGAGATTTCCGACAGTGCCAATCTGTTGAGACTCGAAGAGCAGCGTCGTTCTTATCGAGCCATCAATATTATGTCGTTGGCAGATAATTACAAGAAGAGCATTTTCTATCAAATCGACCTCAACGATTTGGCTTTGAAATATAAACAATATAATCTTGAATTGCCACGAAATATTGCCGACGATGCTCCCACTATGACCCGAATACACGACGCGATGTTTCGCAGCCGTGTGTTGCAAGTCAATGAAACTCTGTCTGAAAAATGGTCAGACACGGCTTTCTCGTTGCTAAGAAAAGGCATTGTTGAAAACTCACGTAGACAAAATGTATTGCCTCGTCTCAATGTGTGTCTCGACCAAATTGTGTGGGCACGCAGTTCGGTGAGGATAGATGTGGCTGGCGGTTGGACCGACACTCCGCCCTATTCTTTGTATAGTGGCGGCAATGTGGTTAACTTTGCCATAAATCTGAATGGGCAGCAGCCTTTGCAGGTCTATGTGAAACCCAATAAGGATTATAACATTGTGTGCCGAAGCATAGATCTTGGGGCGCAAGAGGTTATTGAGACCTACGAAGAGTTGGCGGCATTCAATAAGGTTGGTTCTCCGTTTTCAATTCCCAAGGCTGCGTTGGCTCTCGCAGGTTTCCTTCCCACATACGGCATGGGAGGCTATAGTTCGTTGCGTCGTCAGTTAGAAGATTTTGGAGCCGGCATAGACATCACGTTGCTTGCTGCAATTCCTGCCGGTTCGGGTCTTGGCACAAGCAGTATTCTTGCTGCAACGGTGTTGGGCGCATTGTCTGAGTTTTGCGGACTTGGTTGGACCAAACATGAGGTTTGCGACCAAACCCTCACGCTCGAACAATTGCTCACCACAGGCGGAGGCTGGCAAGATCAATTTGGCGGAGTGTTGCCCGGCATCAAGATGTTGCAAAGCCGCTCGGGTTTCCGTCAGGATGTCAGTGCCGGTTGGTTGGCAGATACTTTGTTCAGACGCGAGGAGGGTGCTTGCCACTTGCTTTATTACACCGGCATCACGCGCACGGCTAAACATATTTTGGCTGAAATAGTGAGAGGAATGTTTCTCAACGAATCAAAGCGTCTTGCTATTTTGGCAGAGATGAAACAACATGCTCTCGATATGCAGCAGGCCATTGAGCGTGGCGACTTAAATCTGTATGGCAAATTGTTGCGCCGTTCCTGGCAGTTGAATTGCCGACTTGACGAGGGCACGGCTCCTCCTGCTATAGAGAAACTTTGCTCGATGATAGATGACCTTTGCTTGGGCTACAAACTGCCGGGTGCCGGTGGGGGAGGCTATATGTATATGGTTGCCAAAGACCCTGAGGCTGCCGTGAGATTGCGTGCTTTGCTTGCTGCCAATCCGCTTTCGCCCACAGCGCGCATGGTTGATATGTCGTTGTCTGACACGGGTCTGGAGATTTCTAAGAGTTAAACAGGTTTTATATTTCATTACAGACTTCCGATACTAATGACAGAAACACAACTATATACGGCTTTGGCTGAAATAACATTGCGCATGGGAGCGGCTCCGAAGAGTGCCGATTTGTTGCTGAAACGTGCCAAGATATATTTGGCTCTCAAAGACGAAGCTAAGGCTCTTGACGATCTCGATAGTGCAATAATGCTTGACAGCAGTTTGGCCGAAGCATATTTTCTAAGAGGAAAATTATATTTCGCACTAAACAACAAGGAGGCTGCATACAACGACCTCCGCAGGGCGGCAGAGATAGATCCTTTGGTGGCAACATCAAATCTCAGTGGAGAATTTTCTACCGACGATGTGTCTGTTGAGACACGCAGAATTTTAAGAAAACATATTTAATAATAAGACATGGATATAGTAGAAAGGTTTTTAAACTACACCCGTTTTGACACACAGTCGTCTGACAGTTCGACGACAACTCCGAGCACCGAGAAACAGTGGGATTTTGTCCGCTATCTGAAGAAAGAACTCGAAAGTGAGGGACTTGACGATGTCTACCTCGATGATTTGGGCTATCTTTATGCCACATTGCCTGCCAATTGCGATAAGAAGGCTCCTGTGGTGGGCTTTATCGCTCATTATGATACAAGTCCCGATTGTTCGGGAGCAAACATCTGCCCACGCATTGTGGAAAACTATGACGGCGAAGATATTGTGCTTGATGCTGAGGCCGACATTCGCATTTCGCCTTCAGTATTTCCCGAGTTGCTCAATCATAAGGGTGAAGACATTATTGTGACCAATGGCCACACTCTGCTCGGTGCCGATGACAAAGCCGGCATTGCCGAAATAGTTGAGGCTATGGTGTATCTTAAAAATCATCCCGAGATTGAGCATGGAGACATTCGCATTGCTTTCAATCCCGATGAAGAGATAGGCTGCGGAGCCCACAATTTCGATGTGGAGAGATTTGGCTGCGAGTGGGCTTACACCATTGATGGCAGTGAGGTGGGTGAATTGGAGTTTGAGAATTTCAATGCTGCTTCGGCCAAAATCACAGTTACAGGTGTGAGTGTTCATCCCGGCTATGCCAAAAACAAGATGATAAATGCCGTGGGCGTGGCAACAGAACTGGCGAGTTTGCTGCCTGCCAACGAGAAACCTGAGGCAACAGACGGATATGAGGGATTTTTCCATCTCACCTCTTTGTCGGGCAATGTGGAGAATGCAGAACTCAGTTATATCATTCGCGACCACGACCGCAAGAAGTTTGAGGCACGCAAAAAACAACTTGTCCGCTTGTGTGAGCAAATCAATGAGAAATATGGTCGCAAGGTAGTGAAATGTGATATTAACGATCAATATTACAATATGCGCGAGCAGATAGACCCCGTGATGCACGTTATTGACATTGCAATTAAAGCAATGGAAAAGGCTTCGGTGCCGGTCAAGATACAGGCCATTCGTGGTGGCACCGACGGAGCGCAACTCTCCTTCAAGGGTTTGCCGTGTCCCAACATTTTTGCCGGCGGAATGAACTTCCACGGTCCTTTGGAATATTTGCCGATACCCTCTTTGCATAAGGCCATGCAAACCATTGTGCAGATTTGCAACATAACAGCCCAATATAATGATTAACAAACAACAGAGTAGATATAATTTTTAATAAGAGAAACATATAATTTATGGCAAAGAAGAACATAGAGACTGAGACACCGGCCAACGAGAAAGTCAAAGCACTCCAAGTGGCCATGGCTAAGATAGAGAAAGATTTTGGTAAAGGTTCAATCATGAAGATGGGTGATCGCCCTGCTGAAAAGGTGGATGTGATACCTACCGGCAGCTTGGGCCTTGATATAGCCCTCGGGGTGGGTGGATATCCGCGTGGCCGTATCATAGAGATATATGGTCCGGAGTCTTCGGGCAAGACAACCCTTGCCACTCATGCCATTGCCGAGGCACAAAAGATGGGTGGCATTGCTGCATTTATAGATGCCGAGCATGCTTTTGACCCATACTATGCGCAAAAGTTGGGAGTAAATATCAGCGACTTGCTTGTTTCTCAACCCGACAATGGAGAGCAGGCTCTCGAAATTGCTGACCAACTTATCAGTTCGGCTGCCATAGACATTATCGTGATTGACTCTGTGGCTGCTCTCACGCCCAAAGCGGAAATTGAGGGCGAAATGGGTGACAACAAGGTTGGCTTGCAGGCACGTCTTATGAGTCAGGCTTTGCGCAAACTCACTTCCACCATTAGCAAGACAAACACCTGCTGCATCTTTATCAACCAGTTGAGGGAGAAAATCGGCGTGATGTTTGGCAATCCCGAAACAACCACAGGTGGCAACGCCTTGAAGTTTTATAGCAGTGTGCGCATAGACATTAGGCGTGTCACGGCCATCAAGAGCGGAGAAGAGGTGTTGGGCAATCAAGTGAGAGTAAAAGTTGTGAAAAACAAGGTTGCGCCTCCGTTTCGCAAGGCTGAGTTTGAGATAACTTTTGGCGAAGGTATCTCGAGAGTTGCCGAACTCATGGATTTGGCAGTGGCCAATGACATTATTCAGAAGTCGGGCAGTTGGTTCAGTTACGATGGCAGCAAAATAGCCCAAGGGCGTGAACAACTCAAGAGGACTCTTAAAGACAATCCCGAGCTCACCGAGGAAATCGAAGCAAAGGTCTTGGCTGTTATAAAAGAACAGATGGGTGGCAATGCCGAACCCACCGTTGCCATCGACAGCGACGAGACTGAGGGCGAAATCGTTTAGTTCTCTATGTTCCGGTTTAATGTCGTTAAGCTGGAAAAATCTTTTTAGTGCTCTTTCGGCCGACTTGGATTAAATCCTTCCGACAGATTTTGATAAAAGATAATAAAACCGACAGATATTGGCAAATCACCAGAAGTCTGTCGGTTTTGTTTTGCAATTCAAAGTGATTGTCGAAACAAAAAACCTTGTGAGAGGCATTGCCTTTCACAAGGTTTTTTTTGTTCATTTAAGAGCAAGAATAAACTAATTCGACAACTTTCGCCATACCCACACGATATAGGCAGCCACAAACGGAACGGCAAAACTAACGTATGTCATGGTTTGCAGTGTGAAGGGCGATGAAGAACTGTTGTAGATCGTGAGTGAAGACGTGGGGTCTGAGGCTGAGGGATAGTAGGGTGTGTTGTTGTAGCCGGCTATCCAAAACAGCGACATCACCACCAAAATAGTGCCTGCTCCGCCCAACCATATTCCTTTGTGGAACGTGGGTTTCGCGAGCGTAGCAATAATTGATACAACAACAGCAACAGTGCCAATCAACAGAGCAATTAGGGCTGCCGGCATTGCCAACAAGTTGTTGAGATATTTATATTCAACATTGATAAACGTATTTGTGCCGGTTGTCTCATAGCCAGTGGCAGTGAGTATGGTTATAATTGATATAAGGAAAAGCACCACGAAGATTATGGAGTTTATCAATAACTGACGACGGTTGAATGCCTTCACCTCACTATCGTCTATCTGGTTGATAAACCACAGATTGGCCAACAATCGGGAGAGAAACAACACTGCGAGACCGAATGCTACCACGCGCCAATCGCCCAACAATTCTATTCCTTGTAGGCTGCTGTCCCAACTGCTGATTATGGGTGAGGCCGGGTCGAGCAGGTTGCTTTTGTCTACGCTGAAACTGCCGGCAAAGAAAAATGTAGACACTGCGCCACCCAATAGCAAAGGAGCGGTAATTCCATTCAATACAAGAAAGAAGTCGTAGATTTTGCGACCCAACAAATTGCCCTCGCAAGAGCGATATTTATAACTCACGGCCTGCAAGACAAAACCGAGCAATATTAACATCCAAACCCACACGGCACCTCCGAAACTTGTGGAGTAGAAAAGGGGGAATGAGGCAAAGAATGCTCCTCCAAATGTGACTAGAGTGGTGAATGTCAGTTCCCAACGGTGGGCAATCGAACCAATCATCATTTCACGACGTTGTGGGTCGAGTTTGTTTATCAAGACGGTTTGACCCCCCTGCACAAAAAGCAGAAAAACGAGCACAGAGCCCAACACGCTCAACAGAAACCACCAATATTGTTGTAAGAAAGTATAGTCCATGATAAAGATATGTTTGTTTGGTTATACGAATGAGGTTATGTCTCAGATATTACTTTCGGGGCCTTTCTTTATCTGTGTGCATATAATGCGCAATTCGGCCACAAGCAAAATCGTGAACAATATCGCGAAGATAAAGAATGTTGTCATCACTCCGGCAGACGAAACCGACGAGACTGCGGCTTTGAGCGGCATGATGTCTTGTATGGCCCAGGGTTGGCGTCCCACTTCGGCAACAATCCAGCCACATTGCGAGCAGATATATGTGAGCGGCACGGTGATGATTGCCAACAGAGGGAATATTTTGATGTTCTTCACAGAGAAAGTCAGCCATTCACGTTTTTTGAATACAAGGAAAAGCGAAACCATTAGAAACAGCATTATCCAACCGCCCAGTGTCACCATGATGTGGAAGGGATAGAAAACCATTGCCACGTTGGGAACAGCTTCTTGGGGACTGTTGAGCCAGCCATAACCGAAATAGGCATAATCGGCCGCCAATGCGGTTCGTGCAGCATTCATTGCAACAGTGTCGCCACGGCTGAAGGCATCGTTAAAGTCGGCGAGGGCTCGGCGTGCGGCTTTTCCGCGTTCTATGCGTTGGTCGTATGCCACGGTGTTGACAGGCTTTCCGTCTATCATGTCTTTTCCGTCAATAATGTCTTTAATGCCCGGAATAAAGGCGTTGACATCGTTGCGCCCGAGTATTGACAATCCATAGGGAATGGAGATGTCAAACAACATGGCCTCTTGGTTGTCATTATATTTTTTGTTGGGATTTAA
Organism: Prevotellaceae bacterium; assembly: GCA_029219385.1. Taxonomy (GTDB): domain Bacteria; phylum Bacteroidota; class Bacteroidia; order Bacteroidales; family Bacteroidaceae; genus UBA6382. The sequence continues at coordinate 8,789 of JAQXTH010000025.1, read as the reverse complement.
TATGCCGAAAGCCACAAGGTTTTGGCCGCATTGTCCCTCATAGAGGCCTTCCATGGCTGCAAGTTTCATGGGCTGCACTTTGGCCACCTCTACTGCCGAGCCGTGGCCGGTTGCCATTGTAACCAATATACCTACGAGACCTACCGCGCCACCCACTTTGATGCTGTCAATGGCAAATTGTGTGTGGCGTTTCTTGAGCAGATACCAGCCTGCAACGCCTACTACAAAGATGCCGCCCAGACACCAGCCGCTCGAAACAGCGTGGAGAAATTTGTTGACAGCCACCGACGAAAGGGCCACTTCGCTGAAACTTGTCATCACGTTGCGCATCTCTTCCGGAGAGAATGTCATGCCCACGGGGTGTTGCATCCACGAGTTTGCCACCAAAATCCACCAAGCCGACAATGTTGCGCCAAAGGCAGTGAGCCAAGTGGCAGCGAGGTGGGCTTTGGGTGAGAATTTCTTCCAACCAAAAAACATCACGGCAAAGAATGTTGACTCCATGAAGAATGCAAAAATGCCCTCTATGGCCAAGGGAGCACCAAAGATGTCGCCCACAAACCAAGAGTAGTTCGACCAGTTGGTGCCAAACTCAAACTCAAGGATAATGCCTGTGGCAACACCAATGGCGAAGTTTATGCCAAACAGACGCATCCAAAACTTACACACCGACAACCAATGGTCTGAGCGTGTGCGTAGATAAATAGTTTCAATCACTGCCACAATCAGTCCCAGTCCCAGTGTGAGAGGAACAAAGAGCCAATGGTAGCAGGCCGTGAGCGCAAACTGGGCTCTCGACCAATCGACAATGTTAAGAAGATTTTCCATTTGCAATAATATGTGTGTTTATGTTTTATTTTGTTTGAATGTTGGTGGTTGTTTTAATTGTCAACGTGGTTTGTTGTGGGGCTCTCCACGAGGTTTCGTCTCACTTGCGAAGCCTTTTCCGCATCGCTGCCCGAGAGTGTAGGCTTGAAGAAGCACACGCGCAATATACCGAAGATTATTATCAGTTTGATAATGATGATTGTCCATAGGGTTTTGCCAATGGTCATTTGGCGAAAACCGTCATAATAGAACTGCCATATTTGTTTGAGCATTGTTTGTGTGTGAGGCTGTTTTGTTGTGAGACGTTACAAATATAGACAATTTTGTTCAACAACCATTAAAAAATGTTTTAAAATTGCGTTTTTCCACCATTGCAGAGTCCAAGCAAGCAAAGCTTGTCCCCCTACGGATTTACCAACCGGTCACTTCCCAGCCTGCATCGCGATACCAGGAAGTCTTTTTGAATTGCGTGTTAAATGGGTCATAAGGATAGGCATTGTATTTCTTTTGAGGGAGAAACATTGAGACTCCCAACACGTGGTCGGGGTCGAAGAGAGTATTCTCCACCGGCATTCCGTTGATAATTCCTATTATATATGAATTGGAGACATGGTGGTCTATCACACACTTCCCGGCAATGGAGAGCCAGTTTTGGTAGTCTTCTTCGGGCAATAGTTTGTGTGCCGCGCTTCCCATGTCATAATAATTTGGCGCGTTGAAGATACGTGAGTTCATATACATTTGAATGTCGTCGAGAGACGGTGTCATCTTTTCGGCAAATAGGGGAGAGATGTATTGGGCTGTGGCTTGCGCGAGTTGTTCGAGATATTGTGTCTTGATTGTAGATATGGCATTGCCCGTGTTGTTGTATTTACTCTTCAGATCGGGATTTTCAACAGCGTCATAATAATATTGTTGTGAGATGAGAGCAATGTTTTCGTCGGTAGCGGGATAGGCAAACAAGGCGTTGGGAATAAGATTTTCATAATACCCTCCGTATGCAGATGTTGATGTTGCGCTGGCCACGATATAATTGGTCACGTTTCTCAATTCGTATGCAGCCTCCACGCATTGCATGAGGCAGGCATCAAAAAAGATATAGTCGAGGTGAACACCGCTGAGGGCAATGGCATCGGCCATGTCGGAGATGTTCATCGATGCACCGATATTGCCCGACGCGTCGGTGTCGGTCTGTGGGTTACCGTCGGGCCCCACGTCCATGCCAAATGACTTGTTGATGTTGCCGAGTGTGTTTTGAGTGTTGTCTGCCATAAGCCAGCCATCGGCGTGGCTCCACATCACAAGACCGTAACTCTCAGACGGGTATTTGGTCGAGACATATTTCAGCAGGTCTCGCAGAGTGGCGGGGTCGCTCGAACACAAGTCGGTTGACCATGCGAGCACTTTGGGGTAGAACGTGTTGTTGCGATATCTGCAAATGCGGTAAAGCCGAGGCTTTTTCATGTCGTCGATAAAAAGAAAAACATTGTCGTGGGGGTCGGTGAGTTTGCTTGCGCCTCTCACAATCTCAGCCGAGTCTAATCGCGAGGCCCCGATATCTCCTAAAGAGTTTTGAGCAGCCAAATAGACGACCACCGAGCGGCGGTAGGTATCGTAGGTGGGAATGGAGAAAGACTCCTCGTCGCTACACGAGGTCAGTATGCAACAAAGCGATATAAGCGGTATGTAAAGCAGATGTTTCATAGTGTGTTGTTATGATTATTATTCTTTAGATTGTGTTGTTTTCTTTCCGAAAGAGGGGTCTATGTTGATCATTGCTGCCACGATAAAGGTGAGCGATGTGCAAATCACCACAAGAATGAAGAATGTGGTATATCCCAGGTATTGTTGAAGCATACCGGCAAACATTCCGGGCAGCATCATGCTCAGTGCCATAAAGCCGGTGCAGATGGCATAGTGGGAAGTTTGGTTCTCGCCTTGACAGAAATAGAGCATAAAGAGCATATAGGCCGTAAAGCCGAAGCCATAGCCAAATTGCTCTATGGCTATCGCAGCAGAAATCAGCCAGATGTTGTGGGGCAGGAACACGCTCAACCCCACATAAACGAGGTCGGGCAGGGTGATGGCCCACACCATTGGCCACAACCATTTCTTGAAACCTCCGCTCGCAGCACAAATGCCGCCCAAAATGCCACCCAGAGTGAGCCCTATCACGCCAACGGTGCCTTGGGCGATGCCAACATTCTCGGTGCTCATGGCCAAACCGCCTGCCTCGGCTGAGTCAACAAGAAAGAGAGGTGCAATCTTTACTAACAATGCTTCGGGGAAGCGATAGAGCAACATAAAGACCATGGCCGTTATCACCCCTTTGCGCATGAAAAATTCAATAAATGTGTTGAAAAATTTCTCTACTATGTCGCCACGGCCTTGCGTGGCGGTGTCGCTTTTCACTTTTGGCAGAAAGAAAGAGTGGTATATGAATATTGCCACAAACACTATTGCCACGGCAGCCATTGTAATGGTCCACGCCTTGCCGATGTCGTTGGTGCTTTTTTCAAGATGTCCGGCCATTATCAGGGTGAGCCCCTGCCCGACAATCATTGAGACGCGGTAGAAGGTAGAGCGTATGCCTACAAAGAGAGACTGCTCGTTGGAGTCGAGACCTATCATATAGAAACCATCGGCAGCAATGTCGTGGGTCGCGCTGCTAAATGCCATGAGCCAGAAAAAGGCCAGAGTGTATTGCACAAAGTGGTCTGTTTGAATGGTCAGGGCAACACCGGCCAGAGTTACGCCCACCACAAATTCCATAATTACAATCCACCAGCGTTTGTTCTTTAAAACGTCCACTATGGGGCTCCACAACGGTTTGATTACCCAAGGCAGATAGAGCCAACTTGTATAGAGCGCAATGTCGTCGTTTTCAAGTCCCAAGCGTTTATACATCAATACCGAGATGGTCATTACCATAAGATAAGGTATACCTTCGGCAAAATAGAGGGAGGGCACCCATGCCCAGGGAGAAATTTTTGTGTGTTTCATGTTTTGTCTGAGCCTGATGATTTGTAAATACTTAGAGAGGTATGGGGATAATAGTGTTGTAGGATTTCCGTATAGGTGTAACCCTTGTTTGCCATGACCGCTGCACCAATTTGGCAGAGACCTACACCGTGACCCCAGCCACGCCCGTTGAGGGTGAATGTCTGTGGTATGCCACCGGGCGATGTGGGCGAGGCTTCTATGGTAAAGGCAGAACTATAGAGATGGCTCTCGCTCAGGGCAGCGCGTATGGTCAGTTCCTTGCCTATGACGAGGTGCGTGTGTGTGCCTTCTATCAGCAGCCGGCAGATGCGTCCGCCGGGACCGATGGTGAGGGGGCGCAGGGCTTTAATATCGCCAAAATCGCGCCCCGTTTTGAGGCGAAGCAGTTGTTGCAGGCGAGTTTGTGTGTAGACCTTTTTCCAACGATAGAAATCGGTGGTGGTGAGGTCATAATCGTTTAGCACCTGCGACAATATGCTCTTGTCTGACGTGTTGCAAAACACATGGCCGTTGTCAGGGTCGGTGTCGGCCACCGGGCGCAGATATGCCACATCGCGGTCTTCCCAACAGGTAGAATAGGCCTCGGTTGTGCCACCACAACATTTGGAGAAACGACAGTCACACACCTCGCCCCCGTAGGTGAGCACCTGGTGAGCGGTCTCCTCCACGGCATTTCGGGCATTGGGGTGGATAATGCGTGTGAGCCCCTGATAGCGTTGGCAATGGTCGTCGGCGCAAACGTCATAGAGAGTGTGGTCGCGATGATCCTGCCAGGTTATAATGGTGTCTGTTTCGGGCGAATTGGTTGAAGGGTCGTTGCGGAGTGGCGAGGCGTGGTGTTCCTTTTGTTTCAACACCCACGACCGACTTATCACGGCGGCCGCTTTCAGAAACTCCATGTGGGCAGTGGGCTTCATCTCGCTGCTTATGACCGACACGAGATAGTCTTCTATCGCCAATGTGTTGACCGCGGTGAGACTATCGCCCTCTTTTATTATCTTGAGGCTGCCACCGAAGGTCTGGTCTTCGTTGCGTTGCCAATGATAGTCAATGCCTATCGTGACATTGTGGAGGGTGAAAGTTGCCTCTTTGTCGGCAGGCAGAAATTCAGCAGGTGTTGTGACAACAAGACTGTCGACACGGAGTGGTGTGCCGTCACCGTTCGTCCATTTGCCGTGGAAACTGACGCGTATGGCCTTTGCCGTCACTATGCCCACGCTCACCATATCTTGCTGTTTTTTAATTTTTCAATTGTGGGTTTCAACTCTTCTTCTGTCATGGCCACCTCTTTCAGGACAGAGGTGATAATGTCGGCGGTGAGTCGCTCAAAGTCTTCTTTGCGTGGGGCAACAATGAGGCCGCCCATGTCAACCGCTCCCGGGCTGATACACATCTTTGCCTCTCCCTCGGCATAGTAGCAGTCGGGGCGAAGTTTGCGACGCGGAATGATGATTACCTTGTCTCTCGATGCAATCAGGTTGAAGCGTGGTTCCGGTTCTTCTTCTACAATGGGCAATGAGTCTGTTATCAACTCGATGCACTTGCTCTTGCAGGGCCCCACGAAGAAAGGATAGGCAAATGAAGTCACCATGAAGATGTCGTTGCCGAGTGAAACGCTGCCCTTTTGCTGATAGTTTGTGCAGTCGCGCTCCAAGGGGATTTCTCCTTGTTGGCCGAGTTGGAAATGAAAATGGTCGGGAGCCGAGGCACCACATTGTGCACCGTTGTAGAAAAGAATCATGTCGTGGGGCAAACAACCAACAATCTTTTCGATGTCATCGCAGTGGCTTTTGAGCACCTGGGGCTCGTGGGCAGTGAGTGGCAGTGTGAAGTGTTTGTGGAGTATGGGGTAGGGATTGACGCACAATTGGTATTTGCCCTCAAAATCGAGGTGAATCTGTTCTTGTGGTTGGTTGTCGTGGCAAAGGAAACATTTGCGTCGGGCGATGCTTTCGGGGTCGACCTTTGCTCCGGTCGAACGAATGCGCTCGGGATTGAATTGTGATTCAAAAACAACCCCATCGCCGATATGAAATGATTTGTGCTCAACTTTTGTGTCAAGAGCGCAAATACGTTCTTCTACTTCGGGCCATGCCTCCATTTGGGCATGGAGGAAAAAATCAAAGTCGTTGGGAGATAATTTCTTGGCAAGAAGTTTCTTTCTGGCGGCAATCTCGAAAGTGCGTATCCGGTCTTTATAGATGTTGTTGCGGTTGGTCTTTTCGATAGAGAGAGCCGCGTCGGAGTTTCCGCTCCACCTCCTGCACAGATAGAGGCTGTCGTATATGCGCCCAATGCGATATTGGCGCGAAACGGCTAATCCCACGGCATAGTCTTCGCCATAGCTTGTGTTGGGGAAACCAATTTTGCGCACCACCGGCACAAAGAAGGCACGCGGTGCCCCCAGTCCGTTGATACGCAGGGCGTTGTTCATGCCGTTGTCGTCGGTCCACTCCTTGTGGTCTATGAGGCCGGGCGGCAGGGGGTTGAGGTCGAAGTCCACGAGGCTGTAACTGCCTATCACCATTGCGGCTTTTGTTTCGTAAAACTTGTCGACAATGCGCTGCAGGGTGTGGGGGCTGCTGTAAAGGTCGTCGGAGTCGAGTTGCACGGCAAACTTTCCGCAATGCTCCGAGCGAATGGCCATGTCCCAGCAACCGCCGATGCCGAGGTCGTTTCGCTCCGGCACGAGATGAACGACTCTTTTGTCGGCAGAGGCTGTGAGGTCGATTTCCCGACCCGTGTTGTCGGTGGAGTGGTTGTCGACCACGATAATGTTATAGTCAAACGAAGTTTCCTGCTCGAGAGCCGAACAAATGGCGTCGCCAATGGTCTTTTCGCGGTTTCTCACGGGAATTATCACGCTGGCCTCTATCGCGAAATCAACGTCGAGGTTTGCATTGCGTATCATTTGGGGGGTGATGAGCAGGTTGCGACTTTTCAGAAAGGAGGTGAAAGCCTGTTCCATTTCTTTCTGCACATTTGCTTGGGCGGGATTTACATAGTCGAATTGTTTTTCGCCACTCTTGCGCGTGTCGCTCTCCTCTTCGGTATAGAGAAATTCGGGAATATGGATATGGTTGCGTCTCAGTTGGTCGGCATAGAGGGCGGCATATTTGTAGGCGCAATCTGTGTAGAACGCTCCGTTGTAGACTTGCAGACTGCCAAAATCAAAGTCGTTTCTCACGCTGCCCTCCTGATAGTCTGTGACGGGGTGGGGAACGAGCGTGTCGCCTTTCTTGTCATAGTGGTCGGCATAGGCCATGGTGCCGCTGCTGTCACACAGGGCAATCATGCGCTCCAAAGCCCTGTAGCCCGGAGAAAGGGGTGAAGTCTTGGTATAGAGTATCGTGTGTTGTGGCTCGAGTGAGTTGATGTAGGCCAGAATGGAGTGGTCGAAACAGGTTGAGGGCGTAGATATGACACTTACATTTTTGAAGGCGGGGCGCAAATCTTCGAGAGTTTGTGTTGAGTGTTGAAACACCACTATAAGATCAATCTCCACGCTTTGTTGCGACAGATTTTCTATTGTTTGTCGGCAATCCGACTCGTTATTGTTAAACAGGCAGAAAATGGTTTTCATTATCTATAAGGAATATTGCTGAAGGTTAGTCGATATTGTCGTTTGACAGTTTTTTTATTGCCGCCTTTTCGCCCACGATCCATAGCAGGTCGTCAAGGCGTATGGTGTGTTCGGCCCGGGGCAGTCCGATTTGTCCGTTTTCGTCTTCAAAGCCCACGAGCATACAACCATAGTCTTCGCGCAGGCGGCTTTGTGCCACGGTTTTGTCGCGCAGAGGCGAGTGTTCCTTTATGATGATGCTTTTAAGGATCATGTCGTTTTCTTCAATCATGGTGTTGTCGGCAAACACCTCGCTGTTGATTTTCTCGCAAAAAGCCTTAATGCCGGTGTCCGAACCGATTATCTGTATTCGGTCGCCGGGGAAGAGAATGGTGTCGCCACCCGGAATGTGTATGCGCCGCCCGCTTCTCACTATGGCGGCAACCATCACACCCATGTCGCGTGCCAGATTGAGCCGACGCAGACTTTGTCCCGCAAGGGTGCTGTTCATGGGTATTTCGACAATGGTGAGATGCACATCGTGTGAGCGCAACTGACCGGCATAGGAGGGAGCGGCGTGTCCCGAACGGCGGTCGTGGATTTCGCGGCTCTGCAGGTTGCGCAAAAACAAGTTCTCAAGATTTTTGCTGCTTATTTTGACACGGCGCGAAAACATGGTGCACCCCACAAGCACAAAGGCAACCACCCAATGCAGAAGCGAAGAGTAGGGAGAGAGATAGTTGATCAGGTAGAACACAAACGAAGAGGCTATCACAAATCTCACCAATATAGTGAAAATCAAAGGAAAACGATTGTAGAATTTCTCACGCCAAAGGGCGCGAAAGTCTTCGCTGTGGTTTTTGCGCATCACTATTGCCCTCACAAATAGCGACATGACCAAAAATGTCACCATGCCACAAACGGCATTGCCCGGCCAGTGGCCCAATATCTTGCGACACACAGGCAGCAGCGAAGAAAGGCTTAGTGTCAATATTGCTATGCACAACACCGAGTAGCTGAGCGTCTGTTTCACCAACGCCATGATGAGCCGGTGCCATTTAGTCTCGCTGTTGACAGAGGTCGTTGCACTCTCCGAGTTGAGCAGGTGTTTCACTCGCTTGGGCACTTTGCGTTCCACAAGGTTGGCAGCACTCGGGGCTAAGCGTATCATATAGGGGGTGAGAAATGTGGTTATCACAGAGACGGCCACCACCACCGGATAGAGAAATGGCTCGGTAACGCCCAGACTCACACCCAACGAGGCGATGATAAAGGCAAACTCACCTATCTGAGCCATGGAGAAACCACATTGTATGGCTATGCGCAACGGTTGGCCCGACAATAGAAAACCCATGGAACCAAAAACTGCCTGCCCCACTATAATCACAAGTATCAA
>JAQXTH010000024.1 GCA_029219385.1 Prevotellaceae bacterium | reverse complement strand
GTTCCACCTCTTCCCATTCCGAACAGAGAAGTTAAGCCCGCCCGCGCCGATGGTACTGCGCAAGTGGGAGAGTAGGTATCCGCCGTTTTAGTTTTCTTCAGAGTCCTAAGGCTTTATGTCCTTGGGACTCTTTTTTTGTGTCTTTTTCTTAGTCTCTTTTTAGTTCTTTTCTTGTCTTTTCTCTTGTGTCGCGCGTCGGGGGATTGTCTGAGACGAAGTCTGAGGGGCTTCTTGTAATGTGTTGAGGGAAAGTGGATTGCGAAATAGGGTTGTGTCGGGAATTTTGAATGGCCGTAATTTTGCATTGCAAACACAGAGAGACACACACCGGTTAGGAAGACACTATACCTTATATATTATATATAGTCTCTCAGACGATGACCATCTCGAAAAGAATATCAAAGTGTTCTTGAGAGCTTCAGAGCGACATCGACATGCCTTGGCCGGCAAAGAGCCTGCCGCTGTCGCAGCAACAAAAACTATTGTTTAACTATTAAATCTTAAAAATTATGGCAACACTACAAACTACAATTACCATGCGCACTACTCCAAACGGAGTTACCCGACTTTATCCCAACATCGTGAGTTATAAGAATATCGGCAATGATGAACTGGTAGAATACATGACTCAAAACTCCGGAATAAACAAGACCACTGCTCTCAATGCCACTGCTGCCTTGCGTCAGATTTTCTATAATTATCTGCTCAATGGCCACACGGTTAAAATTCCTCAGCTCGGAACTTTCAGACTCTCCTTGAAGACCAAGGCTGTATCTGACCTAAAGGATTGTGGAGTGGGCTGTGTGAAAAACGTGAAAGTGGTTTTTACTCCTGTAAGCGTTATACGCAATGCTTGTAAGTCGGTGAAGTTTAAGGGTGTTTTGAAAGACGATCAGCAATTGAACATTGTGACCGAATAGAGATTGGAATTATTAACATACGTATTAACCTTTTAAATTTTTATAATTATGGCAAAGATTGGATTTTATAAAACTGAAGTGTGTAATCCTAAAGGGACCGGAAAGTTGTATAGCGTTCGCATGGTACCTTATAGTGTGATAGACAGCGAGGAGGTTGTGGAACTTGCTTGCAAGGACTCCAATATCAACAGGCAGGACCTTGCCGTGGGTTTTGCGGCTCTGTGTCAGGCAATAGAGAATTTTGTTTTGCAGGGTCACTCGGTGACGCTCGCAGGATTGGGAAATTTCAGACTTACTGCCAAGACGGGCAAATGGGATGAAGAGAATAAAAAGTGGATCAGTGCCGGCAGCGAGTCGATGGACGGGGTGTCTACCGACAATATAAGGGGTGTGTATCTGCGTTTCAGACCTTGCACTGCTTTGAGAAACGAATTGAAAAACATTTCGATGTTTGATGTGACCAAGACTCTGTTTGGCGGCACCATGGGTGGATATGATTATACCACCGTGGGCAAGTAGCGAGAAGAAACTAATTGGTATTTATAAAATTTTATAAGCGGAATTGTTATGAAGAACAAAGAGAAATGGAGCGTGATTATAAACGCGATATTGACTGCAATAAGCACGGTGATAGGAACTTTGTTTTTAGGTTCGTGTATGGGCTTTTAATGGCTGATGAATGAAAAGACGGCTGCAATCAACAACAAGCGATTGCAGCCGTCTTTGTTGTTATAATATTGAAAGTGGCTACTTTTTTTGAATAAATTTTATTTAGTTTTACGGATTGCAAACTAAAGGTGGCATATCAAGTTAAAATTATTAGCGAAAGAACGGGGCTGTGTTAAAGAATGCTAAACGTTGTTGCTTTCAGGGGGGGGTAAATATTCAAGTTGAAAAAACTCCCTAATTTTGCACCATGAAGATGAAACAGAGTATATTATGGAAAACTTGTGGAGTAATCAGAATATTTTTTTTTGCGCTCTTGGTATTGTCGGGTGTACCGGCAGTAAAGGCACAAACGTATTCTGACACTCTGAGTGTTACCGTATATTATTCGTGCGGCAGCGGCAGCATATCGGGAGATTCTTGCAATCGCAAATCCCTGAGAAGTTTCATAGAAAAATTGGATTCGGTAGACCGAAAGTTTATTATCTCACCGATCAGTCTGTCTGTAACATCGTCGACTTCGCCCGAAGGAGGGCTTGAGGCAAATCGCCAACTTTCGAGTTTGAGAGCATATTCGCTATTGGATTATCTTAGTAGTCGATCTGAAACTTTCAGGAGCGTTAGTTCGTTGGTGAAATGCAATGTGGAAGAGTTGACAACCAATCATCGGTTGGGAAAAGTGTTGGTGTCGGATTATCCCGGTTTGCGCTATGCCAGGCTCGATTTGCATCTCGCGGGCGAGCCCAGAGACAAATTGATTGTCAAGGTCGACACTGTGAAAGACGTTGTTGATCAGCCTGCTGTGGATAGAGAAGAAGAGACCGACTCGGTAGTTGTTTTGCCACCTGTGGTGGATTTTACCGTCATAAAACGACCTCTGTTGTTTGTCAAGACAAATTTGCTTTACGACCTTGGCACATTGGTCAACTTGTCGGTGGAGGTGCCTGTTACAAAGAAGTTGACGGTGGAGGCAACGCTTGTCAATCCGTGGTGGAGGAAGAAGTCAAAGTGCATGACAATTCACCTGAGGCATGTGGCAATCACTCCGCGATATTATTTCAAGGAGACGGTTGAGCCCTACAGTTCGTTTTTTGCCGGCCTGACATTTGGCTCGGGCATTTATGACTTTCAGTTTTGGTCGCGCAAGGGAGAGCAGGGCACATTTTGGCATATTTCGCCGACCTTTGGCTATTCTCACCATATAGCCAAGAGGTGGAAGATGGAGTATTCTGCTTCGTTGGGCTACCTTCAGGTCAAACGCAACAAATATACGCAGGTGAAAGACACCAAGTATGGAGAGATAAAGGTGAGAGACTATCCTTGGGTGACACGCGTGTTGAGAACGCCTTTCCCCACTTCGCTCAATGTGTCGCTTGTCTATATGTTTAACAAAACGAAACGCATAAGGCATGATGAGCAGTAGGAAAAACATAATTGCGGGCGTTGTTTTCGCGATGATGCTCTGTTTCTCGTGCACGCGCGACCATCTTTATTATAAGACGATAGAGCGTGGCAACGTGGAACTCATAATAGATTGGAGCAAGACGGCATTTGTTGCGGGCAGTAAAGGCTATGACTCAAATAACTTCTTGAACGGGGTGACGATTTTTGTGTTTGATGCCGCAACGCATCGTTTTGTCGAGGAATTGCCGCCAAATCCCGAATGGCAGTCACCGCGCATTGCTCTTGCTCCGGGCACATACGACCTGATTGTCATCAACGACAGCAGGGCAGAGTTGCCCAACATCAAGTTTGGCTTGGGCATGACGTGTCAAGACTTTTGCGCATATATTGACAAGGAAGGAGAGATAACCACCTATCCGGATTATCTGACGGCGTCGACGGTGAGGAATGTTTGCATTCCGTCAGTTCTTGACGACTATCACTATGACAGACCCGATGATTATTATCATGACTATGTGGTGGCGCAAATCAACACAGTGCAAATGCCTGTGACAAAGAGAGTCAATATCAATGTCTATGTGAGAGGCATGAACTATTGTAAAGGAATGCAGTCGTCAACATTGACAGGCATGGCAAAGTCGGTGAATCTCTTCACCCAAGAACCCGGCAAGGAGGAGGCTGTCTATGCATTCAACCTTGTGAACCGCGAGTTTAAAAGCAGTGACTATACCGAGGCACTTCTTTCGCATACGTTTAACAGTTTCGGATTTAACGAGGAAAATCTCAAGAGCGGCTCAAAATATGTTTTAACGATCAACTTTGTGCTTGTCGACAATAGTGTCTATACCGTGACGGCAGATGTCACTCCGCAGTTTGAGAAATGGCTTGAGGAACACACGATAAACTGCGACCTCGACTTGGACATAGATCTTGAATTGGAGGTGACGTTGCCTCCGACCACTCCCGACACTCCCGACGACGTGGGAGGAATGGATCCGACAGTACTTCCGTGGAATGATGTAACACAAGATATAATATTATAAAATCTAATAACAACACTAATTAAATTAAAAAAATGAAAAAGATTCTTTTTTTGAGTTGTGCAGCATTGCTTGCATTGGGCAGCTGCACAAGTGATCTCTCTGACGATGGCTTTGTTGACAAAGCCAACAGTATCTCGTTTAGCGCCTACACAAACAAATTGCGCTATACTAATGGTGATGCAGACCTTGCCGCAATGAAGACTGACAAGTTTGGAGTTGTGGGCTATTACAACAACAATCTTTATCTTGGTGCCGGCGACAAGGCTGCGGCACAGGATTACACAAACGGCACCTCTTGGGAGTATTCAGATCTGACGGAATTGAAGTATTGGCCCGCCGGCAGCATGGATTTCTATGCTTACTTCCCATACGCCGGCAGCGGTGATGCTTTCGCAAGTTCAAATGGCAGCGGTACCGTAATGACCATTGCTGCCACCAGCGCTGACAAGGATGTTCTCTTTGCATACACGGGTAATCAGGCAAAAACAGATCGTGTACAGTTGCAATTTCATCACGCATTTTCCAAGATTCAGACATTAAACATCACAATGCCTTCAACAGGAACTCTTTATAAGAGTAAAACCCAGGTGGAAGTGAAAGGTATTGAGTTTGTAAACACTGTCACAAAGGGCAATGTTTTGGTGAACAACACGGGTAAGGCTTCTTATTCGGGGGCTAATACTACTCGTAGTAAAGAGTTGACAGATGCTATTACAATCAAACAAAACACCCCAAGTGAGCTCACCAATAATACACATGATTTTGTAACTTCTACCGACAATGCTTATCTCTTTGCCACCAACGGTGCAGAAACGAACAATGTGATAGGTACCAACAAGACCTTGTGGGATGGAACGAAGGCTAGCGGTTCTGCCGGTACTCTCGCTTCCGGAACACTTGATGCCAGCGGACTTGTGTTCCTCAAGTTGAAATGTAAGGTATGGAACGGCACCAACACCTATTATGTAGGTAGTGCCGCTGCAGATGACTATGGATATGTATATATTCCTCTGACGGGTGCAAAAACAAGTGCAACTCCTGATGTTGCACCATTCCTTGCCGGCAAGCGTTACACTATCAATATCATTTGGAACGACAACGTAGGTTACGATAATAACGGAGAGTCTATTCTTACTCCTATTCTCTTTAACGTGAGCGGAGTGGACGCATGGGGTGACGTGACAATTACCATTACCCTCTAATCTCTTTGGTTAGGAAAAGTGAAACTGCATTTAGCGATAGTAATATTTCCCATTATTTCATTGCTTCTGCAGAGCTGTAATAACGTGGATGAAATATCCGGGGATGATGTCCCCGGATATTCACCCATTTTCGTAAGTGCCAAGACGGAGACTCCGCTTTTGAAGTCGTCTCTTCCCAAGGACATGTGTAAGGGGTTTAAGGTCTTTGTGTCAAAGGAAAAGAATGGAGATTCGGAGACTGTGATGGATGGTTATGAAGTGACCTATGCCAATGGTATTTGGTCGTATGTGGCAGGAAGTCAGGAGTTGAAATATTGGGTCAGCGATGTCGACAACTATCAGTTTGTGGCAGGAGCACCTGTTGACTCTGTTCTCTCGATAAACAGATCGGAGATGACTCTTCATCTCGATAATAACACGCGAGGAAGTGTTTTGGCGAGTGAACCGCTAAAGATAGAGAGAAATTCGGCAGACTTCGGCAAGACGGTGAATTTGTTTTTTGGCTATGCTCATTGCAGGGTTTGCGTGGCTTTTTATCATGATAGTCCGGTGGAAGTGAAAAACATAACGCTCACTCCGGAGACCGCCATAACTTCTGAGGCAGACGTGACCTATACCTATGATTGGTCTGTTGCCCCCATTGGTGTGACCACCACCTTGACAAACAAGGCAACGAGCAACGCTGCTCTTGTTTTTGAGGACGTATCGGTTACAGCCAAGAACGCAGTACCCTCCGCCACCTATTATTATTGTGTGCCCGATGAGACCAACGGGGCTAATTGGACCATAAGGCTCCAAGTAGACGGTGAATGGAAGGAGAAACAGTTTGTGAATACCGAGCCATGGGAGAGAGGTAAAAATTATATCTACTTGTTTACACTGGCAAACAAAACTCCAAAACTCGTGAAGGTAATCACGCAAGACGCAGAATTTTTTGACTGCAACGACATTCTTCCCGGAGGTAGTTTTGACGACGTAATCATGACCGAATAAATCTAAAGAAAACGGAAATAAAAATGAAGCTAATACCACATATTCTGTTTGTCTTGGTGTTGCTCTTGTCGTGTACGGACGAACGGCAAGGTTTAGATAACTCTGTGAAGAGGCTTGACATATCTTTTGACGAGCCACAGATGCGCAGTGTATGGAATGACTTGTCGGAGACACAGGATAAAGTGAGTTATGTTTGGGAAAACAATACGAATATGTTTACTGCCATCAAGCACAATGGGGAGTATGTGCCGTTTTACGCTTCTCTGTATTCGGAACCGCAATATCACTCTGATACCAAGTTTGAGACCGTTGACCCGGAGAAATCCAAAATAAAACTTCAAACAGTGATGGGAGTGAAATATGAAGTAGGAGAAGACGGAGAATATATTTATCCGGTGGCTGTGGACGACGCGATGTATTGTCTTCACCCGACTCACCCTGCTCATTCCGTGAATAAGTACACCGAGGTGGTGAGCAATGCGAACGAAGCCCGTGTGGATATGTATCTGCCGATGTTGTTTGACTATTCGTCGATAGACAACGATCTTAGTTCGCTTTCGGACTATTCTTATGTTTATACCTCTACCACAATAAAGTCGGTAGACGTCAATGATGTTGTGGCCGAAGCATCTCATTTCAATTCGGCGTGTGCCATCATTCGTTTTAATGTGACCAACAAGACTTCGACCGATATTAACATCAGCAATATCAAGATGGAGTCTGACAACGCTTCGCATATATTTCCCAACGTGCTCAGATTTAAGGAGGGCACAATTGGAGAGCAGCCAGCCGCTGATACCTTATTATATTATAGCAAACTTATCACCAGAATAGCCAATGGCAGCGAGGCGGTGACACTGCCAAAAGATCAGAAAGGAATATTCTATAACCTTTGTTTCCCCCTCGACGGAGATTTCAACTCGGTGCCATTGAAGTTTACCATCGATACCAATTATCTCACTTATCAGTTGCGCCTCAATTCAGACGTTATTCCCAACAATAAGTTTGAAGCCGGGAAAATCTATACTTTTAATTTCTCTTTGGAGGAAAAGGCTATACGCCTCAACACAATCGACATATCTCTATGCACCACTTATAACATTGACAAGACAGAATCGCTCAACATAGTGGTTTCGCCCGAGGCCGTATGGGATAATGTCGGAGACGCCACAGCCCAAATGGTGTTTGTGAGTCTCGGCATGACAACGACAATCGGTGGTAAGGACTATGACGTGTTGTGGGCCACCTGTAATTTGGGAGCAAAAGAAGCGATTGAGACGGGCAATCACTATGCTTGGGGCGAGACAGAAACAAAAGGGTCGGGACTGTATTCTCCCACCGGATATGTGGGTGGATTTAAGACAGACATCAGTAACACAGAGTTTGACGCAGTGAAACAGTATCTCGGCGAGGGGTATTGGTTGTGGTGTATGCCGACAAAGGAGATGTGGGAGGATATAATAAACAACTGCACCTGGACATGGAAACCTGTGAAGAAGGTTGGTGAGGAACTTGATTTTGATGCCTCGGTTTGGGAGGTGACAAAGAGAAACGATGAAACACACGAACTTGTGGGCGTGATATATCTGCCTATTACCGGTTATTCAGGTCTTGATGAAAGCACCGGCAAATATACCAAAGTCAATAAGGCGAGGTGTTGCTTCTGGACTTCAACGCCGGCGAGCAGCGTTGAGGGAGCCGAAGAAAAGTCGTGGGCTTTTGTGACGGTCTATGATATTGACAGCGAGGGCAACGGACACATGACGGCTCATAATAGTGCGATGGTGAAAAGTGAAAGATATAACGGATATTCCATAAGACCGGTGTTGTTGAAAGAAAAATATAAGAAATGAGAAAGATAATATTAGTTTTGTTGGCTGTTAGTTCGATTTGTTGTCTGGTTTCCTGTGATTCAGACTCCGTGGTTGACGATGTAAAGACGCCCCTCAAGATAATGGTTGATATTGATTCTTATAATCAAATAAACGGAGGGGTTATGCTCAGAAGAGTCAACAAAGGTGTTTTTACCACTTTTGAGGAAGGTGACGATTTTGGACTGATTGTTGTGGACGGATCGGGGAATTTGGTGGCCGACAACTATAGATATGTGGTGCAAAAGAGTGGTCTGAGTTATCGTGTGGACAATTCGGGCAACGTGATTAGTTCGGACATATATAGCAACGACAATTATACATATTTTGCCTACTCGCCCTATGACAGCAGGTATGATGGCTATACTTCATTAGATTCGATTATTGCTACTCACAAGACATTGCTGTTGTCAGACTACGCTGACCAATCGACAGAGGAGATATACAACAAGGCAGACCTGCTTGTATGCGAAGATGCCAAACCGTTGGGAACGACACTAAGGCTGTCGTTTTCTCACGCCATGGGCTTGTTGAGGATATACTATAACGACAATTACGACAATCTCACGGTGGATAATCCAACAACGCTTTCCAAAATGTTTCACCCCTCAGAGACGGAGAGTTATCGCTATATCTGCATTCCCCAAATTGACATGGAGGTATATGGCACGGCCATTTCGGAACTTACGGACGATGAAGATGCATACGAGGTTCATGCTTATTGGCAAACAAAGGTAAACATTAAGCCAAACGGCTCGCTTTATGTCACAATTTCTTCGCAACCCACAGTGTCGTATAAAACAGCCGGTGTGGACATGGGGTTTCCGTCGGGATGTATATGGGCCGATCACAACTTGGGAGCAGAGACGCTTGCAGACCAGATGGCAAGAGGGGGGAAATGGTATGACGCTGCGGGCAACGTGAGATATGATCTCATGAATAGTGAAAACCATGCCCGCTATGACAGAGGTGACTATTATTCGTGGGGTGAACTCGCCACCAAATATGAAAAACCGGCATTGTTGTTTAATGAAGAAACGGGAAAGATTTCTAAAACGGGAGAGACCTATGTGACGAGCGGTGGTACACTGAATGTGTCGCCCTTGTTGTCGGGCTCCAAAAAAGGATACTATCCCGAGACATACGTTGACCGGGAATATTCCTATGCCAATATCGACGGCAATATTGCCGGCACGGAATATGATGTGGTGAGAAACAAACTGTGGAAGGGCGAATGGCGAATACCCAACGAAAATGAGGTGGACGAGTTGATGCGCAACAGTTATATCACGGTTGAGGATTTCTATTATGAAGACAACGTGCGCTATGCTCCCTGGATAGACGAAAAAGATGGAGAGGGAAACTATTTGAATTTGCACCCCGACAACTCGGAGTTTTTTGGCACTCCCGCAGTGAGACCTTATCGTTATCTCGTAACGATTTTTAAATTTACCAGCAAGATAAATGGCAATGTGCTCTATTTCCCCGGTGGCACATGGAGCGACTGGAGCATAGATATGCTTAATTGTAATTCGCGCAATCACGAGGGTGTCATATCAAGTACATCTAAAAACAGCGACTATGGTGGAATGTATTATTTTGCCTCTTCTGCTTCTCATAGCGACAGGAGTTGCTCAAGCTATATGGAACTTGAGACCCAAAGAACCTATGACACCAATGTTGACACGGTGAAAACCATAACTCCCATCATTAAGACATCTACCTATGTCGACCATAATGGAAATACAATAAACCTCACGGGTTTGACACAAAACGGCCATCGATATACGGGAATGTTCATCAGACCTGTATTTGGCGGAAGAAACTGGAATACCAATACAAAGTCGAAGAAATTTATTTATATCAGTGTTGAGGAGCGATGAAGAAGTTATATCCCTTCATATTATGTTTTATTCTGATGGCTTGCAACGATGAGCAGTATTTGGTAACTGACAACGTTGTGGGGCAAACCTTGAGATTTGCGGCAAGCGTTATCGAGCAGCCTGAAAAACCGGGAGCCGTGGTAGACACCGATGACCCAAATGTGACCAAAGACTTTAAGGCCGGTGACTCTTTTGGCTTGTTTATCATCGACGGCGGTGGTAACCTCGTTACCGAAATAGAAGGACATAATGCCAGAAATATAAAGGTGACTACTCCGGATGGCAAGGCATGGAATGTCAATTCAGACATCTCGGAGGTGGTTCACAAATTGGGCTACAGTTATGTGGCTTATTACCCTTATACTAATTCGGACGACTTCAACAACTGCCCTGACAAAGACAAAATCAACGACCTGCTCACGGCTCCCGCCGAAGACCAAAGTGAGCAACCTGCCACCGATTGGATGATCACTGAACCTTCTAAGCCGGAAATCAATGCGGTGACGACTCTTAAATTTAAACACAAATATGCCAAGATAGACATATACAACTCTTTTACGCAAGAACATACCAACGACTGGGCGTCGTTATATAAGTTTACGAAGACAGTAGACGACAACAACGTGGAGCACTATCGATATATCCTCAATGTCGATAGTGCTCATAAGATGTCTGTGAGTGGAAAATATTCCATCGGAGACAAACTTACAGGCATCAAACAGTTTACCTATAATCGCGATGATGTTGCCATAGAAAACGGTCGCCACTCTATTGTCTATACCTATGGCATGGATGAGCGTTGTGCGATAGATCTTGGTTTCCCCTCGGGAGTGAAATGGAGCCCTATTAACCTCGGCACCGAAAAATCCACTTATTTGGATGAGCCGGCAATTGCTGCGGCCGGCAAACTGCTCGGAAAACGACTTGCATGGGGAGAATTATATGAAAAAGACATCTATACTTCTGCCACTTATATCGACTATCCTGATCAGAATGGCGTTCTGCTCCCGGAAGACATTTCGGAGACTGTCTACGACCCGGTGAAACAATATTGGGGTGGCCACTGGATGTTGCCAAACGTTGCTGACCTGCAGGAGTTTGTCAACAACACCGAGGTGGTAAAGACCGAAACCGTTTATAGCGAAGATCTTGGCAAGGATATAAACAAGATTACTTTTAGAAGTAAATGTAATGGCAAGGAGATAACATTCCTCTCAAATGGTTATGCTTATAATTCCACTGTGTCTGCCAATCAGTATCTTTATTATATGTCTGCCATTCGCAGCAATGCGTATTATTGCAACTCATTGGTCAACAGCTCGGGCTCAATAAAGGTTGATAATACATATATAAATCGCTATTGGGGTTATAGCATAAGACCGGTGTTGAAGGAGTATGATAAATATACAAACGACGAGAAGAAAGCTCTTGTGACAAGTCGCATAGATGATCTTGCCGTGGATCTGGGCATAAGGAAGACCGTGAAGGAAATTGTCGATGGTGTGGAACAAAACGTGACATATAAAGTTTTGTGGAGCCCGTTTAACTATGGAGCAGAAACAAAGGTAGAACTGAATAGTATCAACGGCGTACCTGTTGATGAAGATGCTTTTGTAAACAATGACTGTTTTAAAAGTCCGGGCATGAGGCTTGCTTGGGGTGATGTTGTAGAAAGGGCGAAGTTTAGTACTGCTGGTTATAAAAACAGTGCCATAGCTGCTAAATATAATTACAACAATACAGCAAACACAGATTTAAATACCAGAGACCTGAAATATGAAGACGATATAATTCAACTCAACTGGCCTACAGGTTGGTATATGCCCACAGCTCGCGATTTGCAATTGTTGATAAACAATACGACTGTCAGCACAACAACTATTGATGGCCACAGATGGATTATATTGACAGGGAAGGGAGATTATTCGGGAGTAAGCATTCAAATTCCCGCTGCAGGATATATTGATGATGCCGACAATGTGTCGTGGCCTAGAAATGCGGGTACGGCCTATTTGCAGAGTGCCACCATCGGATTGAGCAGCAGTAAGCCCACTTTATATGCTCTTTTTATAGGAACCTCTTCTGGAAATTTGATAACGACGGCAGGTCGCCCCACGGGACTTAATGTGAGACCGGTGAAATATGTGAAGGTTAGCGGAGAGTAATGTTTTAGCATACGAAAAGCAGGAAAAAGATTTGGATTTTCTTGGTGAATAGTTTTATTTGATTATATTTGCACAAAATATTTTGTAAAACATTACACTTTTCTAAATCTTTAGTATATGAAACGATTGTTTATTTTTGTTGTGTGCCTTGTTTTTGTGGCATTTGGCTGTTTGGCTGATGTAATCAAGGTTTCCACAACTCTTCCCTCGGAGGGTCGTCCCGAACACTTATACACCATGCTCAATGGGCAGGGACACTATGCTGATGCGCAGACAGCTCCCGCAAATTCGGCGGATGAATATGGCTTGTTTGCTTTTTATGCTGTTTCGGGCAAGACAAATGCTTATAACATTTATAGTTATAAGGCAAATAAATGGTTGATATACACCAAGGCTGCGTCTTATGATAACGGCAAGGGCTTTGTGAGATTGTCTAACTCACGATTGAGTAATTATTATTTTGTGTTCAACAACTATGAGGGCGATTATTACGAAATCAGTCCGGTGACAAGTTCTGGCACCACAGACAAATATCTCAACTGGTATACCGGAGTGTCTGCCAATGCCGGCACTACGCTCGGTTTGTGGAAAGACGCAGGTGCAGCTGATGCCGGCAGTCGATGGATCTTTGCCGAGGTTGATTTCAAGACATACGACTATCTTGTTTCTTTGCCCGACGGAGGCAGTATTTATATTGGCAATGAGAAATATGCCGACGGTGACACCTATACTTGTGAGGGCGCGATCACTGCAGCAGATATCACTGTGCCAACAGAAAATGGCAAGTTCTCCGCCCTTACCATTGACAATGAAAACGAGAAAATAATTGTTCGCTTTGTGAATGTGCCCACACAGCCCACCACAGAGTTTTATACAAGCGCAGCGGTATATCCCCTGCAGCAAGAGAATGTCGGGGCGGCTTCGCTCGTTAAGGACGGTGATGTCTATACGTTGAGCAACAGGGTGTTGGCGGCTTCGTTTGTGAAGGTTGGCGACGCACTGTTTTTTGGAGGATCGAAAGCCATGAACCTTGAGGCCGGCACGGAGATTTTCACCATGTCGTTTGGCAACGGCACGGAGGTGGGCGCGTCGTCAATGACGTTGAAGAGCGTAGAGACAATCGATCTGACGGGCGATCCCAATGCCGTGGGTGGTGCCGAGCATTATGCCGGCAAGGCTCTTGTGGCAAATTATGAATATACCTACAACAACGAGAAGGTTGACATTGTTTGGCGCGCCGTGTTGCGCGACGGCAGCCACTATCTGCGCTCGGAAATGGAAATAACGGGTGTGGGTAATGTTGATATGTATAATGTTATACCTCTATTATATAATGTAAACACAAAATCGGCAGGCACCACTCCGGCTGTGGTTGGCAACACGCGCGGAGCCGTGATTTTGAGCGACAAGATTTTTGCCGGCCTCGAAAATCCGGTTGCCTACAACACTGTGGGTGGAGCAGCAGGAGAAGATGATGCGTGGCAGCAGACTTCGACCTCGTCTGATAATCTGACGGCAACATCGTGGACTACCGTGGCAGAAGCCGATGTGCCTATGCGTGTCATCGAGGCTACGGGTGCTTCTTATCCCGATGTGTTGGCATATAAGAAAAAAGGCATCGCGCTGAAAGAGGGACAGAAAATAGAGGTGACACTCACTTATAAGAGTGGCAATCACCGCTTGAATTTGGCCGGTGTTGATTTGCTTGATGCTTCGAGCAACGTGGCTGCCAATGACTATCACTCGGGTTACACCGGCTTGCAAAAAGACAACAACACTTTCACGTTTTACGTTCCCTATGACGGCACTTTCGATTTGCGCGTCTTAATAGAAAAAAAGACAGAGGCGGTTGATGCCACGAGTGTTTTGGATATAAATGTCTATTCGCTAAAGGAAGGTGTGATTATAAACAAAGATATTGTTGGCATTCAGGGTCTGTGGAGTCGCAACACTACGCTTGCAGCAGGTGAGACATGGAAAATTTCGGGAGTCGTGGGACTTGTGGCTCAAGACGGCCGACAGAGCGACGAGAATATTCAGAAGACACAGAAGCGTCGTTCTTTCCTGGCTTATAGCGAGCGAGAGCGTGCGGTGCCATGGCGTGCTAATCCGGCTTATATTTCGTGGTACGAACTCAACATCAACCGTAATAATGCAGCAGACCCCACACAAAACATGAATGCAGACCAAGTGTTGGATGTTATCAATCATTGGAAAACAGATTTATATGATGTCTACGGTGTAGCTCCATGCAGTTTTGTGATCGACGATGGCTGGGATAATTATGGAACTTGGACTTTCCATGCCGGTTTTCCCAATGAAATGCGCGACATGGCAGCGAAGGCTTCAGAAATGGGTTCGGGCGTGGGTGCATGGCTCGGTCCGGTGGGCGGATATGGCACGAGTGGCAACTATCGTCGCGCCTATTGGACTTCCAAAGGAGAGAAGATGGAACTCGCCAATCCCAACTATTATGCCACCTTCCTTGCCGCCGCTGAAAATCTCACAAAGAACCAAGGAGATTTCCGCTTCTTTAAGTTTGACGGCATTTCGGCACAGTTTAGTTCTGTGGGACCTGATGCCGGCGACCAGGGCAACGAAAATGCCGAGGGTATAATTAGATTGGAACGCTATGTGCGCGAAAATCTTAAACGTGATATTTTCTTCAACACAACGGTGGGTACATGGGCTTCGCCTTTCTGGTATCACTATACCGATGCCACCTGGCGACAAGAAAATGACTATGGCACAATAGGCGACAATACCATTGACCGTGAAAACTGGATAACCTATCGCGACCGTTTGGTATATCAGAACTATGTGAAGAATTCTCCAATCTGCCCCATCAACACGCTGATGACCCACGGTTTTATTTTGAGCAATTTTGGTAGTGTGAGCACTAATAAAACCTATGCTGCCTGCTTGCGTGAGTTGCGTTGTGCATTCCTTTGCGGTTCGGGCATGGTGGAACTCTACAACGATTATTCTTTGATGAACAGCATAAACGGCGGAAAACTATGGGGCGACCTTGCCGAGTGTATTAAATGGCAGAAGAAGAATGCCGACGTATTGGCCGATGCCCACTGGGTGGGCGGTAATCCGTGGACCGGCAGTGCTGCCGAGGTTTATGGCTGGGCCGCATGGAATGGCAAGAAGGCCACTCTCGCTCTGCGCAATGGAAGCAACTTCTCAAAGACCTATACCTTTACCTTGCGCGAGGCTCTCAACGTGCCTGCCAATGTGTTGGGCGCAATGGTGTTTAATAAGTCGTTTGAGGTGCAGAATGCCCTGAGTGGATTTGCCGAGGGCCAGGCCGTTGATTATGACACGGAGATAACCGTCACTCTGCCAGGTAGCAGTGTGTTTGGCTTCGATGGAGTATATACCGATGAAGACCCCACGGGCACTGTTTCGACCGCAGTTGGAGAGACCGACGCGAAGACCGGCCGCATTTTCGACCTCGGCGGTCGCAGTCTTGGTGCGGTGCCCGAGCGTGGAATCTATATACAAAACAACCGCAAGATGATAAAATAAAATATTTTCTTTTTTGACTATATGATGAGAGGGGAGTGCCTGCTTAGGGTGCTCCCCTCTTGGTTGTTTTATGTCGCGAGACAGTGTCATTCTGCTTTCTTGATGTTACGAAATGTAGAAATTTTTAGAAAAACAACGCTTTTTAGTGTGAAAATGTCGAAAATTCTTTTGTAATAGTAACAAAATGCTTACTTTTGCCCGTGAATTAAGTCGGCTCTCTGACAGCTGACAAAAAACGGATAAGTAATATTTTAAAAAAGAGAACACCATGTGTGGAATTGTAGGAATTTTCAACATTAAGGAAGATACGGCCTTGTTGCGCAACAAGGCTCTCAAGATGTCGGCCAAGATAAGACACCGCGGACCCGACTGGAGTGGCATTTATACCGGCAAGTCGGCCATACTCGC
>JAQXTH010000023.1 GCA_029219385.1 Prevotellaceae bacterium | reverse complement strand
TGGCCGTGGGCTTGAATTACTATCTGAAATACGTTTGCCACACCACAGTTTCGTGGCTTGCCACAAGTCCGGTGGTAATGCCCGACCTTTTGCCCGATACAAAGAAAATTGTGCAGACTTCTCGCTGCGACATGAGGTTTTTCCTTAATTATTGTACTTTTGGCTATACCATGCCTTGGTGGCAATGGACCGATTGGGAAAGGCTTATCGACTGGATGGCACTAAACGGCATCAACCTGCCTCTTGCCAACACCGGGGCAGAAGAAATTGCCTATCGAGTATATACCTCGCTGGGGTTGAGCGACGAAGAGGTGCGCTCATTTTTCACGGGTCCTGCCCATCTGCCGTGGCATCGCATGTCGAACATCGACAAATGGCAAGGTCCTCTGCCCCACAGTTGGTTGAAAGGCCAACTTGAGTTGCAGAAGAAAATCGTGGCTCGACAGCGCGAGTTGGGCATGAAACCCATCTTGCCCGGTTTTTCGGGCCATGTTCCCGGAGTGTTGAAAGAGAAGTTCCCCAATGCCAAGATTTCCAAACTTCACAATTGGGCAGGATTTCGCGACGAGACATCTTGCTATTTCCTCGATCCCCAAGACTCGTTGTTTGCAGAAATCCAACATCGCTATATCAAAGAAGTAATCAAAGAGTTTGGCACCGACCATATCTATGGTATCGATCCTTTTAACGAAATGAAACTACCCTCCGAAGACCCCGCATGGCTCGCAGAAGTGGCTAAGGGCATATATAAAACGCTGACAGACGTAGATCCCCAAGCCACATGGTTGCAAATGACGTGGATGTTTTATTTTGACAAGGCTACATGGACTCCCGAGCGCATCAAGGCATTTCTCAAGGCTGTGCCCCAAGGAAAATTAGTGTTGCTTGACTATTGGGGCGAGTTTCAGGAAATTTGGCGCATCACAGACAAATATCACGGTCAACCCTATCTTTGGTGCTATCTTGGCAATTTCGGAGGCAATACCGGATATAATGCAGAGTTTGAAAAAGTTTCTCAACGAGTTGAAAACACTTTTAAGGATGGTGGCAGCAATTTCAGCGGATTGGGGGCAACGCTCGAAGGTTTCGACATCAATCCATTTATGTTTGAATATTTCTTTGAAAAAGCATGGACACCATATCTCAACGACAAACAATATATCGACGCACTTGCCGACCGCCATTGCGGAGCCACCGACGAAGCATTTCGTCAAGCATGGCAGGAACTATTCTATAAAGTCATAAACTCACCCAAATATGCCGGAAGCCCCAACACCCCTACGGAATATCCTCGTTTGCGCAAGATTGACGTTGAGCGCAACGGAAAGAAAGTGAAAGAAGAGGCTCCATACCAAACCTCTGCCAAAATTGCCAATGACAATGTTATGGCTTTTAACATTTGGCAAAAAATGCTTGCCGTTGAAAACAACGACAATATGCTCTATGTCTATGACGTGGTGAACCAAGGGCGCGAGGTGTTGGGAACCTATTTCTATTGTTTGCGCAATGATTTCTCACAGGCCTGCTATGCTCGCGACACTGTCGTGGCACGCAAAAAAGCTCGCGAAATGTTGGCCACGCTTGACGACCTCGACCTTATTCTCAGTCTTCACAATGATTTCTCGTTTAACAAATGGGTTGCCGACGCACGTTCGTGGGGAGCAACCAACGAAGAAAAAGACTATTTTGAAATCAATGCGCGCACCTTGCTCACCACATGGGGTTTTAAAGGACACTCCCTGCGCGACTATGCCAAGCGCACATGGCACGGGCTCGTTTCTCATTTCTATAAACACCGCTGGGAAATTTTCATCAATCATTCCCTCACTGCAGCCATTCAAGGCACAAAGGTTGATGAAACAAACATGAGAGACGACATTTTCCAGTTTGAATGGAACTTCACTCAAAAACTTGCCGACGCGCATCTCTCCGAAGTCTCACTTAAAGACAAGCCTATTAACATTCTGCGCAGAATGGCAATGAAATACTCCTCCCTTATTCAAGAGCAGGCCGACAAAAATTCTGCTAATCTCGGCAACGAAGAAAAAGAAAGAGTAACTCCCCATGACTTCTATTAAAAACAATAAAAATATGAAAAAGACAATTTATTCGATTTTTGCTGCGGCACTGCTCACAACGGCCTCGTGTTGCAACGACAACCCTGCCCAAACAACAAAGTCGGGTCTCGACCCCTCAAAGTTTAAGACAGATTCCACCGCCCTCTACACACTCACCAACGAAAACGGCATGGAAGTGTGCATCACCAATTATGGCGGACGCATCGTGAGCCTTATGGTGCCCGATAGAGACGGCACAATGCGCGACGTGGTGCTCGGCTTCGACAATGTGGCCGACTATCTGCCCCAGAATAACAAGACAGACTTCGGAGCGATTATAGGCCGCTATGCCAACCGAATTGATCACGGACGCTTCACCTTGGGTGACTCGACTTATCAACTCACCATTAACAACGATCCCCACTCCCTTCACGGAGGTGTCACCGGTTGGCAATATAGAACCTTTGAGGCCGATCAACCTGACAAAAAAACTCTTGTACTCACACTTACTTCGCCCAACGGTGACAACGGTTATCCCGGCACAGTGAAGGCAAAGGTGATCTACACGCTCACCGACGACAATGCCATCGACATACAAACATCTGCCACAACCGACAAGCCAACCATTGTCAACATGACAAACCACGCCTACTTCAATCTTAATGCCGACAACTCTCCGATTGTTGACAATCTTCTCTTTGTGGCGGCAGACCAATACACACCTATTGACAGTACCTTTATGACCACAGGCGAAATAGCCCCCGTGGTAGACACTCCGTTTGACTTCAACAACCCAACAGCCATTGGTCAACGCATTGAAGAACAAGACACACAACTCATCAACGGCCATGGTTATGACCACAACTGGGTTTTGAGGGGCGGAGCCGACATCAATCGACTTGCCGCAACGGTGGTATCGCCCAAAACCGGCATAAAACTTGAGGTCTATACTGACAAACCGGGACTTCAAGTCTATGTGGGCAACTTCCTCGATGGCAGCGTTAAGGGAAAAGGGGGCGTAGCTTGCGAGCGACGCACCGCCATTTGCCTTGAGCCTCAGGTCTATCCCGACTCGCCCAACAAGAAAGACCTGCCCGGCTGGTATGATCCCACGGTCACTCCCGAAAAACCCTATGCCCATCACCTTGTTTATAAATTCAGCATAGAGAAATGATTATTTTAGCATAAAGAAAAAATCCCCCCGAAAGCTTAAATTTGACTTTCGGGGGGATTTTATTTGTAGGGAGTTATTTGTTGATGAGGGAAGAGAATTGTATGGTTTCTCGGGTTGTTTTTGGGTTGTTCTCTGTTTTTTGTTGAAGCGTTTGTCTGTTGTTTTGTGTTCTTGGGGGGCTTTTGGAGTGGCTGTTATTGTGCAGAGATGGCTTTTATGTAGTTGAGCAGTGGGTTTGCGTACATTGCCAAAATAGTTTGGCGCAAGAATTCGGTGTCGGGGTTTTCGAGGTCGACAAGTGAAATTCGTTGGGAGAGATATTGCTCAAAGTTTTGTTTGTCTTGGAGGGTGTATTTTTGTTGGTCTGCCCAATATGAGTTGTTCGACAGTAGGTCGACTGCAACATAGTTGTTGGGGTAGAGGGTGTAGTTTTTGTGGATTTCGAGATTGATTTTGTCTTTCAACAATCCATATATGTCGTTGTTGGGCGTTGAGGGGTCGAGTGTGTCGAGCCATTGGTTCAGGCATTGCGCGGGTTTGTAGACTACCTTTCCTTTCCATCCGAAAATGCCTGTGTTCATGTTGATGAGGTCGTCGTTGGGTGCTTTTTTGTGGTTGGGGTTGTCGCGTTTTTGTTGAAACTCTTTTGCTTTCAGGTAGTCGCAAGGGTCGTATTCGTAGGATATGGCAGTGGGGGCAAGATTGAGTTGTTTGAGGCGCGAGATGAGGTCACCGTCGCCTGCCATTCCAAACATTTTTATTATGCTGCGTTGGGTGATGTCGTTGCTGTCTTTTGCTCGTCCTTGTCGTTGTGCTATCCAGATGTTTTCTTTTTTTTGTTGTATGGCATAGTGCATATATGCGCTTATTTGAATGCTGGAACTGAGTTGTTGGCGTATGGTGAGACCGCGGTGGACGATAAACGATTTGTTTACTCTCACGAGTTTTTCAATCCACGGATAGATGAGCAGGTTGTCGCCTATGGCTATTTCTGTGGTTGTTCCGAAATCGTTGTCGATGAGCAACATGCTGAGAAATGCGCTGTCGAGCACTATGTCGCGATGGTTGCTGATGAAAGTGTAGTTTCCTTGTTTGCTGATTGCGCTGCAATCCATTGTTACGCCTGTGGTTTTTTTGGCGGCAAGATCTTTGAGGAAGGGGTAGCAAAAGGCTTTTTGAAAGTCGAGTGGCGATTTGCATTGTTTTGCTTTTGCGGCAAATTCTTCAAAAGGCATTTTTGGGAAAACCAAACCTATTACATTGCGAAAGTTTTCGTCGTTGAGCAGTTGGTCTATCACCGAGGGGAGTTCTTCTGATGTAAATGGACGAATGTCGTCGAATTGGGTAGGTGTATTCATTGTTGTTTAGTTGAGTAGTGTCGCTTTTTTATGGGGTGGGGAAAGGCTGATGCCAATCTTCGACTACAAAATAACAAATTTAATTTTAACCTACAAAGTGTAACGTAGTTAATTAAATGTTAAAAATGTGTTGTTGTGTGTCAGAATGAGTTTTCGATGATTTGGCTCAACACTTCGCCTATATCGAGACCGGCTGCTTTGATTTGTTGTGGGATGAAACTTGTGGCTGTCATTCCTGGGGTGGTGTTTACTTCGAGCATGGTGATTGTTTCGTTGCCGGGCTCACCGCTTAGTATGTAGTCTATTCGTATTATGCCGTTGCAGCCAAGAATGTCGTAGATTGTTGACGTTAGTTGGCTTACCCGTTTGGCTGTGGCGGGGTCAATGCGAGCGGGGGTTATTTCTTCTACTTTTCCGTTGTATTTTGCGTCGTAGTCGAAAAATTCTTGGTCGGTAACAACCTCGGTGATGGGCAGAACGCGACACTCGGTTTTTGTTTTGTAGCAACCGCAGGTGATCTCTGTGCCGTTTAGAAACGACTCTATCATCACTTCGTTGTCTTCTTTAAATGCGGCTTGAATGGCGGAGCTGAGTTGGGAGGCTTCTTTTACTTTTGTCACTCCAAAACTGCTTCCGTCGGCATTGGGTTTTACAAAGCAGGGCAGACCGAGGCGATTTATGATTTCTTCTTCGTTATAAGAAGAGATTTGGTTGTGGCGCAGCAAGATGCTGTCTGCCACTCTTATTCCCCATGATTTGAGGTAGTTGTTGAGTGTGAATTTATTGAATGTCAGGGCTTCTACAAGCACTCCTCCGGTTGAGTATGGCATTTTGATGAGGTCGAGATAGCCTTGGAGGACTCCATTTTCACCGGGTTTGCCATGAATGGTGATATAGGCATAGTCGGGTTTGATGATTCCTTGGGGGGTGGCAAAGGAGAAGTCGTTGCGGTTTACTTCGCTATGGCTGCCGTCGGGCAAAAGGGCTTGCCACGATGTGGCTTTTATCTCAACGATGTAGCAGTTGTATTTGTCTTTGTTGATAAAGGAGAGAATGCCTTGTGCGCTGCGCATGGAGACATCGTGTTCGGAACTGTCGCCTCCGGCTATGATTGCAATTGTGCGTTTCATTTGTGTATGTGTTTTTTTGTGTTTTTATTTTAGGTTTGTTGTTGTATAGTTTTCCCAAAGGTCAATGAGTTGTTTGAAATCGGTCGGCCATTGTGAGTTGAGGTTTATTTGTTGTTGTGTGGAGGGGTGGACGAAGCCGAGTGTTTTTGCGTGGAGTGCCTGTCGCGGGCAGGTGGCAAGACATCGCTTGACAAATTGGGTGTAGGTGTTTTGTGTGGTGCCTCTCAGGATTTGGTCTCCTCCATATCGGGCGTCTGCAAAGAGGGGGTGGCCGATATGTTTCATGTGGGCTCTGATTTGGTGAGTGCGGCCTGTTTCGAGCCTGCATTCTATCAAGGTGACGTAACGATAGCGTCGCAACACTCTCCAGTGGGTTACGGCATGTTTGCCTATGCCGGAATTGGGGTCGAACACGGCCATGCGCAGTCTGTCGCGTGGGTCTCGCGCGATGTTTCCGATTATGGTGCCTTGGTTGGTGTCGAAATCTCCCCAAACCAGGGCGTTGTAAAGTCGCGATGTTGTCTTGTTGAAAAATTGTAGCCCGAGTTTTGTTTTTGCTTGGGGTGTTTTGGCTATCACAAGCAGACCGGAGGTGTCTTTGTCTATGCGGTGAACGAGTCCGACTTCGGGGTCGTTGGCGTTGAAGGTTTTGTTGTCTTTCAGATGCCAGGCAATGGCATTGACAAGTGTGGATGTGTAGTTGCCGCAGCCGGGGTGAACGACCATGCCTGCCGGCTTGTTGACAACAATAATGTCGTCGTCTTCAAAAGCGATGTCGAGCGGAATGTCTTCGGGCTCAATGGTGGTGTCGTATCGTTCGTAGTTTAGCATCACGCATACCACGTCGCATGGCTTCACACGATAGTTGCTTTTCACGGGGCGGTCGTTGACGTGAATAAATCCGGCTTCGGCTGCTTTTTGAATGCGGTTGCGCGAGGTGTTTTGCAGGTGGGCGAGCAGAAATTTGTCTACTCTGAGCAGGCTTTGACCTTTGTCGGCCACCACTCTGTGGTGTTCGTATAGCAGTGGTTCGTCAATTTCCTCCGGGGTGTTGAGGTGGTTTGGGGCTTGTGTCATAATGTCAGAATATTTCAAGAATCTCATTGTCGAAAATGACGGAGTCTTCCATGAGATCTTGTTCTCCAAACGAATAATATCCGGAGCCCACCACGAGTGTCACCGGGGCATCGATGTCTATGCGCGAACCGGCAAAGACGTTGCGTCCGTTGCACTTCACGGCATAGACCCAGTCTTTTTCTCCTTCGATATATTGGGGAGGTGTGAGGCTGAATCCCATTGCAATGAGTTTTGCCGTGGCTTCTCGATAGGAACTATTGTCGGCAATGTCGGGCATGGTGATGGTCTCTGCCTTGTTGGTTGTGAGGGTGAGATATATGGTGCGACCTTGTTTCACTTTTGTGCCGGGGGCTACCGATTGCAAACAAACCACGCCTTCGGGCATGGAGGGTTTGTAGATGGTGTCGCGTGGCATGGCTTCAAGTCCTACTGCTTCAAGTTGTTTTTGGGCTTGACTTACTGTTAGTCTGCTGAGGTCGGGCACGGTGACTTCTTCACCATGGCGTGTGTAGATGTCGGTTGCCCAAATTGCTCCGCTCATAAACAAGGCGAGCACGATGACCATGGCAATCACGTTTTTCCAGAGTGGATATTTTTTGTTTTCTGTCATTGTGGCTATGCGTTTTTTTGAAAAGCAGTTTTCGAGTAGCAAATGTATATAAAAATAATGATATTTAGCGGCGAAGGACAGGAAAAATGCTTTTAACCGATGAGGTCTGTCAGAGAATGATTACTTTGATGTAGTCTTTGAGCCTGAGAAGTGAGTTTCCTGCCCGGGCTTGGGAGTCGTTTATGAGCAGGAGGGTGGGGTGGCCGTTATGGAGTGTGGGTCCCACACACATTCCCTCGTAATTGGCATAGTTTATTTTTAGTGGGTTGATATGGGTTGTGAAAGAGGTGAGCAATGTTTTTTCGACGGGATTTTCTGTTGTGTTTATGATGTATATTTTTATTTTGCATTTGCTGCCCAAATATTTTTTTTGCACAGACAGTTCGCGTTCTAAAACGGCAAGTCGCCCATCGGGCAGTATCGTCATGGCTGCGACACCGTGGGTATAGTATTTTGCTTTGTCGTTAAGTTGCGGAGGGTCTGTGAGATATGTCCATTGGCCGTTGGAAATGAGTTTGTCGGCACAAAAACGGGTTAGGCGCAGGGCTTGTCGTTTGTTGCCGGATTGATCGGTGAAGAAAGAGTCTGTTTTGAGAGAGTTTTCTGTAGAGGTCCAAAGAGAGTTTGTTTTGGGGTCGTAGGCAAGGGCCTCAAATCCGCCGTTGTCGTGTTGGTGTTTGCGCGAGATGTTATCCGGAATGATGAGTTGTCGGCCTGTGGCTTTGCCGTTGAGGTTGTATTCTGCAATGGTGCCAAATTCTTCATGGCTGATAAAGAGAGTATTTGTTTTGTTGCAGTATGCAATGCCTTCGCAGTCGGCTTTGTCCGGAGTTTTGTTTGTCTCGTCGGGGTGGAGGAAAGAAAGCCTCTCCACGTTGGTCACTTTCCCGTTTTTTAAATTTATGTCTATCCGGAAGAGATAGAATCCCTCGGAATTGCTTTTGTCGTCAACCACGGCATAGAGATTGTCTTTTATGTGGGTTATGCCACTGTAGTTTGCCGGAGGGATGTGCCATTTTGCCATGTTTTGTTGTTGCCTAAGGGTTTGCGATTTCACAGAGAAAGCAAGCAAAGACAGGATAATGACGAGAAGAAAATTTTTAGTGTAGATGTTTGGCATTTTTTTAAAGTGTTATTTCACGATGATTTTTGCCGATGAAGAGTTTGCATTAAATTCCGGGGCATAGAGGCATTGAATTTGAGCCGGGGCTAAGAGGAATGTGCCGGTGCGGTCAATGTCAAATTTTTCTTCTATAATATATTCTCCTTTGTTTAGGTGGTCGAAAAACCATGTTGTGTTTGTGTTGCCTGTGGTTTTATATCCATTGTTGCGATAGCCCGAAAGGGGGTCTGTCGGTTCCATGCAGGCTGCTCTTGGGGCTGTGAGTGAAACAAAATCATAGTTTCGTAGTGCTTTTATTATATATTGTATTACTATGCGGTCTGATTTCTTGAGGCTGCCGGTGTTTGTGATGGCTTGCAGTCCCGAGGCTGTTTCTTTATACATTTTTATATTTAATTCAAAACCCGATGATGAGGATTGAGTTTTTTCTGTGGGCCGGTAGTTTGTGAGATATGCTGCTCCAAGCGAGAGGCTGTTGTCTTGGGGAGGTGAGATGATGATTTTTGATGGTTTTGGGTCTTGTTTGTTGATACTGACAGTTGTTTTGAAATACCCCATGTCTTTAAAGAGAGTTGTGTCGGTGGTGTTTGCAGGTAATATCTCATTCCCGTTGGGTAAGCAGAGGGCAATTTTGCCGAAGTGGTTTAGGTTTGATTTTGTTGTGATATTTTTTTTAAGATATTGTGCGGCATTCACTGCAATGAGTGGCTTTGCCCAGTCTTGTGTGTGTTTGCTTTGTATGAGCCATTGCGTCATTTCGTTTATATAGGCAGTGCTGTCGGGCCAAATCTGTTGCAGCGCATTGAGTGTGGCCAAATGGGTCTCCATGCGGTAGGAGTTATATCCGCCCGGAGCCTTGCGACTGTCAAAAAATCGTCCGGCTATGCTGTCGTTGGTGGTGTGTTGCATGAGGCTTGACATGAGTTTTTGTGCTTCGTCAGGTTTTCCATATTTGTTTAATATGCAGGCTGCCAATGATTTGTAGTAAAGGTTGTCGAGTGTGGAAATCGGTTGTTTGGCGAGGGTGGCAACAAGTTTTTTTATCGTAGGAGTGGTGGGTTGTTTTGTGAGTGTTGTGAGATACAGATATTTTATCAATGAGGGGGTGAGTGTGTTTGTTTTGTTTGCTTTTTGGTCTTCTATTTGCTTGGTTGCCATTTTGTCGAGGAATGACAAGGCTTTGTTGATAAGCAGGGTGGTTTTGTTCAAGCATTCTTCGTTGGAGGCGGAAGTTAGATTGCTTGATGTTGTGAGAAGAAGAGAATGGGCGATGTCGATTGTGATCGAGGTGTTGGCCGCCATTCCGGGAAACCACTGCCATCCGCCTTGGGCTGTTTGCAGGGCTTTGAGTTTGTCTAACATTGAGTTTTGTTTGAGACAGATGGTCAGAGAGTCTTGTGTGAGGGCGGAGAGTCGTTGGCGTTGTGAGTAGGCATCTTGTTGCCACGGTGTTGCTTGCAATGCTGTTTGTTTGAGTTCTTGATTGTGTTCGAGTGGCTGCAACGGTGTGGCGGGGGCTTGCTTGTTTGTCCACTCTCTCACTGAGGTGCCTATTTGGGGGAATAGTTTCAAGATTTCGTTTGCTATGCTCAATGCTGCATAATTTGCCGCCAGAGTTGTGGAGCAGTCGGAGTTGTGGTCAACGGTTGAGGGTAACGCGTTTATGACATTCCATGCAGGATTTGCAGTGTATTCTATTGTGAGGGTAGATTTTCCGGTTGTTGGTTGTTTAAATAATTTGTCGAGAGAGATTTCGCTTTGTTTGTTTCCTTTGGCGCAGAATGGAATAGTTGTTGTCGACTTGTGGTGGTCGGAAATGATGGGTATGTAGAGTTGCTCACCGTCGTCAAAACGTTCGGTGGTTCCTGTTATGCGACACGCGATGAGTGTTGCTTCATTTGTTGCCGTTATGGGAAATTCTATAATATTTTTACTTTTTTCAGACAAAGAAAAATTTTCTGTGGCAGAATATAGTTTTTTCCCCGTAGAGGCATCAGTGAGCAAAAGTTTCACTTTGCCCGTTACTGTTGCGGTGTCGCGGTTGGTAATGTTGACTGATAGTATTGTTTTGTCGCCTGCGCGTAAGAAACGTGGCGTGTTGGCTTCTATGGTGAAAGGTTTTTCCACCACTATGATTGTGTCGGCAAATGCGTGGTCAAGGTCTTGCGTGTGGGCAAGAGCCATGAAATTCCACGACGTGATGCTTTGTGGCAGTTTAAACTCTATCATTGCCATTCCGCAAGAGTCGGTTTTTATTGAAGAGGCGAAAAATGCGGTTTCGCTGAAATCGGTTCGTATTGCCGTGGTGTCAAAGGGGTCGTTTTCGCTTTCTTCAGCCACGAATCCTGTTGCCATGCTCTCTTCAAGCGTTTCCGAGAGAGTGTTGTCAAAGGCAGCAGTTGCAGACGCAAAAGCAAGGTTTGTTTTTCTCATTGCGTGTTTCACTGCTAACTGACGAAAGGAGATACCATAGTTGTTATTGTGCGAAGAAAATAAACTGTTATCGGGAGTGGTGAACGACAAGGGGGCGTATTTCAATTCCTTTATTTTTTTTGATGTTACAAGACTGCATGTGTATGGTAGGGAAGTAGTCCACAACCGGGTGGAAACAGAGCGGTTGAAGTGGAGATTAAAGGGCAGTGAGTGTTTTCTGAATTTATTTAGCGATGCGTCATAGATTGTTGCCAGCAGCGAAGCATTGACAGGTTTTCCTTTCTTTGAAATTTGCATTGTCCATGTCTCTTCTGCTCCCGGCATGGTTTTATCTCTGAATGTCACCCATTTTATTTCAAGCGATTTGTCGGGAGTTGGTTTTTCCAAGACTACTGAATGACGATATAGTCTCCCCTCGTGGAGGAGGGTAAATTGGGCGTGCAGCCCATCCCCGTATTTTTCGAGATAATTATATCTGAATTTTAAAATGCTGTCGCTTATGTGCAGGGTTTTGCTTTCAATCACATTTTCGTTTGCCATAAGGTCATAGCGCAGCCATGTGTCTTTCAAAGGAGAGCCGACCACGACATCTACAGTTTGATTGTTGTTGTCGAAAGTGTCGCTGCTTTGCCAAACTTGAAGTGGCAGTTCGCCCATTGGTTTTTGGTCTTCAATGGAAAATAATGCAAATGTTTTTTCGCAGAGATTTTGGTGTGTGCTGTCGTCGGCAGCCATTATTGTGATTTTATATTGCCCCGAAGGAAGTTTGGGTATAAAGCCAAATTGGTTTTTGCGGTTAAAATCTATATGGCTTTTCAAAAGGGTGTCTTTTTGGCTTGTAATCCAAACAATTGCTTTGCCGTCAATGGTTTGCCCCATGTGGTTTGATTGTGTGACAATGATTTGGCGTGGATATTCTTTGCATATCACATCGGGCATATTGATGTTAATGTGCGTTCTTTGGTTGCCCACATAAAGTCTGAGCAGGGCTTGTTGTGTCTCTCCGTCGGTGTCGGTGGCTTTGGTTTCTATCGTGAAACAATAGAGATTGTTTGGAGTTCTCTTTGAGTCGGTGTCGGAGTGTGACAGTGCCACCTTCAGTCGAAAATTTCCCTCGGAGTCGGTTGTGAGCGTGTCTCTCACGGTGAGAGGTGTGTCGCCAATGTTGTTGCGAAACCATGTCAGTGTGTTGCGGCGCACCGAGCAACACACTTTGGCATCGCTCAACGGAGTGCCCGACCATGTGACGACCTTCCCCTCGACCGTGACGGTGTCGCCAATGTGATATGCAGTTTCGGGTTGATTGAGTTCTATTTTAAATCGTGGTCGTTTATATTCCTCTACCTTAAAGGTTGCAGATCCATATTGTGTTGAAATGTGGAAGTTGCCGTTGAGACATTCCCGGGGCAATGTAAATTCTGTTTCAAATGCTCCAAAGTTGTCGGTGGTTGCGGTCGAGGTTTCAATCAAGCGGTGGTTGGTGTTGCGCAACTCGATGTTGATGGTTGTCGAGGACAACACTTTTGTTGTGTCGTTTGTTTTGTTGAAGACAAAGCCTCCGACTCTCACTTTTTGTCCCGGGCGATAAATGGCTCGGTCGGTGTAGATGTTGGCACGGGTGTTTTTTTGAGAGAAGTGTATGCGATATTCAAAATTGCGCAAGAGCGAGACAGATTGCATACCGGTGTCTTTGCCCCACGAAGCGTATATTTCCGTGTGGTCTTTTGGTGAGTCGATTACTATTTCTCCGTTGTTGTCTGTGGAGAGGTGGTTTGTCGTTATGTTTCCGCCGGTGTTGTCGTGGCTTCTCAGTGTGATTTGGGCGTAGGGCAGCGGTTGACCGTTTTTAGAGTCTGCAATACAGATTTTTGTCTTGAAATGAGGCAGTGGCAGTTGCATGACGGCCAAGCAACTCACATGGAGGAGTTGAAAACTTTCTCCCGTTTCTTTGCTTTGTGCTTTTAGGAGATATATGCCGGCTTCGGGCATGTTTAGTTCTATCGTGTCTGTTATGAATTGACAGGGGGCGGTTTTTCTTAAAGAAAATGTTTTAGAAAAGTTTGATTTTTTCGACAAACGCTTAAAATCTTTCTCCGTCAGAGTTTCAAGTTTTTTGTCAAGAGCGGTGTAGGGTAGTTTTGTATATGAGAGTGTTACCTCTGTGGCGTTGCGATGGGAGATGCAGAATTGTGTGAGTTGTTTTGGATAGACGGAGGAATTGTTTGTGTAAATGTGTATGGATGGTTGAGTGAGGCGTGAAATTATGTTTTTGAGAGCGGGAGCATGGTGGCAGTCGGGAAATTTCTTCAGGGTGGCAACGGCGAGGTTGTATGTGGTGCTGTCGTTGCCTGTTTCGGCAAGCCTCAGGCAAAGTTCACCCACCAAAGGCAGGTCGGCATGGCGTTTTGCCATTTCTTTATAAAAATCCGGCGAAGGATTTCCAACAATGTCTGCCGAGTCGAGCATAGAGAGAAATGTGGCTTCAACTTTGTTTTCAGAGCGATACCTATCGGTTTGTCTTTTCATTATGTCTCGGGCGAGACTGTCGGCTGTCGGGGTGTGAAGTTGTTTCAGTTTTCGGGCAGCAAACGGAAAGACAACACTGAGCATATCATTACCATAGATATTGCTGTTTTCACCCTTGGTCAACAAAGGCAGATAGTCGGTGCTTGGAGTTTTTGCCATGATTTCGACATTGTCTGTGGCTGTCTTGAAAGCAGAAATAATCTTTTGTCTGTTCTCCACGCTTGTTGTGGTTTCGACATTCAGATAAAGACATCCCAATGCCATGTGCCACACACAGCGGTCGGCTTTATTGTTTTGCCGATAGGCTTCTTTTTCCACTGTTGGCAAAATGGCTTTGGCACTGTCGGGCGATATGTCTTGAGCAAACCACAGTCTGCTCATCAGTGCTTTAAGCATCTGAACATTATTGTTATCTTGCCGGGCAACACTTATGATGTTGTCAAGACGTTTGCAGGCTGTTTGGGGCAGGGATTGTCGGCTCGCCTTTTCCACGTCTTTCCACATTTTATTATAGGATTGCGAAAACGAGAAAATAGGAACGACAATCAGCAATAGGGAGACAATATGACAAGCGAGGTGTTTCATGATAATGGTTTTATGAATATTAAAAAAAAGAGTTTCCCGTCATTGGCAAACAATGCGACCTTATTGTTTAAAGTGGGTTGTTTCAAGGTTTTTGCCGTCAAAGACAGCCACGGTGAATTTTTCTATCCAATCGCCCAACACCATGAATTTTCCTCCGTTGGGCAAAGGGCAAATTTGGTCAACATGGCGGTGACCTATGATAAAATAGTCGGTTTCTTTGTGGACAGTGGCATATTTGCGTGCAAAGGCGAGGGTGTCGTCTTTGTCTTCGGGGAGAACGATGCCTTCTTGCTTTTCGTGTTTCAGGCGGCTGTGTCGTGCCCATGAATATCCGAGTTTTATTGCCCATCGAGGGTGAATGGCGGCAAACAGCAGTTGGCACACTTTGTTGTGAAACAAAAAGCGCAACACTCTATAGCCATAATCAGACTTATCAAGACCATCGCCATGAGCCAACACAAAATGTTTGTCGTGGAGAGAAACTCTGAGCAGTTTTTCTTTATGAATAATCACCCCACATTCTTTGTTGAGGTAGTCTTTCATCCACAAATCGTGGTTGCCCACAAGCAGATGAAGTTCTATGCCCCTATCGCTCAATTCGCTCAGTTTTCCCAAAAACCTTGTAAAGCCGCGCGGCACCACATATCTATATTCATGCCAAAAGTCAAACATATCACCGAGCATATATATGGCTTCGGCCTTGTCTTTTATCGAGTCGAGAAATGCCACGAGGCGTTTCTCGTGGCTGCGCGCGTCTTTGAAAGCCCACGAACCAAGGTGGGCATCAGAGATGAAATATATGTTTCTTTTTGAAAATGTCATGTTGTGGCTGCAGGGATAGAGGTGGGGATACAGATTGTTGAAGCGATCGGTGGTAAAAATGCTACATAAATCCGAGGTCGGCACGAGCCTCGTCGCTCATCATGTCTTGAGTCCACTCGGGCTCAAACACCAAATTGATTTGCGCGGTCTTGACGCCCTCCACGCCCAACACTTTTTGTCTCACATCTTCCATTATGTAGTCGGCCAACGGACAGCCCGGAGCCGTGAGCGTCATGTCAATATCGAGCGAACCATCTTCGGGGTTGAAGTCTATTTTATAAATCAAACCGAGGTCGTAGACATTGGCGGGGATTTCGGGGTCAAACACAGTCTTTAACACTTCTACTATTCTTTTTTCTATATCGGCAGAGTCCATATTTTGATTATTTTGTTGCATTTATATTTATAATGTTTGGAGAAACGGGAGAGCGGTCATATCAACCCCTCCTCCATAAAACTGTAATAATTGTTGCGGCCATCGCAGACAACAATGTGGTCTATAAATTTCACACCCAACTCTTTTGCCACAGCTGCAATGCGCCTTGTGAGTTGCCGGTCGGCCTCGCTGGGTTTGGGCGAGCCCCCCGGGTGGTTGTGGGCCACGGCAAAGGCGGTTGCCTGTTTAGAGACAACATAGTTGAAAATCATGCGCGGCTCGGCTACGGTGCTTTTCACATCGCCCCGGCTGATGCAGCGGTCGTCAATGCGCTGCAGGCGATTGTTGAGCAACAACACCCAAAAAACCTCTCTGTTTTGGTTACACATTTTTGATTTAAAAAACTCATAAAGTTCCTCGGGGGTTGTAAACTGTCGTTTCGGAGCAATATCGGCCGCCATTCGTCGGCGCGACAATTCGAGAGCGGCCAAAACACCCACGGCTTTTGCGGGGCCTATGCCTTTAAACGAAATAAGTTCGTCGTATGTGAGGTGAGAAAAATCCGTGAGGCTGTTGCCACACGATTCGAGCATCTCCCTTGCCAGTGTCACGGCATCGCTCTCCCGAGAGCCCGACCCCAACAATATGGCAATCAGTTCGGCCGTTTCGAGGGCTTCGGGACCGTGGGCGATGAGTTTCTCGCGAGGTCGGCTGTCGGTTTCCCATTTGTTGATAGCTTCTCTCATGACAGTTGGTGGTGGAGGTTATTCATAAAAAGTGTCGCGATAGGCCTCATATTCTCCTTTTTTCAATACAAGTCGTTGCCACGCGGCTCCGATAAACCCCGAGCCATAGCCAACGAGTTGCACAAACGAGGCTGCCACGGCCAAGCCCCCTGTCTTGAGACTTTTTTCCTTAATGGAGGCATCGGTCAAAATGAGCAGGGCGTAGGCTGCCAATGGCACTATGCTCCATTTGCAGAAAAACATTCCGACAATCATCAGCGCTGAGCCAATGGTGAAGAGGGCGGGGAGAGTGTGAACAATTTTGAGGCTGCCGGGGTGGCGTTTCGTGAGGTTTATGCGGGCAATGCCCGAGTTGTAGACCTGTTTGAAGAATTTCTTCAGATCGGTGCGCCGCTTGTGCCACAGCCATGCAGAGGGAAACAGCCGACATTCATATCCGTTTTCAAAAATGCGCAGACTGAGGTCGATATCTTCACCAAACCTCATGTTGCTAAACCCCTTGAGAGCGTCAAAGACTTCGCGTTTTATGCCCATGTTGAACGAGCGCGGATAGAATTTGTCGAGTTTCTTTTTGCCTCCTCTGATTCCTCCGGTGGTGAAAAAAGAGGTCATGCCATAATTTATGGCCTTTTGAACGGGGCTGAAATCTTTGTGGGCCATGTCGGGGCCTCCGAAGGCATCGCAGGGGTGTGCCTGCAGTTCGCTGTCGATTGCCTCGAGATAGGCAGGGGGCAAAACCGTGTCGGAGTCTAAAATGATAAGAAATTCGCCCGTCGATTTTCGAGC
The DNA here is from genome assembly GCA_029219385.1 of Prevotellaceae bacterium. Classification (GTDB taxonomy): domain Bacteria; phylum Bacteroidota; class Bacteroidia; order Bacteroidales; family Bacteroidaceae; genus UBA6382. The sequence goes on along the minus strand of JAQXTH010000023.1, from coordinate 59,223 downwards.
ACCATAGTTTCGCGAGGGACCGGGCCCCGAATTGCTTTTCTCGTAATACTTTATGTTAAGACGGTCGCGGAAGAGATCCGCCACTTTGTCGCATTTCAGCGACGAACCGTCTTCAACCACGATTACTTCGGTTTCTTCGAGATGGAGTTGCTGGAGGGCGATGCTGTCGAGCAGTTCTTCGACCTCGTCGGGGCGATTATAGACCGGAATGATGATAGAATATTTCATAGCGTTGCAAAGATACAAACATTCGTGGGCTCTGCCAAACCGATTTTCAAAATTTATGTTGCGTCGCCGGGCCAAGGCTCTTTTTGTGACTATTGTCTCATTTCTTTATACGCTCACTCCGTAGAGGTGTTTAATTTCTTCCATTACGAAGGTGCTTTGAATGGTGGCAATGTTTTCGTGGTGGCCTATGACATTGAGCAGGAATTGCTGATAGTATTTCATGTCGGGGGCCTGTATGCGCAAAAGATAGTCGAAGCTGCCCGAGATGTTGTAGCATTCTGTGACTTCTTCGATTTTGTTGATGAGCCGGGTGAAGGCGAGTGCGCTCTCGCTGTTTACGGTCTTTAGTTTTATGCTGCAAAACACGGCAAAGCCTTTGTTGACTTTCCCTGCGTCTATGATGGTGGCATATTGTTTGATGAAGCCGAGACGCTCGAGTCTTTTCACTCGTTCAAAGGTGGGTGTGGTTGAGAGATGAATCTTTGCGGCAAGTTCTTTGTTTGTGAGCCGGGCGTTGTTTTGCAGGGCACGGAGAATGGCTGTGTCTTTCTCATCGAGTTTGTAGTGTTCTCTTAGTTCTGTTTCGTTGCTCATAAGTGGTGTTGTTTGGAATATTTGTGTTGTTTTGGAGTGCAAAAATAGGTTTTTATTCTTAATTTTCAAAGCGGCTTGCGGAAGATTTTCTGTTGCTGTAATTTTGCAACCGAAAAAAGATCTCAACGTAATCAACGCAAAGAGGAAACAATTTATTATTCATAAACAAAAAAATCAAAAGACTATGGCAACAGGGAAATTACATTTGGAGACTTTGGCCCTTCATGTAGGGCAGGAAACAGCCGACCCCGCTTCTGACGCAAGAGCGGTGCCTATCTATCAGACCACTTCGTATGTGTTTCGCAATTCACAACACGCATCGGATCGCTTCAATCTGCGCGACGCGGGAAATATCTATGGTCGACTGACCAACTCCACGCAGGGTGTGTTTGAGGCGCGCGTGGCTGCTCTCGAGGGTGGCGTGGCAGGTTTGGCCGTGGCTTCGGGAGCCGCTGCCATTACTTATACTTTGCAAAACGTGTTGTTGCTGGGCGACCATGTGGTTGCGGCCGACAATCTCTATGGTGGCACATATAATTTGATTACTCACACGCTTTCGTCTTGGGGCGTGGAATATTCTATTGTAAATCCCAATGACCTCGCTGCGCTCGAAGCGGCAATCCGCCCCGAAACAAAGGTGGTGTATATCGAGACTTTGGGTAACCCCAACAGCGACGTAGCTGATATTGAGGCTGTGGCCGACATTGCTCATCGCCACAATGCTTTGCTTGTTGTTGACAATACTTTTGCTCCGATTTTGGTTCGCCCGATAGAATATGGTGCAGACATTGTGGTTCACTCGGCAACCAAGTTTATCGGTGGTCACGGTTCGAGTCTGGGTGGTGTTATCGTCGATGCCGGTAGGTTTGATTATAAGGCAAATGCCGACAGGTTTCCGACGCTTGCAAAGCCCGACCCCTCATATCATGGTGCCGTGTTTGTCGACGTGGCAGGGCCGGCGGCTTTTGTTACGAGGGTGAGAGCCGTGTTGCTGAGAGACACGGGTGCCACGATCAGTCCTTTTAATGCGTGGGTTTTGTTGCAGGGCGTGGAGTCTTTGCCACTGCGCATAGAGCGCCATGTGGAGAATGCTCTCAAGGTGGTGGCGTATCTTAAAAACCACCCGAGGGTGAAGAGTGTGTCTCACCCCTCGTTTCCCGAGCGTGCCGACCACGCGCATTATTTGAAATATTTCCCCAATGGTGGTGGTTCGATTTTCTCGTTTGAGATTGACGGCACGCAAGATGATGCCTGGCGTTTTATTGACTCGCTAAAGATTTTTTCGCTTCTTGCCAACGTGGCCGACGTGAAGAGTTTGGTGATACATCCTTATACGACAACCCACTCTCAGTTGAGTCCCGAGGAATTGGCAGCCCAGCATATCACTCCAACAACGGTGAGATTGTCGATCGGTGTGGAGCATATAGACGATATTATTGCTGATCTTGAGCAGGCATTTGAAAGTCTAAAAGTCTAAGAGTCTAAAAGTCTAAAAGTCTAAGAGATTTTATATTTTTAAAGAGTTTTTTCTTTTATAGAATATTTTCTTGGAGTTATTAAAGAATAAATTTAATTTTGTAAAACACAATTATAACAACTTAAAAACATACAATTATGTCGGGAATAGCAAAAAAAATCACGGAGCTTGTAGGCAATACTCCTTTGTTGGAGTTGGCCTCTTATGGTGTTTCACAAAATCTTGGTGCCACGATAGTGGCCAAGTTGGAATATTTCAATCCTGCGGGCAGTGTTAAAGATCGCGTGGCTCTCAATATGATAGACGAGGCAGAACGCGAGGGAATACTCAAACCGGGGGCCACAATCATCGAACCTACTTCGGGCAACACGGGCGTGGGGCTTGCTTTTGTCAGTGCGGCACGCGGTTACAAGTTGATACTGACCATGCCCGATACGATGTCGGTTGAGCGTCGCAACCTCGTGAAGGCGTATGGTGCAAGGGTGGAACTCACTCCGGGCAAAGATGGAATGAAGGGAGCCATTGCCCGGGCCAATCAGTTGAAGGAGGAAATTGAGGGTGCTGTGATTTTGCAGCAGTTTAAGAATCCTGCCAACCCTGCCATTCATTATAAGACGACGGCCGAAGAGATTTGGCGCGACACAAACGGCAAGATAGACATTCTTGTTGCCGGTGTCGGAACGGGTGGCACCGTGAGCGGAACGGGCAAGAGGCTCAAGGAGTTAAATCCTGCCATAAGGGTGGTGGCCGTTGAGCCGGCTTCGTCACCGGTGTTGTCGGGAGGCAGTGCCGGACCTCACAAGATACAGGGCATTGGTGCAGGTTTCGTGCCTGACACATACAATGCTTCGGTTGTTGACGAAGTGGTGACGGTTGAAAACGACGATGCCATTCTCACCGGTCGTCTTGTGGCTTCTTCAGAGGGGCTTTTGGTGGGCATATCGTCGGGTGCCGCTGTTGCTGCTGCACGCAAATTGGCTTTGCGCCCCGAAAATAAGGGCAAGACGATTGTGGCGGTGTTGCCTGACACGGGCGAGCGCTATCTGTCGACGGTGTTGTTTGACACGGAAAACTATCCTTTGTAGTGAATTGTTTGGCGGTCAATGTGAATTTAAGGGAGTAGTGGGGCTTTTTATGCCTGTTTGGGAAAGAAAAGTTTCATGGCATTATGGGTGGTGACGCGTTCTATAACCGACGGGTCAACACCCTTTGTTTGTGAAATCTTTTCTATTATATATGGAATAAATGAGGGCTCGTTGCGTTTTCCTCTCTTTGGCACCGGAGCCATATATGGCGAGTCTGTTTCTAAAACGATACGCTCTAATGGCAGTTGGGCGACAACTTGAGGTAGAGTGGAATTTTTGAATGTAATTATTCCGCCTATGCCAAGATAAAAATCGGGGTGGAAACGTAACAATTCCCGAGCTTCTTCGATAGAGCCGGAGAAACAATGAAACACGCCACCTCTGTGGAGTTTGTCGCGCCATGGTTTGAGACATTTCAGCAGGTCGCCGTTGGCTGAGCGCGAGTGTATCATGAGAGGCAGGTTGTGGGTTGCCGCCCATTCTATTTGTGTGATAAAGGCCTGTTGTTGTTCTTCTTTGTGAGTTTTGTCCCAATAATAGTCGAGACCCACTTCTCCAATCGCCACAAATTGTGGTGAGGGGGTGGCAAGATCGTCTTCAAGAATTTTTTTGAGGCGTTTCAATGTGGTGGGATAGTCATCGGAGACGTCTTCGGGGTGAAGCCCTATCATTGGGTGGCAGATGTCCGGATAGCGTTTGGCTAAAGCCACGGCCTTGAGTGTTGAGACTTCGTTGGTTGGCGGCAAGAGTATCTTGCGGGCTCCGGCGGCAATGGCTCTCTCTATGGTTTGAGCTATGTCTTCGTTGAATTCTTCTTCGTAGATATGGGCGTGGGTGTCGATAAACATGGTGGCTTTTTTGTGTGGGGAGGGGGAGGGAAAAGTTGTCAGAAGTTGCGGTTCACAAGTTGTCGGGCAAAGTCCCATATAGGTTGTTTGCCTGCTTGGGGCAGGTCGATGTTGTCTATTATTTCTTTTGCTTTGTCGAAATAACGGGCAATATTTTCTGAGGTATAGTCTTTAATGTTGAGTTGGTTGTAGATGTCGGTGACTTCTTTGATTTTCTGTTGCTCGTCAAAGTTGGTCATGTTGACGAGTTGCGTGAGCCTTTCTTTCTGTTTGTTGTCGGCATGGAGAAATGCGCTTATGAGCAAGAAAGTTTTTTTGTTGCAAAGAATGTCTCCGCCAATGCGTTTTCCGAATATGTCGGGATTGCCATAGACATCGAGCAGATCGTCTTGAAGTTGGAAGGCAAGTCCGATTTGTTCGCCGAAATCATATAGTTGCTCACATATTTTATTGTCGGCTCCGGCGAGCATGGCTCCCATTTTGAGTGAACAGGCAATCAGCACGGAGGTTTTGAGCCGTATCATTTCTATGTATTCCGAGGGAGTGACATCGAGGCGCGTTTCAAAGTTCATGTCGTATTGTTGTCCCTCGCCTATTTCAAGGGCAGTTTTGAGAAACACGTCGGTGGCTTCTTCAACTTTGTGGGCGTTGGCAGAGTGAATATATTTGAGTGCCAAAACAAGCATGGAGTCGCCCGAGAGAATGGCAGTGTTGCTATCCCATTTGCGATGAACGGTGGGCATACCGCGACGCATGTCGGCACGATCCATAAGGTCGTCGTGGAGCAGCGTGTAGTTGTGGTAGGTCTCAACGCCGATGGCTGCAGGCATTATGTTTTTTATATTACCCGATTGTGCTTGTGAGGCAAGCAACATAAAGACAGGCCTTATGCGCTTTCCACCAATGGAAAGCACATATCTTATGGGTTCATACAGTCCCGGTGGTTGGGTGGGATATTGAATGTTGGCGATGGCATCGTTTACCATCGAGAGAATTTGTCGGTGATTATACATGGTTATAAAAATTATGTTGTTCAGTCTAAGGAAAAGACAATTGGCACAGTGACTTGCGCCCTGATGGCTTTGCCGTGTTTGGTGGCGGGTTTCCAGGGTTTCATGAGATGCAGAGTGCGCAGAGCCTCGTTGTTGAGGTGGCGATGTGCACTCTTAATTACTCTTGGGTTGTTTATGTGTCCGTCGGTGTCAACAATAAAAGCGACCACAACGGTTCCTTCGATTTTTTCTCTGATGCAGGCCGGGGGGTAGACCATTGTTGAGTCGAGCCATTTCATGAAGCCGGCAATGCCTCCGGGGTAGTGGGGAATGGAGTCGACGATGAGACCTTCGGTGCGCTCTTCACCGTGTGCCACATCGAGGTGTTGCTCTTTTAGGATTGTTGACAGTGAGTCGGGCTTGGTTTGAATGATTTCTTCTTCTTCGGCTATTTCTTCGGGCACAATGTCGAGCACATTTTCTATGGGATCAATGTCGACAATGTTCACTTCTTTTTCTCCTGTTTCGGGTTCAGTTTTTTTTGCCGGTTTTCTGATGGGTCGAGCCTCTTTTATTTTAACTCCGTCTATGCGTTGCACGGTTTGGTCGAGCTTTTTGTAAACTACGGGCTTTGACATTATCAGCGAGACAATCACAATCGGTACGGCTATCAAGGCAATCAGCATTGCCAAACAGCCGAGCGCGAGGGCATTGCGTCGTCCTGTAGTTTGGCGCAGGCGATATGCCCCATAGTCTTTGTTGTGGTGTTCAAAGACCTTGTCACACCATGATTTGCTTAATATCTCGTTGCCCGGCATTTTGATTTTTTTCTACTCCTAAAAACGTGTGTTGTGTTGTAAAAATGTGGCAAAACTCCAAGATTATAGGGGGTAAACCGATTTTTATCAGCGCAAAATTACGTCAGTTATTTTAAATAGAGTAACTTTGAACACAAATTTTGACTATTGATGAGAAAAGCTCTCTTTTTTTTTATAATTTCGGCAATTGCCGTAGCTTCGAGGTCTCAGGAGGCTTCGTCGGTTTTTAATTTTCTCAAGATACCGGTGTCGGCTCATGTTGCCGCATTGGGAGGTGACAATGTTTCGTTGAAACTTGACGACCCCTCTTTGGTTTTCTCCAATCCTGCCCAAGCGGCAGCTGTCAACGACAATTCGCTCAATGTGAACTATATGACATACGTTGCCGATGCAAAAGCAATGAGTGCTGCATTTGTGAAGGTGTTTGACGTGAGACATACCGTTGCCCTCACTGCCCGAATGTTTGATTATGGTTCAACCGACGAAACCGATGAAGACGGAAACATCTTGGGTTCTTTTTCAGCTAAAGATATTGATATCTCTGTTCTCTACAGTTACACGATGGGTGAGCATTGGGTAGGTGGAGCCACGGGGCGTTTCATAACTTCCAAGTATGCCGACTATTCATCAACAGCGGTGGGAGTTGACTTGGGCTTGCATTATAATGACGACGACAAAGGTTTCTCGGCCGGCATTGTGGCAAAGAATATCGGTGCGCAGTTGTCTTCGTTTTATGAAGACGACAAGTCTCATCTTCCTTTTGACCTCCAGGTGGGTTTCAGCCAAAGAATGGCATACGCTCCCTTTCGTTTTTCGCTGACGCTGAAAGACCTGACTCGCTGGAGCGACCGATATTATTTCAATCCCGAGGGCAAGACGAGTTTTGGGCGCAAACTCACCAACCACATCGTGATCGGCGTTGATTTTATTCCAACGGAAAGTATCTATATTGCTGCGGGATATAATTTCAGACGCGCCAACGAACTCAAAGCAGCGGGTTCTGCTCATGGTGCCGGCTTGTCGATTGGAGGAGGTTTGCAAACAAACAAATTGAAACTCGGAGTGACATGGGCGAAATATCATGTAGATGCCAGCTCTCTATTGTTTAACCTGTCATATAGTTTTTAGGAAATAAATAAAGAAATATGAAAAAGATCACCATAGCCATAGACGGATATTCTTCGTGTGGCAAAAGCACTATGGCAAAGGCATTGGCAAAACGCATAGGATATGTGTTTGTCGACACCGGAGCCATGTATAGGGCTGCAACATTGGTAGCGTTGCGCAACAACCTCTTCGACGAAAACAATAATCTCGATGCTCCGCGACTCGAGGAGCTTTTGGCCGAGACGCGCGTTTCTCAACAAAACAATCCTGCAACGGGAGCAACAGAGACTTTTCTCAACAACCAAAATGTTGAAAACGAGATACGCTCCATGGAGGTCTCTTCAAGAGTCAGTATCGTTGCCGCTCTGCCCTTTGTGCGTCGCCACATGGTTAGGTTGCAACAAGAGATGGGACATGACGGCGGCGTGGTGATGGACGGTCGCGATATTGGTACAACGGTGTTTCCCGATGCTCAATTAAAGATTTTTGTGACGGCTTCGCCCGAGGTGAGGGCCATGAGACGCTATGAAGAATTAAAAGCAAAAGGCATGGAGGTTTCTCTCGAAGAGGTAGCTCGCAATATCTCAGAGCGTGACTATATAGACACCCACCGAGAGGAGTCTCCTCTGCGACAGGCAGCCGACGCCGTGGTGTTTGACAATACCAATCTCAGCAGGGAGGAGCAGTTTGTCATGTTGCTTGCGTTGTTTAACGAGAGAGTCGGCAATTGATTTCTTCGTGATATGTATATTGAAATCGACGAAAATTCGGGTTTTTGTTTTGGCGTGACTACGGCCATACGCAAGGCAGAGGAGGAACTCGCCAACGGAGAGACGCTCTATTGTCTTGGAGACATTGTTCACAACGGAAAGGAGTGTGAACGCCTGGGAGCAATGGGGCTTAAATCGGTTGACAAGTCGCAACTCGAGAATCTTGAGGAGGCCAAAGTGATGTTCAGGGCCCACGGCGAACCTCCCTCTACATATTTGTTGTGCAGGCAAAACAATATTGAAATAATCGATGCCACTTGTCCCGTTGTTTTGCAGTTGCAGCAGCGCATCAGGGCAAGATATTGCTCTAACCCCAACGAGCAGATTGTTATTTTTGGCAAACCGGGTCATGCTGAGGTCTTGGGACTTGTGGGGCAGACCGAGGGTCATGCAATTGTTCTTTCCGGTCCCCACGATATAAGCAAGATTGATTTCGAGCGCGATGTTTGCTTGTTTTCCCAAACAACAAAACCCTTGTCGGAGTTTCAAAAGATAGAGCGACTGATTCGCGAGCGCATTGTTGCTCCGGCCACGTTTAGTTCCTACGACACGATATGTCGGCGAGTGAGCAACCGCATTCCGCGCATGATAGAGTTTGCTTCGCGCCACGAGGCTGTTTTGTTTGTATGCGGCAGGAAGAGCAGCAACGGGAAAGTGTTGTTTGAGGCTTGCAAACGCGTAAATCCTCACACCTTTTTTGCGGAGGGCCCCGACGATATGGATTTTGAAACTTTGGGGCGTTTTTCCTCGCTCGGCATTTGTGGTGCTACCTCCACTCCCAAGTGGCTCATGGAGCAGTGTCGCGAGGCGATGCTCGATAATCTAAGGGGAAAATAATCATGCTGTTTTCACATTTCTTTAACCCGATTTGGGTTTAATAAAAAGGCCGAATACCAAACAAGGTATCCGGCCTTAATGAAAATCGATATTAAAACCAAAACGGTGAGAATTGTTAGTGGAATGTTTTTCCTGGTATTTATGTTTATAATGTTGTTTATTGCGAGGGTTGGTTTTTAGATGAGGTTTTTTCTTTTTTCCAAATGATAATGTTGCGACTATACACAACGAGACCGAATGCCTGGCCAATTATTATGACGGGGTCAAGCCTGAACACTCCGTAACTGACAATGATTAAGCACCCCACCAAACTGATAAGCCAAAAGCCAAGAGGCAATACTGATTTTTTAAGCTTGTGGCTGTACCACCATTGGTATATAAACCTGCATGTGAACAAAACTTGTCCGGCACTGCCATATATCAGCAGACAGAGAGGAATGTCTGTGTTGCCAAACAGTCGGGCGTAAATATCAGTGTTATAAACAAGCAGGCATGTTATACTTGTGGGAGGCAGCAACAAGGTTATCCATCTTGCCGGCAAGAAGACGTGTTGCCAAACCCCTTTGCTTTTCAAATTCCAAATATAAATATAGTATGTGAGCGATTGGCCCAGCATGATTGAAAAATCGTTTCTTAACCAGCCATAGCAAAAGAGCAAAACACTTCCAATCAGACTCAATATCCAGAAAAGCGATGGTGAAACAACTCGGTGTTGTTTCTCCGACATGAGCCATTGAATCAGAGTCCGTGCGGAAAAGAGCAGTTGTGACAGAAAACCGATACTATAAATAAGTATGTTGCTCATGGGGTGGTGTTTTCGGGTTTTAGAATTATGAGGTTGTTGCGCAGGCCTGTGTTGTGGTGGCGTTTGTTGCGCCCGTTGATGTTGTCGTCAAACGCTCCTCGGTCGTCAATTGTGATATTATGGAGAGGGGCTGTTTTTTTTATCGCAGAGGCTGTGGCAGAGTCGGCAAGCAGGGCGCATGGGTGCAGCAGTTCCGCTCCAAGGGTGGCATTGAGAGTGTCAATGGCCTTGGTGTGATCAATCAGGGTTATTTTATGGTTGGTGAGATATACCATGTCTATGCGGAAATGGTGGTCGGGTGTCTCAATGTAGTAGAGAGGCAATTGTTTTAAGAGCGAGTCATTTTTGAGGGTTGAGACAGAACGGGCATTTGTGTTGCCAAAGAATTTGTCAGTGTCGGGCAATACAAATATAGATGTTATGGCAAATAGGGCGAAAACTCCGCTCGCCAGTCTCATTGCTCCGCCATGTCGGTGTGTGGTGACGAAAAACAATGCGATTGCCAAACAGCCTGCGGCAAACAAGATTGTTATTGTCAGTTCTTTAATGCCCGATGGAGATGTGAAGATGCAATAGACAATCGGTAGTGAGAGTGTTGCGATTGCAAGCAACCATTTGTTGAGAAGAAAGAAGAAGCGAGGAATTGATTTATCGGTGGTGATTTGGAACAAAGTGTAGGTCATTGCCAGTGCGCAGGGCATCATCATGGGGAGAAGGTAGCGCATTTTCTTCTCGGGCAACAACGAGAGCAGGATTAGGGCAGAGAATGTCCAAACGAGTGACATGCTCCATTGGCGCGAGGTATGGCCCGAAAGGTTGTCGTTGCGTTTGAGACAAATAAAAAATGTGGTGAGCATCAGAAAGCTCCACACGCCGGTCTCCAAGAAAAATCGCCAATAATACCACCAAGGACGCACATTGTGGTTGAGCCAAGAACCGGATTCTTTGTCGACTACGTGGGCGAGTTGGTCGGTGGCAAAAATATGTAGATACAAATACCACCAGCAACCCACAACGGCGGCAGTTATTATTGCAAGAAAAATGCCCCGTTTTTTTTCTTTTAATATCGGCTGTCGATACCATATAATCGCTATAAGAAATGGCAGAAACAAGGCGTAGGCAGCCACGGGGCCTTTGCTCATCAAGGATAACCCGAACATCAAGCCGGTCAATAGAGAATTTGTGATGACACGACGCGATTCGTAGAACAAGAGATAAAGGTAGTATATCGCACCTGCCATGAAGGAGTGGCAATATATATCCCATGTGGCTGTGCGCGATTGCAAAACCACGGGATAGCAGGTTGCAAACACCATTATGGCGACCAAAGCGAAATCGCGACGACGCGTCAGCCGATATGTCAAAAGATAGAGCCACCATGCCCACAGGCAACCCATAATGGCGGTGACGGTGCGCTGCGCTGCAATATTGTCGGGAGATACATATTCTACAACAGCTGCAATCCATGTGGGAAGAGGTGGTTTCTCAAGGCGCAATTCTCCATTCATTGTGGGAACCATGATATGGTGGTCGGTGACCATTTCGCGGGCAGTCACGAGATTGCGCACTTCCATCAGGTCGGGGCGCATGGATGAGTTGCCCGAAACAAAGATTATCATCATTACAACCATGACTATAACCGTTGTCAGGCTGGAATGTCGGATAAAAGCAGTGTTGGTTGGCATAGGGGGTAGTTTGTTGTTTGTATCAAACGTTTTTAGTTGCCACTTTGTAGTTTATATAACGTTTGCGCATCCACCTGAATGCAAAACAGTCGGCCAACGGTCCCCAAAAACGGTTGCGCATTGAAAATTTTGATACTCCGGCTGTGCGGGGTCGGTGTCTTACGGGTATCTGTTTGTATTGCAAGCCCTGAAGTTGCACCATTGCAGGAATAAATCGGTGAAGACCTTTGAAAAAAGGAATTTTCTTCGCAACATCGCTGCGGATTATTTTAAGCGGACAACCGGTGTCAATGGCAGTGTCGCCGGTCATCATGCGACGAAAAGAGTTGGCGAAACGACTTTGGCGACGTTTCCACCATGTGTCTTTGCGATTGGCTCTGATCCCGATAACAAGTGGATATTCGTCTGTGTGTTTGAGGAGCAGTTCAAAATCTTCGGGGTCGGTTTGCAGGTCGGCATCAATATAGCCTGTCAGTGGTGATTGGGCATAGTCGATACCGGCTTTCACTGCAGCACTTAAACCACAGTTTTTCTCAAAAGAGATATAATAGAAGTCTTTGTTTTTGTCGCATATTTCAATGATGTGTTTGAGCGATTGGTCGGTAGAACCATCGTCAACAAACAGTATGCAGGTCGCTACGCTTGCATGGGCAATGTAGTCGCTAAGTTTTTTCTCAATCATTCCAAAATTGTCCTCTTCATTATATACCGGCACAATGATGGTGAATTGATAATTTTTTGTCTTATTCATCGTGATAGTTTCTAATGGTAAAGTTGTCTGTTTTTTTGATAGGATTTAGACTTCTTATAATCTTTTTAGACTATTAGCGATTGCCATACATTTTTTCGTAGTATGCCTGATAGTCTGTGGCTGTCACGGCTTCAACCCATTGTGGATTGTCGAGATACCAGCGTATGGTCTTGATTATGCCCTCGCTGAATGGTGTTTCGGGAAGCCAGCCAAGTTCATTTTTTATTTTGGTAGGGTCAATGGCATAGCGTTGGTCGTGGCCAAGGCGGTCGGTGACAAAGGAAATAAGACTGTCGTTTATCCATGAAACGCAGTTTCTGTCTTCGGGTGATAACAATATACGATATTTGGGGGTTGTCTCCATCGTGTCGTGAATAGTTTTAATGATGAGTTTCACAATGTCGATGTTTTTCATCTCGTTGTGTCCGCCCACATTATAAATAGAGCCATCAGGTGCTTTGCTCACAACAAGGTCAATGGCCTTGCAGTGGTCTTCAACATAGAGCCAGTCGCGCACGTTGTCGCCTTTGCCGTAGACAGGCAGTGGACGGTGTTTTAAAATGTTGCGTATAACGAGCGGAATGAGTTTTTCCGGAAAATGGTAGGGACCGTAGTTGTTTGAACAACGAGTGATGCTTATGGGCATCTTGTATGTGTCGCGATAGGCTATGACTATGAGGTCGGCACTTGTTTTTGAGGCACTGTAGGGGGAGTGGGGCGACAGTGGTGTTTGCTCTGTGAAGAAACCGCTATTTCCAAGTGAACCATAAACTTCGTCGGTTGAAACCTGATGATAGCGCACACCTTTGCGCCAAGTGGGATAGCCATTGCCATCCTTGCCCGTCACCCACGTCTTTCGAGCAGCGTCGAGCAGGGTTTGGGTGCCCAAAATGTTTGTTTCGAGAAAAAGTTGTGGATTAGTGATAGAACGGTCGACATGGCTCTCGGCGGCAAAGTTAATCACAATGTCAAAATTATATTCTTTGAATAGGTTGTCAACCAAATTTCTGTCGCATATATTGCCTTTCACGAAAAAGCAACGCTTGTTGTCTATATCGTTGTCGATTGTGCCGAGATAGCCGGCGTATGTCAGCGCGTCGAGCACCACTATGCAAATGTCATCGTGCTTGGCGAGCATATATTTAATAAAGTTTGAGCCGATAAAACCGGCGGCTCCCGTAACAAGATAAGTTTTCATGATTGGCACGTTTTATTGTTTCAGTGTTTCAGTGTGCAAATATAGTAATTCTTAAAATAAATCGCAGTAAATCTAATGTGGATTTACTGCGATTTGTCTTTGATAACCTTTGGCTATGGTTTTAGTTTAAAAATCCCAACAATGCTCCTGCTGCAATGGCCGAACCGATTACTCCTGCAACGTTTGGAGCCATGGCGTGCATAAGCAGGTAGTTGTGCTTGTCATATTGCAATCCCATGTTGTGTGAAATGCGAGCTGCCATAGGCACGGCACTTACTCCGGCGTTGCCAATAAGCGGATTGATTTTCTTGTCTTTAGGCAGGAAAAGATTCATTAGCTTCACAAAGCATACACCCGAGCAGGTGGCAATGATAAATGCAAATGCGCCAAGGGCAAAAATCTTGATTGTATCGGAGGTGAGAAACTCGCTGGCCTGAGTGGAACAACCCACTGTGAGGCCGAGCAACATCACTACAATGTCATTGAGTGCCGAACCTGCCGTTTTTGCCAAACGGGTGGTCTTTGTAGACTCTTTGAGCAAGTTGCCGAAGAAGAGCATTCCGAGCAAGGGCAGTCCTGAGGGAATAATGAGCGTAGTCATGAGCAAGCCTATGATTGGGAATATAATGCGTTCCGTTTGGCTTACGTGTCTCATGGGTTTCATGCGTATCACGCGCTCCTTGTTGGTGGTGAGCAACTTCATGAAGAAAGGTTGTATCACCGGAACGAGAGCCATATATGAATATGCACACACGGCAATGGCTCCCATCAGGTTGGGAGACAGTTTCGACGACAGGAAGATTGCCGTGGGGCCGTCTGCACCACCGATAATGGCAATACCGGCGGCCTGATTGGGCTCAAAGCCAAGAGCAAGGGCTATCATATATGCTCCAAAGATGCCAAATTGGGCGGCACCGCCCACAAGCAGCAACTTTGGATTGGCCAATAGGGCGGTGAAGTCGGTCATGGCTCCAATGCCCAAAAATACCAATGGCGGATACCAACCCTCTTTCACTCCCGAATAGAAGAAGTTCAAAACGGCATTGTCTTCATACAGACCTATTTCGAGACCCACCGATTTGAAAGGTATGTTGCCCAAGATGATACCAAAACCGATGGGTATCAGCAAGAGGGGCTCGAAATCTTTCTTGATGGCAAGCCATATGAAGAAAATTCCGACCAATATCATGATATAATTCGACCACTCTCCACAGGCAAAGCCCGTGTAGGTGATAAAATCATTAAGTTTGGTTCCTATAAAATCCCACATGGTGTGATGGTTTTTGGATTTCCTTTTGATTAAGGTTGAAAGACTTTCGCAAAACCGGGCAAACTTATTTTATAGATAATAAAGCGATCAGAATAGACCGGTGCGAAATTCTCTGTGAGTGAATACTTTATGTTAGGCAATTGTAAACATTGTGGTGCCTTCCATCACTGTGTCACCTTTGTTTACGGAGATAGCGGTGATTGTGCCTGCTTTCTCAGCAGTGATTTCATTCTCCATTTTCATGGCTTCGAGTATCAGTACCACGTCACCTATGGCAACTTGTTGGCCGACAGAGGCTTTGATGTCTACGATTGTGCCGGGAAGCGGAGCCTTAAACGGAGTACCTTCGCCCGATGTTGCAGGTTTTGCAGGTGCCGGGGCGGGAGCAGCTTTTGGAGCAGGAGCAGCGGCCGGAGCGGGAGCCGGTTTTGGTGCAGGTGCGGGAGCCGGTTTCGGAGTTGCGCTCTTTACTTCTTTGCCTACTATTTCCACATCATATGCTTTGCCGTTTACGGTTACGTTGGCTTTGTTGCCTTGAATGCTGTCAATGTTTACAGAATATTCGTTGCCATTGATGATGTATTTGTATTCTTTCATTTTATGAATGTTTTTTGATTGTTATTGTAATAATGAAATTATAAATAAAGGTGAGTTTTTTGTGAATTTCAAAGGCGCACTTAAATTTCGAGCATTCCTGCTTCAATTTGGTCGCCTTTGTCTGCCCATGCAGATTTGGTAGGTTTAATGGTGATAACACCGCTTTCTTCATCGTGAGCCATTTCTGCTTGGAGAGAGAGGGCGATGAGAGCAACGTCAAGATTTTCGTTGCCTGTGCCCGAGGTGGCCTCTGTTACGGCCATGATTGCTGCCACTGTTTCCTCGTTGTTTTTTGAAGCCTTGGCTTTGGTGGAAATTTTAATCAGTTTAAATTTCTTCTCGCTAAACAGGTTTGCCACTTTCCCGAAAATCGTAAAAAAGATGTACAGCAGGGCGAGACAGCCAAACACTACTCCCATAGCCATAATGGCCATGGCAAATCCGTGGGGGTCTTTTTCCTTAAATTCTGCAATCTTATTGTTTTTCTTTGCCGTTTCGTAGTCATTGGCAAGAGTGGGTGTCGGTTTGTCGCATACAGTCCACACGTTGTCTTTTGAATTATAAGCAAATGATTGTGTGGCTGTGATGTCGGCAGGTATCGTTACCGAGTCGACAAGGTCTATGCCGTTGCCACTATATATGGCAATGATGTCGCCGGGGTGGAGAGTGAAATTCATGTGTTGCAACCCAAGGTTGTCGTGTCCGTCAGCATAGAGCAGAATGCAGTTTTGGGGCGTTATCTTTGTGATGGGGTTGCCCGTTGCTATGAGGTGCATTTTTGCTATGCGTTGTGGGGCAGTAAGCTCGGTGTTGAAAACAGCGGGGTCGTTTGTTATGTAATACCCCCCGAGGTTTTGTGTGCCCCAAGAGGTGTTTTGAATTTCAATCCATGCTCCTGTGCCGGCACTGTCGCCTATGGCAGCTTCGCTTAGGCGCAGGCTTTTGACACCGTCTGCTGATGCTCCGATAAAACAGAGCATCAGCATGACTGTGAGTGTGACTATTTTATTAGTCTTCATGTTTGTTTTCAATAGGGCTTTAAGCATTTTATTACAAAGGAATGTTTCCGTGTTTCTTTGCGGGGCGTGTCTGGCGTTTGTTTTGCAACACTGCGAGTGCTCTGCAAATGCGGAAACGTGTGTTTTTGGGCTCGATAACATCATCTATATAGCCGTATGCTGCAGCCTGATATGGATTGTTGAAGAGTTCGTTGTATTCGGCCTCTTTTTCTGCGAGGAATGCTTTGGGGTCGGCGGCTTCTTTGGCAGCTCTTGCATAAAGCACAGCCACTGCGCCCTTAGAACCCATCACAGCGATTTCGGTGTTGGGCCATGCATAGTTGATGTCGGCTTTGAGTTGTTTGCAACCCATCACGATGTGTGAACCGCCATAACTCTTGCGCAGGGTTATTGTCACCTTGGGCACGGTGGCTTCACCGTATGCAAACAGAAGTTTTGCTCCGTGGTCGATTACAGCGTTGTATTCCTGGCCGGTGCCGGGCAAGAAACCGGGCACGTCAACAAGTGTCACGATAGGAATGTTGAATGCGTCGCAGAAACGCACAAAACGTGCGGCTTTGCGGCTGGCGTTGCAGTCGAGCACACCGGCATATACCTTAGGCTGGTTGGCTACGATACCCACGCTCTGACCATTGAAACGGGCGAAGCCGACAATGATGTTTTTTGCAAAGTTTTTGTGAACCTCAAGGAACTCACCGTTGTCGATTATGCTGCCGATGATGTCATACATATTATATGCCTTGTTGGGATCATCGGGCAGAATGTCGTTGAGTGCTTCGTCGGTGCGGTTAATCGGGTCGGTGCACTCAATGCGCGGTGCAGTCTCCATATTGTTTTGGGGAATAAAGGAGATGAGGGCGCGTATTTTTTGAGCCAATTCTTCCTCGGTTGAGCAGGTGAAGTGGGCCACACCGCTCTTGGTGGAGTGTACGGAGGCACCACCGAGAGCTTCTTGAGTCACCTCTTCGCCCGTCACGCTTTTTACTACGGCCGGACCGGTGAGGAACATATAGCTCACGTTTTCAAGCATAAAGATAAAGTCGGTGATGGCCGGAGAGTATACGGCACCACCGGCACAGGGACCGCAAATGGCTGAAATCTGGGGCACTACGCCCGAAGCCTCGATGTTGCGCTGAAATATATTGGCAAATCCGGCCAAGGCATTCACACCTTCTTGTATGCGTGCGCCGCCCGAGTCATTAAGGCCAATACATGGCACACCCATTTTCATGGATTCGTCCATCACTTTGCAGATCTTTTCTGCCATTGTTTCAGACAGCGAACCGGCGTTTACGGTGAAGTCTTGTGCGAAGACATAAACCAAACGGCCGTCGATCGTGCCGCTACCGGTCACTACTCCGTCACCGTAGTACTGTTTCTTCTCCATGCCGAAATTGTGGCAACGGTGAAGTTTAAACATGTCCATTTCTTCAAAGCTGCCTTCGTCGAGCAGCAGTTCGATTCTCTCGCGAGCGGTCAACTTACCTTTCGCGTGTTGCTTTTCGATTGCTTTTTCACCACCGCCAACGCGAGCAATGGCACGCTTCTCTACAAGCTTTTTGATGTTTTCCTGTTGATTGCTCATAAAAACAATGTTATATTTGTTATGAATTGTTTGTGTTGTGAATTTGTTCCTTTGTGCGTGTGTGGAAATGCTGAAATCCCACAAGGTAAAAATCGACTGCAAAATTAGTGATTTTTCTTTGAATACCTTATTTAATATTGGTGGAAAAACGGCAACGCTGACTGAATATCGCGTCTCGGGTGTCGAAAAGTCTTTTTCGAGGCTTGTTTCTATGGCTGTTTCAGCATGATGATTTTATAATTCCTAACTTAGAATACTTAAGAACTCTAATTAGAATACTTAAGAACACTAATTAGAAAACTATAACACTCTAATTAGGGAACTATAAAAATTGTGTGCTTTGTGGGTGGTTTGTGGACTGTCTTAATGTTGTTTTGGTTGAGGTTATCTTTTGTGAGATATGAAAAATTTAGTAATTTTGCAAACTTGATAAGATTTTGGACTTTATGTTGAAAAAAGCAAGGTTTTTGGAACTTGGCGAGAAGCCTATTGGCGGTTTGTTGCTGAAGTATGCCACACCGGCGGTGGTGGCCATGACTGCTTCTTCGCTATACAATATTATTGATGCGATTTTCATAGGTCAAGGCGTGGGTCCTTTGGCCATTGCCGGTATTTCGCTCACGTTTCCCGTGATGATGACTACCACTGCTTTTGGTTCGATGATTGGGGTGGGGGCCAGCACTTTGTTGTCGGTGAAACTCGGGGAGAAAGATTATGAAACGGCCAGGAAGATTTTGGGCAATGTTGTGGTGTTGAATGTGGTGATGGGCTTGGTGTTGGGTTTGGCAATGTTGTTGTTGCTTGACTCGATTTTGTTTTTTTTCGGCGCAACGGAAGATACGGTGAAGTATGCTCGTGACTTTATGGTTGTTATTTTGTTGGGCAATGTGGTGACCCACTTGTATTTTGGTCTGAATGCTTTGCTTCGGGCGGCCTCTCACCCCAAATCAGCGATGATGGCCACAATATTCACTGTGTGTCTCAACGTGGTGTTTTGCCCGTTGTTCATATATGGATTTGGTTGGGGAATAAGGGGCGCGGCCTTTGCCACGGTCTTGTCTCAGGCTATTGTGTTGATTTGGCAGTTCAGACTGTTTAGCAACAGAGGGGAATTTATTCATTTCCAGCGAGGTATATATCGCCTTCGTCGCCGCATAGTATTGGCGTCGTTTGGAATAGGACTATCGCCTTTTCTCATCAACCTCACGGGTTGTTTAGTGTCTATATTCGTGAACAAGAGCCTATTGCTCTATGGGGGCGATTATGATGTCGCTTCCTATGGCATTTGCAACAGATTTTCTTTCTTTTTTCTTATGATAGTCATGGGATTGAATCAGGGAATGCAACCTATTGTGGGATATAACTATGGGGCAGAAAAAATGGATCGGGTCAAATCGGTGTTGTTGCGCACGATTGTGTGTGCCACGGTAGTTATGTCAATGGGGTTTGCCGTTGGAATGTTGTTCCCAAGAACCATCATAAGTGCTTTTACCACAGACAAACGTTTGATAGATATGTCAATACACTATTTGATGATATTGATTTCAACGTTTCCTTTGATAGGTTTTCAGATTGTGGTGACACAGTTTTTCCAGTCTATTGGTGTTGTGAAGAAAAGTATTTTTCTGTCTCTGTCTCGTCAATTGATTTTTCTGATTCCTTCGTTGATTATCCTACCTTTATATATAGGCGCTGATGGTGTCTTTTGGTCAATACCCGTAGGAGACGTTGCGGCAACCTTTACCACAGCGGTATTGTTTTGGTTGGAGATGAGGAAATTCAATCGTTATAAAACAAAAAGGTTGCGTGTGGAGTGATGAAAAAGATAGGTTTACTTTCAGACACCCATTCTTATTGGGATAAACGATTTGAGGAATATTTTGCAAACTGCGATGAGATATGGCACGCAGGCGATATGTGTGACTTTGCTCATGCCATGAGGTTTCGTGAGTTTAAGCCGTTTCGCGCTGTTTGTGGCAATTGCGACGGTGGTGATCTGCGCCATGAGTTTCCTGAGATTTTGCGTTGGAAATGTGAGGGTGTAGATGTGTTGATGAAGCATATAGGCGGATATCCGGGCAATTACGATCGTTCTGTCAGTAGAATTATTTATGCCAACCCACCGCGTTTGTTTATTTCGGGTCATAGCCATATTCTAAGGGTCAAATATGACAAGACGCTCGGGTTGTTACATATCAACCCGGGTGCGGCAGGACTGCAGGGCTGGCAGAAAGTGCGCACTTTGGTGCGTTTCGAAATTGACAACACGGAAATTAAAGATCTTGAAGTGGTGGAACTAAAATAATCACTGCTAAGTGGGTTACGATTGCTTACAATAGTAATCCGACAGACAACAGCAATCCAAAAATCAACATATTGCGCGATGTTTTACCAAGAATGCCGTTAAGTGCGCGCCCTTGGTTGATTTTCACCATTTCGCGCCATGTTGGAATGTGAAGTAAAAGATATAGAGTGGTTAAAAGAACTCCCTGTCCATATCCCATTGTGATGAAAAGCAAAGACAGCAACCACGCACATACTCCGCATAGCAAATAGAAAATACTACCGAAATTCTCGCCTAACAAAACAATCAGAGTTTTTTTATTGTTTTTTTTGTCGGTATGTCGGTCGCGATAGTTGTTTACTATGAGAAGGGTGTCAATAACAATGCCACAAACGGCTCCGGCCAACACACAGGCTCCGTTTATTTCACCTGTTGCCACATAGTATGTGCCACAGCAAGGCACGAAACCGAAAAATACCAAAACAAGCATATCGCCCATTCCGCTGTAAGAAAGTATAGTGGTGTAAAGAAATGCAAATACAATACAAGCTGCACCAACGGCTATAAGCCATAGACTGCCATAAAGCAACAGCAATGCTCCAACCGCGGTGGCGGCCGTTAGCACAATGGCAATGCCTTTGCGCATGGATTGAGGACTTATCCAGCCTTGAGCACAGGCACGCTCGGGGCCAAGACGGTCTGAACCATCGGTGCCTTTTAGAAAATCAAACAAGTCGTTGATGAGGTTTGCCGCAATTTGCATAAGCGAGGCAAAAACAAAACAAATTATTATTGCCGTGACGTTGCACTTTTCGTTGTTTAAGGCTAAAGCCGAGGCTGTCATCACCGGTATAAGGGCACCGGTGAGTGTTTTGGGACGACAGGCCAAAATCCATGCTCGAGGGCTGTTTTGTTTGATTTCCATGTGTAAAACGCGAATTTATCTATGCAAAATTAGTGATAATTGTTTTTAATACTTAACTTTGCCTCTGAAAATTTCAATCACAATAATACCGTTCAGAAAACTTATGAAGACTACAACAAAGATTATTATCATTGTGGCTGTTGCGCTTGCGTTGCTTGCTGTGGCTGCTTATTTTATTGTCGATCTCAATAACGAACTGCAAAAACAAAAAGAAGATAACGAGAAATATATCCAATTGGCCGAGATGGACAAAAAGGAGATGGAAAATGAGTATGCGCGTTTCGCAATGCAATATGACGAAATGAAGCGCACAATCAAAAACGACTCGCTCTTGCAACGACTCAACGAAGAGCAAAACAGAGCCAATGCTTTGCTCGCCGAATTGAAAAGGGTTAAAAGTAACGACGCTGCCGAAATAGCACGTCTTAAAAAAGAGTTGGCAACAGTGCGCGAGGTGCTACGCTCATATATCTTGCAGGTAGACTCACTCAACAGACTTAATCAAAGTCTGCGTGATGAAAACATGATGGTGAAACAGCAATACAATTCGGCAACAAACCAAATTTCCACACTCACTGAAGAAAAGCAAAATCTTTCTAAGACTGTGGCCATTGCTGCACAACTCGATGCAACAGGTGTCGCCCTGCAAGCGCAGAACAAGAAAGGAAAACAGGCAAAGAAGACTAAAGACATCACTCGTTTTGTAGCCTCTTTCCGAATTTCGCGAAATGTGACGGCCAAAACCGGAGAACGACGCATTTATGTTCGCATTCTCAAACCCACCAACGACGTGGTTTCTCAAAGTGGCACATTTTCTTATGAAAACACATCGTTGGGTTACTCGGCTGTGAAGGTGGTGGAGTATAGTGGTGAGGAAACACCGGTGACCATGTATGTCAATGTGAGCGAAATGCTTTCGGCCGGAACATACAAACTCTTTGTCTTTGCAGACGGGGCAATGATAGGTTCGTCTATGCTGTCTTTTGAAAAATAGATAATCTCTGTATACAAAAAATCGGGTGGAACATTGATTTGTTCCACCCGATTTTTGTATGCTGGGATTATTTTGTGAGATATGTCAGCTTAGATGCAATCGAAAGAAATGCTTGTGCCACCGGTGTGGAGGGGTCGAGTGCTACGGGCTGGCCGTGGTCTCCGCTGTCACAAACAGATTGAACCAAAGGAATTTGTCCCAACAACTTCAATCCCAATTCTTCAGCCATGTTTTTTACTCCTTCTTTCCCAAAGATGTAGTATTTGTTTTCGGGCAGTTCGGCAGGAGTGAACCATGCCATGTTTTCAATCATTCCTATTATAGGGATGTTGACTTTATCGTTCTGATACATATCGACTCCCTTGCGGGCATCGGCGAGGGCCACTTTTTGGGGTGTGCTGACGATTATTGCGCCACTGATGTCGAGTGTTTGCATGAGGGTGAGATGAATGTCGCTTGTTCCGGGAGGGGTGTCAATGATAAAGTAGTCGAGTTCGCCCCACTTTGCTTCGGTGATGAGTTGTTTCAATGCGTTGCTCGCCATGGGGCCACGCCACACGGTTGCCTGTCCTGCCTTAACAAAAAATCCTATCGACAAAATCTTTATTCCATATTGCTCAGCAGGCAAGATGAGTTGTTTGCCCTCGACCATTTCGCCCATTGGCTCATAGTCTTCAAGGTTGAACATTGTGGGCACCGAGGGACCAAAAATATCGGCATCAAGCAATCCCACTCTATATCCCAATTTTGCCAATGAAACAGCAAGGTTGGCTGCCACGGTGCTTTTTCCCACCCCGCCTTTGCCCGACGAAACTGCAATGACTTTGGTGTTGCTCAAAGGCTTCTCCGTTTTTTGAATTGGTTCGGTGGGTTTGTAGGAAATGTTTATGTTTGTTATCACATTGGCACTGGCGTATGTCTTTATTGCAGCCTCTGCCGCTTTGACTACGGATTTTTTAAATGGGTCGGGATTTTTTGGAAAGATAATGGTAAACGATACCTCCATGCCGTTTATGCGGATGTCGTCGTCAACCATTTCAGACTCCACGATGTTTCTGCCGGTTGCGGGATATTTCACTTTTTCAAGTGCTTCGATTATGAGTTTTGGATAGAGTGTCATGTTTGTCTGTTTGTTTTCTTTAAATGAATAAATACATATATTGTTAAGTATGTCAGTAGGTTATTTCGCTTTGTCGAGAGAAGAGCGTTTGTCTCGTGAGTAACTGCGATATGAATCAAGCTCTATCTCAATGTCGGGTTCTTCCAACTCTCCTGTTTGTGACAGGCAAAAGCAGGTGTATTTTATGGTTATGCCACGGCTGAGCCATTGTTGTTCATAATAAGTTTTTATCTGTAAGAGATTCATTGTTTCGGGTGTTATGCCGGCACTATCTCCATAGAGGTCGTTTGTGTGCATCAATTTTGTGAGATTGTTGCGGTCTATCACATGTCCTGTATAAGTAAAAAGAAAATTGCTGTCAGTCTTAACGTGAATTATTCCGTTGTCGACCAAGAATTTGCGATAGCGTTCCAAGAAATATGTAGACGTGAGGCGTTTTGTGGGTTTCTTCATCTGAGGGTCGCTAAATGTGAGCCAAATCTCATCGACTTCGTTCTTGTCAAAGAAATTCTCGATAAATTCTATTTTGGTGCGTAAAAACGCGACGTTTTTTAATCCCTCGTTCAACGACTCGGTTGCACCGGTCCACATTCGTGCGCCTTTTATGTCTATACCGATAAAGTTTTTTTCCGGATACATTCGTGCAAGACCAACGGTATATTCTCCGCGCCCACAACCCAACTCCAACACAATGGGATTGTTGTTGTGAAAAAATTTTTCCCTCCAACTTCCTTTCATCTCAAAAGGCCCGGATTGTTGTGGCTTTACGCTTTCAGGTTGAAACACGTGGGGATATTTTGCCATGTCGGCAAATTTTGATAACTTGTTTTTAGACATAATTCGCTTGGTTTTGAGTGCAAAATTAAGTTTATTATTTAAAATTTAGCGCGGTTGTGACCATTTATTATCAATAATTAGTTACTTTTGCAAGTCGTAATGGTAACCTTACATATAACAATGTTTTGTTTAAATACTAAAATAATGAGGCTGATACGATTTTGCTTTATAATATTTGGCTGCGCGGTCATATTCCTTTCGTGTGGAGACGGCAAAAAGTCTCCATATCGCAAAGACTCCAAAGGTAATACGGTGCCGGTAGAGGATTATGTATGCGTGGCGATAGACGAAACTTTTCAACCCATTTTTGAGGTGTTGGTGAAAGATTTTCGCGACCGCAATGCAAAGGCTTTTACCGACCCCTTGTTTATGCCTGAAGACGATGCGGTCAAAATGCTTCTTGCCGACTCGGTGCGCAGCATTGTGATAACGCGCAGTCTCAAGACTGAAGAAAAAGACTATCTTTTTGCAAAACACAATCTCAAGACAAAAGAAGGTATTGTCGCTTTCGATGCCATCACTCTTATTGCCAATCTTGAAAACAAGGACACCTTGATTTCGGTAGACGAGATAAAGAAAATCGTTGAGGGAAAAATAACCGATTGGAGCCGGTTGAAACACAACAATGGGCAGAGTGGTGAAATAGAGATTGTGTTCGACAACAATGGCTCTTCAACAGTGCGCTATATGCAGGATTCACTATGCGCCGGCGGAAAACTGAAAGGAAAACTGCGTGCGGCAAAGACACACGAGGAACTTATCAACTATGTCAAACACAAGAAGAATACCATTGGGGTGCTCGGCGTGGATTGGGTTGGCAATCCCAATGACAGCACACGCCTTTCTTTCCTTTCCGACATCAGAATTATGAAAGTGGCTGCTGAGTATTCTTCCGACCCCGACGATTACTATCTGCCATATCAGTTTTATATCAGCACCGGCAGCTATCCGCTGACACGTTGCCTTTATATAATAACGACCGACCCTCGCGTGCGTTCGCTCGAAAAACATTTCTTCTATTATATCACAGACAACCCAAACCACAACAATATGGGACAGATGATGATTTTGAAGTTCTCGCAACTGTTGCCCTATATGGCGGTTCAATCTCATAATGTAGTCATTAAGCGATATTAAAAATTTAAAATACAATTTAATACACAATGAAAAAATTATTTTTTATGTTTATTGCCGCAATGGCTCTTGCTTGCGGTTTTAACAAGGCTAATGCCCAGTATGTAGCTCCTCGTGTTCCGGCTGAGTTGGAAGAGACAGTAAACGGTTATATTCAGAAACTGCTTCAAGACCCTACTGACGAAACAGTGATGAAAGCCATTGAGAAAAACAAACTTTTGAAAAAAAATAAGGAGGCACTTATTGCTGTGGGTTATAAGTTTTTGGAGTATAACTTTTATGGCAACGCCATAGGCTTGGCAAAAAAAGTATATGAGACAGATGCAAAGTTCTTGCCGGCAATATATTTGGAGGGTGATGCCTATTATAAAATGGCAGGTGCAAAAGAAGAGAGTTCTTTGATCATGGGCTCTAAGAAAAAAGGTGAAGAAGAGGCTCAGGTAAACACAAATGCGTTGAGTATGGCTTCTACAAAATACGAAGAAGCAAAACAGGCAGACCCCAACACTCTCGACCCTTATTTGAAACTTGTGGGTGTTTATCGTTATATAAACCCCGACTATGCCATTGAACTTATGACCGAGATTAAGGAGAAGAAAGCAGACGACCCGATCATTAACCAAGTGTTGGGTACTCTTTACTATCAGTTGGCTGACACGGTAAATGCGCGTACATATTATAATAAATATTTTGAAACCTATCCCGACGGACAGGGCAATGTCACCGTGCAGCGTGAATATGTGATTATTCTTTTCATGGCAAAGGACTATAAGGGTGCTTTGGAAATGTCAAAGAAGTTTTTGGCAAGCAACGCAAAAGACCCCGTGCTGAATCGTATTGTTTTCTTGAGTAATATGGAACTCCAAAGTGCATACGAAAACGATGTGGAAAATCAGTTTAAGCCTGATTTCGAGCAAAACAAGGAGGCATACGCAGCCAAGACAAAAGAGGCTTACGACAATTTCTACGGACAATATGCCGATAGTGTATATCAAGAGATAGACTATCGTTATCAGGCACAATACCTCAGCGGACTTAAAGACTATAAGGGTGCGATTGCCGCATATAAGAAAGCAGCCGAGGTTGCTCCCGAAGATGCTGCAACACAGTTTAATCTGTCAAAGACATACGAAAAGACCAAAGAATATGATGAGGCTGTGGCTGCTTATAGAAAATACATGGAGTTGATTGGCAAAAAAGATGACACAAACGAATTGTTTAAATTGGCCCGTGTATATTACAATGCTGCAAACGCCACAAAAGAAGACTCTTTGCTTCGCGTGAAATATATTACAGAGGGCGATGCTCTTTATGCTAAAGTTGATGAAATGATGTTGAAGGATGGCGAGCCGAGTTACTTGGCTGTATTCTGGAGATCGCGTATCAATCAGCTCTACGATCGCAAACACCCCAACGAGATTGCAGCCAAATATATGAAAGAGGCTATCGAGCGTTTGAAGAATGAGAAGTTTGCCGGAGAAGACTATAATCCCCACCGTGCACAGGCATATTCTTATATTGCGTGGCTTGCAATGGAGAAAGACAATAATGAAGAGGCAAAACTCAATGCAGAGGAAGCTCTTAAGTATGAAGAAGACAATCCTTTGGCAAGCAATGTAAAGAAATATCTTGAAATCCTTGGTAAGTGGTGATAACCATTGCCGATACAACAACAAAAACCGTTGTCCAACTGTTGGGCAACGGTTTTTTGTTGTGTTATATTATCCCGATTTGGGATTGTTTGTTTGTCAGTCAATAATTAAGTTCCAGTTGTGAGTGTCTGGTTCAATACCATATTGAATGTTGCGTAACTTAGTGTAGAGCTTTTGGCAAATAGGACCGGGTTTGCCGTCTTTGCTGATTACATAACTCTTGCCTGTGTCGGGATCGTCTATCTTCAGAATAGGACTTATCACGGCTGCAGTTCCGCAAGCACCGGCTTCCTCAAACGTCTCAAGTTCTTCCACCGGGATATGTCTGCATTCTACTTTCATGCCAAGGTCGATGGCCAGTTGTTGCAGACTCTTGTTTGTGATGGAAGGAAGGATAGAGGTTGATTTGGGAGTAATGTAGGTATTGTTCTTTATGCCGAAGAAATTGGCGGCACCACATTCGTCGATATATTTCTTTTCCTTTGCGTCAAGGTAGAATTCGCATGAATAGCCGGCTTCGTGTGCTTCGTGGTTGGCGCGGAGGCTGGCAGCATAGTTTCCACCTACTTTATATATACCGGTGCCAAGTGGTGCGGAACGGTCATATTTGCGGGTTATGCAATAGTCTGTGCAGGCAAATCCGCCTTTGAAATATGGTCCAACGGGAGTAACAAAGATTATGAAGAGATACTCCGACGCAGGATGAACGCCCACTTGTGCGCTTGTGCCAATCATAAGCGGTCTGATGTAGAGGGCGGCACCGCTTTCATAGGGAGGAATAAAACGCTCGTTGAGTTTTATTACCTTCTTAACCATTTCGGTAAACAACTCTGTCGGCATTTCCGGCATCATTATGCCACGAGATGTGCTTTGCATACGGGCAGCGTTTTCGTTAATGCGAAACACGCGGATTTTTCCATCGGGACATCTGAAAGCTTTTTGGCCTTCAAAAGACTCCTGACCATAGTGCAGACACGTTGCAGCCATGTGAATGTTGATAGTCTCGGAAGAACTGGTCTCGATTTCTCCCCATTTTCCGTTTCTGTAGTAACATCGCACGTTATAGTCAGTGCGCATGTAACTAAAGGGCAACTTACCCCAATCGATAGTTTCCATAGTTATTTTGTTTTATGTTGTATGCTTATCAATAAGAGTGTTTCTGTAAATTATCAACACCTCTAAAACAATGCAAAGATACATAAAAACTTCATGCAGTGGTAGATTTTTGTTTTTTTTTATTATAAAGAATAGAATTTGCATGAAAAAACTTGGTGGCTAATGATATTCACCTTAAATTTGTACAAGAAATATAAACCATGAAATAGCGATAAAGTAAGTAACACATAGTATTATAAGAAAATCAATCTTAATTTATTACTAACTATAACTTTTAATTAAAATTTAAAACAAAATGAGTACAACAACTAAAGCTCCGGCTCAGAAACCGGCTCAGAAAAAGAAGAGTGAGGGTTTCAAAGGTATTAAGAATGCATTCGTAGTGATATGTATCTGTATTGCTGTTGCATTCCTGATTTTCTACACAGTGTTTGGCGCAGGCAGCCACTTCGCAGGTGGTGACAATGCCAACGAACCTATCGACCTTATCGGTACAATCTTTAAGGGTGGTATCGTGGTTCCTGTAATCCATGGTTTGTTCTATACTGTAGTTGCTCTTGTTGTAGAGCGTTGGTTGGCTCTCAAGACTGCTTTCGGAAAGGGCAGCATGGAGGCTTTCACCAATAAGGTGCGCAAGGCAATGGCAGAAAACGACATCCCGACTGCTCTCAAGGCTTGTGACGCACAGCAGGGTTCTGTAGCCAATGTTGTTCGTGCTGCTCTTGAGCGTTATCAGGTGGAAGAGGCCGATGCTACCAAGACAAAGGCTCAGAAACTTGAGGCTATCAAGGCTGCTCTCGACGATGCCACTGCTCTTGAAATGCCTACTTTGCAGATGAACCTTCCTATCCTCGGTGTATTGACATCTCTCGGTGTGTTGGTCGGTCTGTTCGGTACGGTGCTCGGTATGATCAAGTCATTCCAGAGTATTTCCGGTGAAGGCGGTGGTGACTCTTCTGCTCTTTCTACCGGTATTTCTGAGGCTCTTGTAAATACTGCTTCGGGTATTGCAACATCGGCTCTCGCCTTGATTTTCTATAACTTCTATACAAATAGAATTGATAAGTTTACCTATTCTTTGGAAGAGGTCGGTTTCGTAATTGTTCAGAACTACGCTTTGACACACTAATTCAAGAAAAAAGGTTAAGACAATATTATGGGACGATTTAAAATCAAAAAAGCGGACTTGTTCATAGACATGACGCCTATGAGCGACGTGATGCTCCTATTGCTTACCTTTTTCTTGATGGCTGGTACCTTTACTAAACCCGAGCCTGTTCAGGTTCAAACTCCAAAATCTGTGTCTGAAATTCAGATTCCTTCAACCGACATTATGACAATATTCTTGTCTGCGCCGAACAAGGACAATCCAAATGCAGTACCGGATATTTATATCAACCTTGATAACGCACCATTGGTAAACAAACTTGCTGAAAAAATCAAGACACTTCCGATGTGTGGCAATATTAAAAAGGCAGATATAGAGTCTTTTAAAGAAACACAGTCAATAAAGGTTACAATAGGTGAAATGGTTGCTGATAGAGGCAGTCAGGATGATGCCACTACAGATAGCCAGTTCAAGCAGATCATCAAGGCTGTCCGTGGAATGTATAATGAGATCAACAAGGCGATGACACCCGACGCAAAGGGCGAGACCCACGAGCGCAATCTGCGTATTGCAATCAAGTCGAGCAAGGACACGCCTTATAGTACAATTAAATTGGTTATGAACTCTCTGCAGGATATTCAGGAAAACCGCTATAACCTGCTTACAGAACTCAAAAGCCGTCCAACAGAATAAAGGAGGATACACATTATGAAGACAAAACAAAAGAAAATGAATGCCCGCGTCGACTTTACGCCGATGGTGGATATGATGATGCTTCTTGTTACCTTCTTTATGCTTTGTACTACGTTGGCAAAGCCACAGACTATGGAAATTGCCATGCCTACCAACAAGACTGAAGATAAAAACCGAAGCCAGGTAGACACAAAGGAAGCAGTGACCGTAATCCTTGATGAAGACGACAAGGTTTATGTATATACGGGTAAGCCGACAGATGCGCCCAACACAATGAAACAAGTTTATTTCACAAGCGCAAAGCCTATCGACGGTCTTAAGAGTTTGCACGAAACTCTCAAGAAACACAACCCCGCATATGAGAAAGCAGAAAATATTCGTAAAGAATATGAGCAGAGATTAAGCCGAATGACAGGTAGTGCCAAGGGCGCGCAACAAGCGGTTCAGGCAGAATTTGAAGAGAAATTCAATGAGGTTAAAAGTGAAAAAGGAACTCCTCAGGTTATTATCAAGCCCTGTGATGGTTCCAATTATGACAATCTGATTGAAACTCTCGACGAAATGACACTCTGTAACATCGGTAAATATGTGATTGTGCCTATCGACGATGAAGATAAGGCTACTCTTGAGGCATATAAGTCTAATCATTAAAGCGTTATAAATTATGGCAAATGTAGATATGTTATCTAAAAAATGGAACGACATTCTTTTTGAAGGTCGCAACCAGAATTATGGCGCTTATATAATGCGTGCCAATACGGGCAAGCGCAATCTTTATGCCTTGCTCAGTCTCTTGATTATCTTTGTTTCAATTGGATTGGCAGTATTTTTTGCAGGTGTGATAGAAAAGGCTGTGGCAGAACTTGGCAACGATCAGGCCATGGAATTACAAAATGTTCAAGAAGAGGAAGAAGTGGAAGAAGAGGTTTTCCAAGAGGAGACCAAACCCGATGAGACTCCTATGGAGACCGTTACCGAGATGGCTTCTTCTATTCAGTTCACCGTGCCTGAGATTACCGATACTCCTGCCGAAGACAAAGAACTTATTGCCCAGCAAAAGGCTCAGGAAGCTAAGGCTAAGATGGGTGAGTTCAACTTCCAAGGTAATGACGAAACTTCTACCAACATCAAGAACGACCAAAAACAACTTGGTGCCACGGCTTCGGCCGGAGGTGGCGAAGGTGAGGCAAAAGTCTTTACTTATGTAGAGCAAATGCCTATCTTCCCCGGAGGTGAGGCTGCTCTTCAAAGGTATATTTTGGATCATTTCAAATATCCGCAGGTTTCGCTTGAAGACGGTGTGCAAGGCACTGCAATGGTTCGATTTGTGGTTAATGAAAACGGTTCTGTGGGTGAAGTGCAAATCCTCAAGGGTCTTGACTCCTATTGTGACAAGGAAATCAAGCGAGTTATCTCCGGACTTCCTCGCTTCACTCCTGGTCGTCAGCAGGGCAAACCCGTTAAGGTTTGGTTCCAGATTCCTGTAAGACTTACCATTGAATAATGTAGGAGTTCACACTACAATAACTCTCTGCTTTGATTAAAACAGAGTCTGATATAAAAATCCGTGGCTAATCACAAGAGCCACGGATTTTTTGTATTTAAGTTTTATATCGTTATTATCATCATTAAAGTTAATAACTTTTTTCATTAGTAGTGTTAGTAACTTAGTAATGTTAGTAACGTTTTAGTATTGGCTTGTTGTGAGCCATGTCGCAAATCAGCGTTTTGTGTTTTCTCTGAAAAAAATTAGCGGCACCTTATTTCGTTGAATAAGATGCCGCTAATGTAATTCCGAATTGTTTGGATTATTTATTTCTTATATAGCAACCAAGCATCGGGATAACTTTCACGAAGTTTGTTGCGATAGTCTGTAGCTTGGTCTTTGGTGTCGTGTGTGGAAGCGATCACGCGATAGAGTTTGCGCTCGGGGTTGAGTGCGATTTGTGCCTGATAGCCATTTTGTTTGAGTTTTTGCTGCAAGCCCACTGCGTTTGCTTGCAGGCTGAAACTGCCACAAACCACGCTGTATGCCTTGAGGCCGGCTCCGTCAATCACCTGTACGCTTTCCTCCTGCACCTTCACGTTGCTTTGAGCCACGGGGGTAGTGTTTTTAGCCACGGGAGTGGTGGTTGTGGTTGTGGTTGTTTGTTGTTGAACAGGAGTAACATTTACAACTGCCGGCTCTTCTGTAACTTGTGTGTTTTGGTTCATTGCCTGTGCTTTCTCGTAGGCCTTCTTATACATGCTCTCATTCGATTTGCACGACGACAAACTGAAAGCAAAAAACATACTTGCCGCAATAGTTGCATAAGTTGTAGTCTTCTTCATAAAGATTGGTTTTATTTGTTAATGTTTCGTTATTTTATAGTGAATAGTCTGAGTGCCAAAGGGAGTGTTTAAATGCTCCTTCTACTCTGCAAATATAGTGATTTTCGCTCACACTACAAGGCATTATTGGCTATATTAGTCTATTTTATGCTTTATTTAAAACTTTTTTCGCCAATGTGGTAGGTTTTATAGAAAAAGTTGCCTAATTTTGAAGTCCAAACGATTTAAAACAAATAAACAATGAAAGGTATTGGCGTATTTGCCGCCGTGCTTGGTGGCGCAGTGATTGGAGCAGCTTGCGGTTTGCTGTTTGCTCCCGAAAAAGGTTCTGACCTGCGTGCAAAGATAGCAGAGTCTATTCGCAATCGTGGTGTTAAGTTGAGTCGCAAGGAGATGAACAGTCTTGTCGACGACATAGCCGACGAATTGCAAAATGCAGAGTAACGATGTTGCTCGCCGAGACAAATAGTGTCGGCGGGCAACATTTGTTTTGTTGCCGTGATATTTGTCTCTATGGTTTGATAGAGGCATAATGCTAATATGTTTTGCTATAATCGGACAATTTAAAAATTTTAGATTGATGAAGTCTTCCATACATAAAATAGTTGTAAGTCTGAAACGCTATTTGTTGTTGCAGCGTCAATATGTGGTGCTTTCGTTTGCCGAAAAACTCACGATGCTGTTGTCGGCATTGGTTGTAGGGCTGATGGTGTTGGCTTTGTTGTTGATGTCATTGTTGTTTGTCTCGTTTGCGGTGGCTGTGTGGCTGTCAGATGTCTTGGGCAGCCTTGTTGCCGGATTTGCTGTTGTCGCCTTGTTTTATGTTCTGTTGTCATTCATGATATATGCCAACAGAAAGAGATGGATTGCCGATCCAATTGCCAATCTTGTAGCCTCCTTGATGCTTGGCGATGGCAAACGCAATGATAATAAAACAGAAGTTTAGTCTTGTTTGTCTATGAGTAAGGAGAAGGTTACATTGAGTGATATCAGGGAGCGCAGGTTGCAGACGCTTCATCAGTTGGAGTTGACACGTGTCAAACTTCAACAAGAATGGTTTGCGCTTACACACCCTTTTGCTTTTCAAAGAAACAGCCGGCGTTCATTGACGTTTCGTTCTTTGGTGAGCGTGTTTAAGAAAGCCTATATGTCATATAAGGTCATCTCGTCGATTGTTTCACTTTTTAAGAGGCGCAAACGCTGATGGGCAGGTTGTTGGCTATAGATTATGGTGCACGACGCACCGGTTTGGCCGTTTCCGACCCTGTCGGCATTATTGCTTCGGGATTGGCCACGGTTGAGACTTCTAAACTGTGGGACTTCCTTTCAGACTATGTAAGTCGCGAAACGGTAGATAAGATTATTATCGGAATGCCTACCCAAATGTCGGGTCAGGCGTCTGACAATGCTAAAAACATCACGCCTTTTGTCAACCGTTGGCGCAAAAACTACCCTGAAATTCCCATAGAGGGCTACGATGAGAGGTTTACTTCCGTCTTGGCACACCGCACAATGATTGACGGTGGTTTACACAAGATGGCACGCCGAAACAAGGCTCTCGTCGATGAGATAAGCGCAACGATTATTCTGCAATCATATATGGAGAGTATCTTTTATAAAAAATAGAAAAAGAATTTATAATACAAATAATAGCAATGATTTATCCTATTTATATTTACGGGCAACCTGTTCTGAGGCAGGAAGCGCAAGACGTAGAATTAAACAAAGAGCAGATAGACACACTCGTGGCAGATATGTTTCAGACGCTAGATGCCTCCCAAGGTGTCGGTCTTGCCGCTCCCCAAATAGGCAAACCCATTAGGGTGGTTGTGATAGATCTTGATGTCTTGTCAGATGAGTTCCCCGAATACAAAGATTTCAGACACGCCTACATCAATGCGCATATCCTTGAGTTTTCCGAAGAGACAGAAACGATGAATGAGGGTTGCCTCTCCTTGCCCGGCATTTCTGAGGACGTTACGCGCCCCTCGCGTATCAGGGTGTCTTATCTTGATGAAAATCTTCAATCACACGACGAATGGGTAGACGGCTATCTTGCCCGTGTCATGCAGCATGAGTTTGACCATCTCGATGGCAAGGTCTTTACCGACCGTATCAGTGCCTTCCGCCGTTCGATGCTTAAAGGCAAGTTTTCGGCTTTCTTGAAAGGCAAGGCACGTTGTTCCTATAAAGTGCGCACGGTCAAGAAATAACTGCGGTTGTTTCTTTGTAAAGAATTTTTGTGGCTGTGAATAAACGGTTTAATTTGTCGACTTGTTATTCAAAGGCAATGTATAGGCTTCTTCTTGTTATGTTTTTCATAACAGGAGGAAGTTTTTTTGTTTGTGCCCAGGTAAACACGGAGGCCGTCATGACCATAGGGCGCAATGCCCTTTATTATGAAGACTATGCCCTCTCCATACAATATTTCAATCAGGTGATAACGGCCAAGCCCCATTTATATGCCCCATATTATTATCGTGGAATTGCAAAATATTATTTGGGCGACTACGACGGCACGATTGAAGATTGCACAATGTCGATGGAGCGCGATCCCTATATCCCCGGTGTTTATAAACTGAGGGCGATCAGCAATATCTGTGTGGAAAACTACGAGGCTGCCTCGCGCGATTACTATGCCTTGATAAATGATTTCAAATTAAAAGATCGGGCGACATGGTATAACCTGGTCTTGTGTCAATCTCGCTTAAAGCAAAACGACGAGGCCGACAGGTTGCTCGATTCCATGATTGTGGTATGGCCCGACTATTCCCGTTCTTATATGCTCAAGGCGCAGGTCGCCATTGATCGTGGCGACACCATTTCGGCCGACACTTTGTTGCAACACACGCTTGCGCTCGACAGCACCGATGTCGATGCCATGTCTGTGTTGGGTGCGCTCTCTTTGGCACAGGGTCTCAACGAGAGGGCAGACAGCATCTATTCACGGGCAATGGAGATTAGTCCGCGCCAGACTCGTTTATATGTCAACAGAGCCTTGGCGCGCTATAGGCTCACGGATTTGCGAGGCGCGATGAGCGACTATAATGCGGCAATTGAGATTGCTCCAGAAAATTATATTGCCCACTACAACCGGGCCTTGCTGCGTATGCAGGTGGGGGAGAACAATCTGGCTATCGAAGACTTTGATTTTGTCCTCAATCGCCACCCCGATGATAGGCTTGCACTCTATAACCGTGCCATTCTGGCCCAGCAAACCGGTGATTTCAAGAGGGCAATCGAAATCTATACGACCATTATTAAAGAGTTCCCCGATTTTGCCGGAGCATATCTCAATCGTTCTTATTGTTACAGAAAGGTGGGTGAAAACAAGAAGTCTGAGGCCGACGACCGCACGATTATCGACCTGCAATTAAATCTTGCTTACACAAAGACCGAGGCTGTCAACCCTCTCGACACGCTCACGCGAAGCATGACAGACAAGGATATTGAAGACTACGACAAAATCGTTACGGACAACTCCGAAGACATGGCTCCCATATATGCGTCGGAACATCGTGGACTCATACAAAACAAAGAGGTTGTTGTGGAATATCAACCTTTGTTTTCGTTCACCTTCTTCAAGGCTGACAATGGCCTGAACGAAGCGACCATGTCGCCCGTTGCCTTTGTAGACCGTGCCAATGCCGTTGACAGTCTGTTTTCTACCATATATCTCTCTACGCGCGAACTCGCTATGACAGACGAACAGTGTCTGGAGATTGGCGAGTGGCGAAAGAAGGCAGCCTCGCGTTTGCACCAAGCACCCGACGACTGCACTCTCTTGTTTGCCCATGCCCTCTATCTTGCTGCCGAGCGCGACTATGACTATGCCCTCTCGCAGTTAGACAAGTGTGAGCGTCTGAAAACCGACTCCTCCCGAGTGGGTGTGGAGAGTGTTTTCCTTCGTTCCATGGTGAAGGTGAAGATTGCGGAGTTGCGTTCTTCCAAATCTGAAAAATCCGATAAAATCGAAAAGTCAGACAAGCCCGAAATGCCTGCCACCGACGACGCTGCCAAACGCTATGCTGCTGCGATTAGCGACCTCACGCTTGCCATCAAGCAAGACGCGCATTGCTCCGTTTTCTACTACAACAGGGCCACGCTCTATTGTTTGTCGGGAGAATATGCAAAGGCCATTGAGGATTTCGACAAGGCGTTGGAACTTGATCCCGGCTTGGCAGAGGCATATTATAACAGAGGGCTTGCCAAGGTTTATTCAAAAAACACGGAAGAGGGTCTTGTCGATCTTGGCCGTGCCGGAGAAAAGGGGCTCTACACGGCATATAGCCTGATAAAGCATTTCAGAAAAAACAAATAATCGCTTTTCTCTATGGAGACAAAACAACAAATGCGCGCCGAGATGAAAAAGAGAAAAGAGGAATTCTTTATCTCCCACACATCACAACAGTTGCTGACGCTTTCCAATAAAATCCTGGCAAAAGTTGAAGAGTTGCCCGAGTTTCGGAAGGCCGAAGTGGTGTTGGCTTATTTCTCTTTGCCCGACGAGGTTTTCACTCACACATGGGTTGACCGTTGGTCTCACGAAAAGACTATTCTCTTGCCAAAGGTTGTGGGCGATAGTCTCACCATTCATAAATACTCCGGTGCAGACTCTTTGGCCACCGGTTCTTTTGGCATTTTGGAACCTGTCACTCCCTGTTTCACCGACTTCGACAAGATAGACTTTGTCCTTGTGCCCGGTGTGGCATTCGACGTTTCGGGCAACAGGCTTGGTCGTGGGCGCGGTTATTACGACCGACTGTTTCACACACTGTTGCCCCCTTGTGTCTTTAGGGTGGGAGTGTGTTTTCCTTTTCAGTTGTTCCCCACTGTGTTGGTAGAGCCTTCTGATGTGCCTGTGCACAAGGTCGTCACGCTATAAAAGTTGTTTCTTTTTATTAAACTCAAGATATAAATCCATGATTATTAAATATAAGAATATCCTTGTTGCAATGTTGGTGGGTTTCGCGCTGTTGTCGTGCGACGGTTGGCGCGAGAGTGGGGCAAAGGTCGACAAGAAGCCTGAGATTTTTCCTGACTATATGGATGTGACGGTGCCATGCAACATTGCTCCGCTCAATTTCGATGTTGTCGGGGCAACCCATGTGCAGGCAGAAATCAAGGCAGGAGAAAAGACCCTGCGTGTCTCGGGCAAAAAAGGTGTTGCCTTTTCTGTTGACGAGTGGCGCGATCTTGTCGATGCCGCCCTTAAAGGCAAAGACCGAAAAATTGAGATTGCCCTCTCGGCATGGTCAGACAAGTCTCCCGAGGGAACCACCTTTAAGCCTTTCTTCATAAAGGTCAGTCCCGACACAATAGACCGCTATCTTGTCTATCGACTCATCGCGCCCGGATATGAGTCGTGGAACCACATGGGCATTTATCGGCGCGACCTCTCCACGTTCTCCGAGACTGCCATTGTCGAAAACACCCAAAACAACATGGGCTGCGTCAATTGTCATTCTTTTGCCGACTATAACGTAAATCGCGGCATGATGTTCCACGCCCGTGGCAAGGGCGGTGGCACTGTCGTTTACCATGGTGGCAGCCTTCATAAAATTGCTTTGGAGAAATTAGCCCCTTATAAAAGTGCCACCTATCCCTGTTGGCATCCCTCGGGTCGCTACATAGTCTTTTCGAGCAACACCACCCGCCAATCGTTCTACGGACATTCGCGCGACAAGATAGAGGTCTACGACCAAAAGTCCGACATTATATTATATAATGTAGAGCGCAACGAGGTTTTTGCCGACGAGCGTTTCAACGACAGCCTCAATTGGGAGACTTTCCCTTATTTCTCTGCCGATGGCAAGTGGCTCTTTTTTGCCACGGCAAAAGCCGTGAAAATGCCAGTTGAATACAATAATCTGCGCTACAGCCTTTGTCGCGTGGCTTTTGATGAAGACAGCGGCCGCTTTGGCTCGGTTGTCGACACGATATATAGTGCTGCCGCCGATGGTGGCAGTGCCTCCTTTCCCCGCCTCTCTCCTGACGGTCGCTATCTGCTTTTCACCCGTGCCGATTGCGCCACCTTCCCCATTCATCACAAGGAGGCTGATTTGCGCATGATAGACCTTGGCGGCAAAGAGCCGGGGCGCGAGGTCGATGTCAGTGTGCTGAATAGCAACGATGTCGACAGCTATCATTCGTGGAGTTCCACAGGGCGGTGGGTAGTGTTGAGCTCCAAGCGCATTGACGGTCGCCACACTCGTTTGTTTCTCTCTCACTTCGATGGCCGTGCTTTCTCAAAACCTTTGTTGTTGCCCCAGCGCGAGCCGAGCCACAACACTCTGCGCACATACAGTTACAACATTCCCGAGTTTTCAAAAAACATGGTGACGTTCGACCGCGATGAGTTGTCAAATCTCTTCAGGCCCTGACCTTTCTGTGGCTGCATTTTGATATAAAAAAGACAAACTATTTGAATACTATGAGCAAACACAGATTTAACCGACATACCCCCTCCGCTATCGACAAGACAAACAAGGTGTCACTAAGGAACGATACAAGTAATCTTGCCACCCCCAAGCAACGACTTTCGCGTTTGAATCGCTTGGCAGGGTCGTTGTGGTTGGTGCCTCTGTTGAGCGGCCTTGTGGTTTTCGTGGTGGCAGAGATGTCGTTGCGTTGCTTTCCCCACACTCAGAGCCTCATGGAGGCAGTGAACTATTATGTGGCTACCGATGATTTCATTCTCGGCCGTTTGGCAGACTATCCCGGTGCAAACAATTTGTTTGTTTCGTGGCTTTTGCAGTTTTTCGCCGACCCCGCGGTCGGGACATTCTTGGAGTCTCTGCTGCTTGCCTTGATTGCCGTGTTTGCCTCGCTTGTCGTTCCGTCGTGGTTTGGCGCGTTTGACAAAGAAGGTAGGGGCGGTGTTGCCAAAGGTCTGTTTATGTCTTTGAATCGTTCGCGCCGGTTCCCCTCGTTTTTGTTTGCCACTGTCATTCCTCTCGCCTTGTTGGTCGGCTTTATCCACAGAATAGGTCTCAGCATTGAGGCGATCTTTGTGTTTGCGTCATTGTGTGTCATAGGGTTTACGCGTGCCAAGTGCCGTTGGCCGTGGTCGTGGCTTGTTGTTGTTCTTACGGGCTTTCTTGCCTTTTGGATTGTTTCGTTCCCGGTGTTGCTTTTGTTGATGCTCCTTATCGTTTTGTTGCAGGCATTGACGATGTTACAAAAGGGCTTGGAGAAAAGATTCAAGGCGGTGATGATTGTCGAAACGGCATTGCCCCTCTTGATTGTGGCTCTCACCGTGTTGGGCGTAAAGTTGTCGTCTGACCACCTGGGCTTCATTCCTTTCGGTGAACGGTGGTGGCACATCGACTTTGCCGATGGCAGAGAACACATCTA
Source organism: Prevotellaceae bacterium (assembly GCA_029219385.1). Taxonomy (GTDB): domain Bacteria; phylum Bacteroidota; class Bacteroidia; order Bacteroidales; family Bacteroidaceae; genus UBA6382. The sequence goes on along the minus strand of JAQXTH010000023.1, from coordinate 20,007 downwards.
TCTCCTCATGCTTGGTCTGCCTGTGTCGGCCATGTTGTTTCTTCCGCGCCTCAGGAATGTTCGTGCTTTTCTGCTGTTATCATTTTTTGTTGTCCTGGTTGTTGGCTGTGTGTGTTATTCCGAAATATCGGGCAATGAGCAATATCGTTTGAGTGAAGATGTCTATCGTCGCACTGCGCTTGCCGAAGAGAGCCGTTGGGCAGAGTTGCTCGACGATGTGAAACAGAAAGGCACAATCACAAACAATATTGATTTGCAGTTTGCCCTGTTGGCAGAGGCGCGTCTTGGCACTCTGCCCGAAACTCTTTTTTCCTATCCCATTAACAGTCCGGAGTTGTTTTGCCCCAGATTTGACGGTAAACCCTTTGCCACCGACTTCTGTCGCATTTTCTATCGCGAATTGGGTGTCTGCGACGAGGCTTTTCATCAAGCCTTTGAATATGGCATGAAGATTTCTCCCTCCTCGGGCATGTGTCTCTCTTCTCTGCGCCACATGGTTGAATACAGCGTGATGTCGGGCGACAAGGCTGCTGCCCGAAAATATCTGGCTCTTCTTAAAGAAACCTCGTGTCACGATGATTTCGTTTCTTTGTGGAACCGAAAGATAAACGAACTTCAAGTCACCCCCTGCACTGCAGACCGCAGCAACAATTTCATCAAGGCGTTTCATTTCAATTCGGAGATGGCCCACCTGCTCGATTTCGACAAAGACAACAGGGCAGTGCTCGATTATCTTTTGTGCGGTCTGTTGCTGACCAAACAGTTGGAATTGTTCAAGACTGTATTGTCAGACTATGCTGCCGTCTACCACGACAGCCCTTTGCCCAAGGCCTATGCCGAGGCTGCTGCCATGATAGAGCGTTTGAGACCGGGCATTTGGGGTGGGCGTATCTCCTATGACCCGAAATACGACACAGATTTCGCCCGCTTCACCATTATTCAAAAAGAGGGAGGCGACACCTCCGCTTTTGTAGGCACTTTTTGGTATTATTATGTCAATGCCGAAATTCCGCCTCTCAGAGACTGGCAGCAGATTGGCCACGACACAACGTCATAGGATTTCCACCTTTTTCCCATATCGAGATGCTTAAGTCATATAATTATTGTGCTATTAAAGTTTTTTTTTGATGGATTTTTGCTAATTTTGCGTTTGCGAAAATTTTTCATGCAAAACAGGGTTACTTTTTCCTGTTTCATTCCTTAATATATAAACATTCAACCTGATTATGAAGAAATATATACTCGCAACAGTTCTTTTGCTCTTGTCTGCCTTTTCGCTCCGAGCGCAAGACAAGATTGCCGTGAGTGAGTTCTATCTCAACGTTCACGACCAGACCGCCAATATGGAGAAAACCATGAAGCGCGACCAAAACGGCAATGTCTGTGCCCTCATAAAGATACAAACCACCCAAAAGGGATTTTCGTTTGATGTGGGCGTACTTGGCATAGTAGAAGTTCAAGAAGACCACCCTGCCGAGATATGGGTTTATGTGCCCTTTGGAGTGAAGCGCATCAGCATCTACCACCCCGAGTTGGGTTCCCTGCTCGACTGGTATTTCCCTTGTTCGATAGAGAAAGCACGCACATATATCATGAAACTCATCACGGGCGAGGTGCAGACCATCGTTAAACCCTCTCTCACCCAGCAATATGTGATGTTTCGCCTTTCGCCGCCCAATGCGGTGGTGGAACTCGACAACAAGATGCTTGTCACCACCGACGGTGTGGCGCAAGACCGCAAGGCGTTTGGCAAATATGGTTTCAGAGTGACGGCTCCGCTCTATTATCCTGAGGTGGGCAAGGTGGAGGTCAACGACTCCAAAAACAAACACATTGTCGAGGTGAAACTGCGACCGGCGTTTACCACCGTCACTCTCAAGGCAGATCCGGGGGCAGAGATATGGGTCAACGGTGAGAAGAAAGGCACCGGCTCGTGGACGGGCGATTTGGGCTACGACACCTATCTTGTCGAAACAAAGAAGGTTGGTCACCGCCCCTCGCAACAAGAGGTGACAATCAGCGAAGAGTCTGCCAACCAAACCATTTCGCTCAACAAACCATCGCCCATCTATGGGTCGCTCGACATAAACTGCACGCCCGCTGATGCCGACATCTATGTCGATGACAAGAAAATCGGAACAACTCCTATGTTTATAGAGGAACAATTGATTGGCTCTCATGTTGTGAAAATTTCCAAGCAGGGCTATAAAGACCACAAGTCGACCGTTGAGGTTAGCGAGGGCAACACTGCCACCGTCGCTGCTACGCTCGAAAAAGGTATCTCTCTTCCGAGTGGTGGCAATTCTCAAGTGAACACCAATGGCAATGTTTTCACGGTGAAAGGTGTTTCTTTTAAGATGATACCCGTTGAGGGCGGCACATTCATCATGGGCGCAACACCGGAGCAAGGAAAACCAAGTTCTGATGAAAAACCTGCCCATCAAGTCACATTGAGTAGTTATTATATCGGTGAGACCGAAGTGACGCAGGCATTGTGGACTGCTGTGATGGGGAATAATCCGTCATATTTTAAGGGTGATAATAATCCTGTTGAAAAAGTTTCTTGGAACGATTGTCAGGAATTTATATCAAAGTTGAATAGTCTCACGGGACAGAATTTCCGTCTTCCGACCGAAGCAGAGTGGGAATATGCTGCCCGTGGAGGAAACAAAAGCAAAGGCTATCGATATAGTGGAAGTAAAAATCTTGATGATGTTGCATGGTATTGGAAAAACAGTGGAGACCGATATTTGTCGGGAACAGATGACGATTGGGAATGGAAAAAAATAGAGAAAAACAATTCCAAAACACACCCTGTCAAGACCAAACAACCCAACGAACTTGGAATATACGACATGAGTGGCAATGTATGGGAGTGGTGTCAGGATTGGTATGGTGATTATAGCAGTGGTTCTCAGACCAATCCTCAGGGACCGTCCACAGGCTTTGTCCGCGTGTTTCGTGGCGGCAGTTGGTTCCGCAGCGCGAGGTGCTGCCGCTCTGCTTTTCGCCTCTTCAACTCGCCTGGCAGCTACGACCTTGGGCTCCGCCTTGTCCTCTCCGAGTAACAATCGTCTTCTTCACGTCAAAGAAATCCATTGGCTATTAAAAGACATCCTAACTGTCTCGGGAAATTCCAAAATAAGAGCGGTGTGTCATAATAGCCAATCTGCTGCGTTGCTATCGTCTTCGGGCTTGGTCATGTACTTCAGTACACTCCCTGCGCCCTCAGCCTCAGCGCCTTGCATCTTAACCATTCTGACGCACCTTAGAGGGTGAAGTCAAAATCTTTATTTTGACACACCCTCCGAAAAAGGAATTTCCCAAGACAATGAGTAAAGAGAAAAGTTATTGCGCGGAAATCGGAGCCGTTCTCCGATTTCCGCGCAATTTTTAAAAGGTCGTTCGTCCGTAGGGGCAAGCCCCTCCGTTGTTTTATGTCACCCCTCGGGGTTTGTGGTGTTCATTGTTGTCGTTTTGTTGTATTTAACATGTTGTTTTTGAACCTTGGGGGTTTATGTGTTATTCCACATCGTTCATCTCTGGGGTTAATTTGTTGTGTTTCAACCCCGTAGGGGTTTAATAGAATAGGGTGGGGGCTTGCCCCCACCGCAGAGCCGATTACCCCACCCACGCCCCTGTCGGGGGCGAATATATGATGTTTTGCGACCCGATTGTTGGTATTGATATGTCGCCCTTACAGAGCTTATTATTTTGGAAATTTCGATTTGATTTTAGATTTGCGCAACATGAAAATGAGAAGAAAAGCCTTCGCGAAATTTTGAGCGGACTTAACGACTTATGCTCGCTCCGAGCATAAGAGTATTTCCGGGCGGAGATACTAAGATTTTCGGCCGAAAATACTAAGATTTCCGGCCGAGAATAAATGGTTAAGTCGCGTTGCGGCTTAATTTTGACGATAAGAAAGGATTTTAAGTGGATTTTTTACCTTCGTGCCACAATTTCATGGCAATTCGGATGAGACAAAATCCATGGAATGGTTGTGGTTGATTATTTGGTGGCAGTAAACAGGAGGTTGCCCTCGTTGTCGTAGAACTTTATGGTTTTACCTGAGAGTTTGTATTTCGCAACTTTGTTGAACGCGGCAAGAAACTCGTCTTCTCTATACTTGTCGGGACACATCATCCGTGTGGCACCACCATTGGTGAAGGAGAGTTTGCCTTTATTATCGGTTGTGTAGCCGGCAAAAATGCGGTTGCAGCCCACGGTGGCATTCACCTGTTTGTCGGTGAACGATATGGCCGGCTTAATTCCCTCGTCGGCAACGAGAGGCTTATTGTTGAGTTGGGTCAGAGAGAACGACTGACCGGCAAGACCGAGACTATCTGCTGTCTTGCAAGCCGCGAGACTTATGGCGGCGAGAATAATTAAGAATGTTTTTTTCATGATAATGTTTTTGTTGATAATATGAAATGAATTTTTTGAAATTGTATATGATTTTATTGATCTTATGATATGAAATCTTTGATGTTGTGATATGAATTTGTTGAGCGTGTGATATGAAAACACTGTCAAAAAGGTAGTCCGACTGCGAAATGAAATGCGAAGTCGCGCGACAGTTTGGGGCGCAGAAGTGGCAGATAGCGTTTGTCGCTCGGTTGGTAGGCAGGGTTGATTGCTTTCATCGCCATGTCAAACCTCAAGATGAAATAGTCGAGGTTCATGCGCAGGCCTATGCCATAGGAGGCCGCAATCTGTTTCCAAAAGGTGGAGACATCAAAACGTCCTCCACTGCCCGTCACCTCATAGAGGCGTGTGGTCCAAATGTTGCCCGCATCGATAAAGAATGCTCCGCTGAACTTCCACAGGAGTTTTGTGCGCAGTTCGATGTTTGCCAATAGTTTGAGGTTGCCCGTTTGGTTGATGAAATCAATTTTGCCGTCTTGGCCGACATAGCGACCGGGGCCTAATTCGCGCACTCCCCATCCTCTCACGCTGTTGGCTCCGCCTGCAAAATAGCGTTTTTCATAGGGCACTATTGTGGAGTTGCCATAGGGTTGGGCAATGCCGAAGGAGAAGTGGGTGGCAATGGTGTTGCGAGGGTTGATGGTGAAGTGGCGAGAAAAATCGAAGTCAAATTTCACGTATTGTGCGTAAGCCACGTCAAACAGAGTGTATTGGTTGTCTTTGTTGCGCGTCAGTCCCATGGGTTTAGACAAGGCATAGATGATATTGCCTGCCGACTCTATCGACCAGTTTATCTGATATGAACCGGAGTTGTTTTTGCCCGGTTTGTTTGGTGAGTTTTGCAGGTCGTTGTGTGCCGAGGGGCTGTAGGTTTGGCTGTATGTGAAGTTGAGAATGAGGAGGTCTTCGTAGGCATAGCGTATGAGTGCTGAGTGGTAGTTGTCTGACTGGAGGTATTCCTCTCTGAAGGTTTTGGAAATCCACGGCATGTAGACATAGTTGAGGCTGGGTATGTCGAGGCGGTGTTTGAATGTTCCGGTGGGGTTGCTCCAGCGATAACTCCACAGAGTGGTGAGCACTCGGCGGTGGAACTCGGGTCTTTCTTGTGTGTCGTATTGCAGCGAGAGATTAGAGGTTGCCCTGTCGTTGAAGGAGGAGCAGAAGGGCAAAATCAGTTTGGGGAATGAGAGTTTGGTTTCTAATCCCAACTCGAAATAGTTTTGGTCGCCGTAGCCTTCGAGACCGGTGATGGCCTCGTAGGCTCCTTTGAGGCTGACAGTCCACACCTCGGAACCATTGAAAAGGTTTCGGTTGGTATAGGTGAGCGATGAGGCAACGCCAAGGTTTCCGGCAGTGTTGGTGCCTTCTAATTCTACACCGAGTGTGTTTATCTTGTTGGGAACAACCTGTATGTCGGCATCGAGTTGTGCGGAATCGGTTTTTTCGGTTTGTATGGAGGCATAGGCAATCGCCTCAAGATTGGAGAGAGAGCGATAGGTTTTGGCAATGTCTTGCTGGCGGTAGATTTGGTTTGGTTTGAGATATGTTTTGGCAACAAGCATGTTGGGCCTGAATGTTTTGTGATTGGTGTTGGTGTATGTGATGTTGAGCGAGGAGTCTTTTACAGAGACTTTGTTGGTGGTTTCGTTGTCGGAGTTTAAGACCGACAGGTTGATGTTGCGCAAGCGATATTGTGTGTAGATGTCTGTGGTGTCGGGGGCAATGGCTTTACCTTCAAAAATAAGCGATAGTTTCACGTTGGAGGGTCCCGAGAGGGTGTCTATCTCATAGCGCATGAAGTTTTTCAATACGTTATAGAACCCATGATTGTGGAGCATGGCTGTGATGCGCGAGCGTTCTTTGTCGAGCAGCGAGATGTCGCATTTCATGCCGGGAGTGAGAAGAGACTGCGACTTGCTGATGTTTATGAGGCTGTCAATAATGGGGTTGTCGGCCGTGGTGTTTATTTTTGTGATGATATAGGGTTGGCCGGGCCGGAGAGTGTAGTGGAGTTTTATTTTGCGGCTGTTTTTCTTTTGTGTGGTTGTGGCAGAGACTCGGGCAGAGAGATAGCCCTTGTCTTTGAGGGCCAGGGCCAGGGAGTTTTGGGTGTTGGCAGTTTGCTGGGGGCTGTAGATTACGGGTGGCTCGCCAACTCGCCGCCAAAAGCGGTTGATGGCTTTGGTGGTGTCTGTTCCCGACAGATTATATAGTCCTTGAGGCACTTTGAAGAGGTTGAACCACTTCGAGTTTGGCGTTTGGCGGAGGTGTATGAGATAGTCGTTTACGTCTGTTTCGGGAGTTTCAGACGTGAGTTTCACCGATGTGAGCAACAGGTCGTCTTCTCCCAAGAATTTCTCGGAAGAGCAGGCTGTCAGCAATGACAGCAGGGTTGTGTAGACGAGTGTTTTGAAGAGATTGAACGGTGATGACATTTGCAGTGGGTGTTGTCCTTATTGTCAAAGGGTGTAAGGAGCGTTTGAGATTGGGCAGTATAGTCTTTGGGCATCGCGCCTATTGAGCCAAACGACTATGATGCAGTGAACGAGGGAAAGGATGGTGAAAACCAATGCTGCAATGATGGTTGTGAGCGGAATGGTTTGATGAAGTGTTGTGGCAGAGACCATATTGAAATAGTCTTGGCTGTTGTCGCCCGGGAGTGGGAAAATGGAAAATGCCACCCCGGCAATCATCATTGTTGCCGCGAAAAGATAGAGAAGATTTATCATAAGTCGGTGGCAGCGTCGTAGTTTTGTGGAACGGCTGAGTTTTGCGAGTGATTTTTTTATAAGTCTGCGCTCGGTCTGCCATAGGGTTTCAATCGGTGGCAGCAGAGTCTCGACTTGGGCTGTGGGTGAAGTGAGGAATTTTGTTTCTGATGATTTTGTGAAAGTTGTGACATAGAGGTTTTCGTGGAAACTTTTAAGGTAGAGCCAACGCCCATAGCCACCATTTGAAAAGAAGTCGCACTTGCGAAAAGCGATGTTTGAGTTTTCTGTTTCAATAGGTTTGCGTTTACCACGGCAGATGGCATGATAGTTTTTTATCTGTGATTTCTTGCGCCATGAGATGGCTTTTCTCACCCATTTGGAATTGTCGTAGCCGTAGTAGTCGTTGTAGCCTATGCAGAGTTTTGTGTTGTGGTCGATGGCTTGGGCTATTGTCATGAGCCATTGTGACGATTTTGGCGTGGAGTTGGGTTTAAGGAGGATTATCCACTCGTTGCGCGAGGCTCTCACTCCGAGGGTTGTGGCCATGGCGGTGTGGAGTATGCCATTGCGGTTTTGGGGCAGATAGGTGTGTCTGATAAGTTGGGGGTGTTCGTTTGTGGCTCGAGTAATCACGTCGTTGGTGTTGTCGGTGGACGCGTTGTTGACTATAACAATTTCAAATTTGGGATATTGTTGCGACACGAGTTTGTCGATGGCGTTTTTGAGCATGTAGTCGGAGTCGTGGGTAGTTACCACGATAGAGAATGAGGGCAGTTTGTCTGTGTCGACAGTCGGTTTTGAGGGGGGCGTATGAGGTTTGGCTATCGAGATGTAACTGCGATGATATAATATTACGCATATTGGCAGGAGCAATAGCGAGACGATAATCAATGTGAGTGATATAGGGAACATAGTGATGCGGGGAGATTATGAGTGAATGGAGGTTTGTAGTGTTTCGCGCCGTCTGAACTCTGCACAGATAATGGCGGTGGCAACGCCTACGTTGAGGCTTTCGACCGTGGCGGAGCCGGTGTTGCAGGAAGGAATGTAGAGACGTTGTGTCACGAGGTCGGCAACGCGGTCGCAGATGCCGTTGCCTTCGTTTCCCATTATGATGAAGCCATGGTTTGAGAGTGGAACGTCATAGATGTTGTCGCCATCAAGGAATGTGCCATAGACAGGTGTGTCTTGGGGCAGGGAGGAGAGGTATTCTGTTGTGTCGGTATAGCTTATGGAGATGCCTGCCAATGCTCCCATTGCGGCCTGTATGACTTTTGGTGAATAGACGTCGGCTGTGGCAGGTGAGCAAATGATGTGTTTTATGCCAAACCAGTTTGAAATTCTGATGATAGTGCCAAGATTGCCGGGGTCCTGAATGGAGTCGAGCACGAGGCAGAGCTTCTTGGTGAAGACAGAGGGGGTGGGTGGTGTGGCCGTTTTTTTCTTGAAGACGGCGATTGCGTTTTGGGGTGTTTTGAGCAGGCTTGCCGCCGAGAGTTGTTGTGGGGTGAGTGTGTCGGTTTCTTTTGCAAGCGCAGCGATGTGGGGGTTTGCGTCAAGCCAAGGTTGTGTGGCTGCCAGATATTCACAACTGAAATGGTTGATGAGTTGTGAGATGGTTTTGTCTCCCTCTGCCAAGAAAGAGTTGTGTATGTCGCGAAATTTCTTGTGTTCGAGAGAACGCAGGAATTTAATTTTTTGTTTGCTGATCATATTTCTTAGTGATTGGGAGAGGAAAGAAGTGATAATACCAAAAATATGTTGTGCCGTAGAGATTGCGACAATAGTTTGAGCGTATGAGGGTTGTTTTGTGTTTGTTTTTCTCTATGATGAAATCGTTGTAGTTTGCAAGGGTTGTGGGGTCGTTGTATGAAAGGTTGGTGTTGACTGTTTTTGAGAGATACAATATGATTGCCTCTTTGTAATGTTGTGGCAGGTTGGGGGAGTTGATGTCGTAGTATTTCCGTAGTTGCGAGATGAAGGTGTATAGTTTTTTTTGAAGCAACAGATTACACAAAATGATGTCTTTTGCTTCGGTGGCAGACGTGGCTTGGTTTGTGTCTATTTTTGTGACACCAAATGGTATGGGGTATTTAAAAAGTTGATCGCCAAGAGAATTGTTGCGTATCATGGCTGTGGCTCTTAGTTGGAATATTGTTGTGTCGACATCAAGCGACGTGTTGCCGGTCTTTAGTGCTTCGCTGTATTGTTGGTGGTTTAATTGGTTGATTATTTTGCATTTATAGTGGTCCAGTTCATTAGTGTTAGAGATGGAGTGGGAGTAAATTATCATGATGATGAAGATACAGCCGTTTGAGGTGATGACAATTTTTGGCAACCTTGGCTTTATAATAGCAACAGTGGCGACAATCGCCATAGCAACTATGGAGATTATCGCCACTGTGATGGATATTTGTTCTTGTGCCAACAGGCATGTCAAGATAACAGAAGGGAAAAAGGCAATGCTATACCATGAGATCGGCAGATTGAATTTGTGGGCCAGAGAATAGGGTAGCAAAGTCAACACTATCAACATGCAGATGATGGATAGGCGCGAAAAGCCATATTGCCCCCAAGTGTTTTCCAGCAGGTAGTGTTGGAAATTCCAATAACCGACCATGTAGAGAATAAATAGTGTCCACGTGGATAGTTTTATCCAAAAATCAAATGTTCTCAGTTTTTTTAGTATTGTCTTTTTCAACATGATAAATATGTGGTTATGTCAGTCTTCTTTTTTCAGCACTACAGCAGAGCGTGCCGGGATATAAAGACGCAGCCAACCTTTGTGTTGACGGGCAAGAAGGGGATCGTGGTTTGTGAAGTGTTCAATGCTGTCGTCGGACAGTCCAAAGCCTCCGTATTTTTTGCTGTCGGTGTTAAGCACTACTTTGTATTTTCCTTCGGGCATCATAAAGCCATAGCCTTCAAAACTCTTGCTTGGATTGAAATTGAAAACATAGAGATATTTGCCGCGAGAATATGCCAGGATTTGGTCGCCATCGTTGTGCCAAACCTCTTTTACTTTTGTCTGAAGCAAATGGGTGTTTTGTTTTAAAATAGCTATCATGTCGCGGTCGAAATCACCGAGATAGTGATATAGCAGTTCCTTGTTGTCAACCAGATTCCATTGACGGCGTGCATAGGCGTAACTCCAACCGTTGTCTTGGCGAGGAAAATCAATCCATTCGGGGTGGCCAAACTCGTTGCCCATGAAATTGAGGTATGCTCCGTTGATTGTTGAAGACGTGATTAGGCGCAGCATTTTGTGGAGAGCCAGTCCGCGGTTTGCCGTGGCATTTTCGTCTCCTTTTTTAAAGTGCCAATACATATCGGCATCCACGAGGCGGAAGATGATTGTCTTGTCGCCTACCAAAGCCTGGTCGTGGCTCTCTAAATATGACACGGTTTTTTCGTCTGCCCTGCGGTTGGTAACTTCCCAGAGAATTGAACTTGGTTTCCAGTCTTCATCGCGCAGTTCCTTGATTGTTTTGATCCAATAGTCGGGAATGTTCATTGCCATGCGATAGTCAAAGCCATAGCCACCGTCTTCGAATTTGGCTGCCAGTCCGGGCATTCCGGAAACTTCTTCGGCAATGGTGATTGCTTTTGGATTTACCTGATGTATGAGTTTGTTTGCGAGGGTGAGATAGCAGATAGCGTTGTCGTCTTGATGCCCATTGAAATATGAGGGATAGCCAACGAAGTCTTCGCCTATGCCGTGGCTGTAGTAGAGCATGGAGGTGACACCGTCAAATCTGAAACCATCGAATTTGAACTCTTCGAGCCAATAGCGGCAGTTGCTGAGCAGGAAGTGGATTACTTCGTTTTTGCCATAGTCGAAGCAGAGGCTGTCCCATTGGTTGTGGTTGCGACGATCACCGGGATAGAAATATTGGTTGGGATCTCCGCAGAGGTTTCCAAGTCCTTCGTCTTCGTTTTTTACTGCGTGGCTGTGAACGAGATCCATAATCACGGCTATGCCCATGTCGTGGGCTTCGTCGATGAGTTGTTTTAGTTCTTCGGGTGTTCCGAAGCGACTTGAGGGGGCAAAGAAGTTGGAGACGTGATAACCAAAACTGCCGTAATAGGGGTGTTCCTGTATGGCCATGATTTGTATGGCATTGTAGCCGGCCTGTTTTATGCGAGGCAGAATGTTGGTGCGAAACTCATTGTAAGTTCCAACTTTTTGTGCGTCTTGTGCCATACCAATATGACATTCATATATTAAGAGAGGGCCGGCCTGACGCTTGAATGTTTTGTGCTTGAATTTGTAGGGGGTGGTTGGTGCCCAGACTTGTGAACTGAAGATTTTTGTTTCGGTGTCTTGAACAACTCTGGTTGTCCATGCCGGCAGGCGTTGGCCTTCGCCACCTTCCCATTCAACCGCCATTTTGTAGAGTTGACCGTGTTTTAGTTTTCCGGCACTGAGTTTTATTTGCCAAACTCCGTTGCCTATAGGTTTGAGTTTGTATTGCTCATTTTTCTGCCACTGATTGAAATCTCCAATCAGATAAATTGCAGTGGCATTGGGAGCCCATTCACGAAAAACCCAACCGCTGTTGGTTTGTTGCAGGCCAAAATATTTGTGGCCGGAGGCAAAATCCTTTAGGGTGTTGTTGCCAACCAATTCTCTTTCTTTGTTGATAGCATTTTGATGTCTGCCAACGATTGCTTCTTCGTATGGTTTCAACCAACTGTCGTTTTCGATGATTTTCATAATGGTAGGGTTTTTGGTGTTTATGTTTGGATTAAATAGTGTCGGGTTTGTTGTGAGGTCAGTCAGTGATTTTCTTGCCGTTTTCGTATCGTCCGGTTGCAATGGTTTTGCCTGTCTTGTCTTTTTCAACGAAATTGCCGTGTTTTATTCCGTTTTGATAGGAGCCTTCAAATCTGTTTCCTTTTTCGTCTTCTTCAATACATTTTCCGTGTTTCATTCCTTTTTTGAATGTGCCTTTGAATTTGTGGCCGGAGGCGAGGCGCAACACTCCTTCTCCGTCGGGTTCGTCGTCTTTCCAATGGCCATCGTAGACATCACCGTTTGCCCAGGTGTATTTTCCTTCTCCGTTGCGTCGGTCGTTTTTCCAATTGCCAATATAGGTGGAGTTGTCTGCCCAGGTGAATGTGCCGAAGCCGCTTTTCTCACCATTCAGAAACATTCCGTTGTATTTGTTGCCGTTGGCAAATTTATAGTATCCGTGTCCGGTGCGTTTCCCATTGGCATATTGTCCATCGTATTCGTTGCCGTCTTTGAATTTGTAGATGCCTTTGCCGTGCATGTTGTCGTCTTTCCATTGACCGTTATATGAGTCGCCGTCGGCGTAGGTAAATGTGCCGATTCCGTTTCTCATGTTGTTTTCCCATTCTCCTTCATATTTTGAGCCGTCTGACCATAGGAAGGTGCCTTTTCCGGATTTCACATCGTTTTTCCATTGGCCGTGGTATGACGCACCTTTTGCGTAGGTGTATGTGCCGATTCCTTCGCGTTTGTCTTGTTTCCAGTTGCCACGGTAGATGTCACCGTTATAATAATACATGGTGCCTTCTCCCTCCTGATAGTCTTTGAGCCAAAGACCCTCGTAGCGGTTGTTGTTGTTGAAATAATAAATGCCATATCCGTTTTGGTGGTCGTTTGTCCAGTCGCCGTCGTATTTTTCTCCGTCGGTGAAAGTGTAGGTTCCTTTTCCATGACGATGTCCTTTTAGGTAGTTTCCCTCGTATGTGTCACCCGAGGGCCAGACGGTCTTTCCTTGTCCGTTGGGTTTTCCGGAATAGAGTTGGCCGTTGTATATGGAGCCGTCTTTGAAGGTGTAGCTTCCGATACTTATTTTTTGTGATAACGAGGGTATGGAGAATAATAGTATAGTTAGATAGGTGAGTGTTTTTTTGTTCATGATGAAGACTGTATGCTTGTGTGATGTGAAGTTATGATTGTATGGAATTGTAGTATTGGTTTGCTTTTTCTAAATCTTCGGGGGTGTCGATGCCAATGGTCTCGATGTGTGTGATGCCAATTTGTATGTGGTATCCGTTTTCAATCCACCTTAATTGTTCAAGAGATTCTGTTATTTCGAGTGGTGATTGTTGCAGTTGTGTGATTTCTTTGAGGGTTTCGGTGAGGTAGGCATATAGACCGATGTGTTTGTAAAAGGTGTGGTGTGTTGTCCATTTGTCACGCTCTATTCCTCTGGGATAGGGTATCACGGAACGACTGAAATAGATTGCTTGTTTTTGTTGGTTGAAAATTACTTTGGGGGTGTTGGGATTTTCTAATGTTTCGATGGGGGTGTCGGGAGTGAATGGCTTGACAAGCGTGGCTATTTGTGTTTTGGGGTTGGCGAAGCATTCTTTTATTGCGTTGATTTGAGAGGGGTGTATGAAAGGTTCGTCTCCTTGTATGTTTACAACAACATCAAATTTGTCGGCTCCTATTTTAGTTGCGGCTTCTTGGCAACGGTCGGTTCCTGTTTTGTGATTGCTGTTTGTCATGATTGCTTTGCCACCAAAAGCAACAACGGTGTTGTAGATTCGTTCGTCATCGGTGGCAACGTAGGTTTCTTCAAAGAGGGGTTTGACTCTTTCGTATACTTGTTGTATGATGGTTTTGCCTCCTAAAATTGCCAAAGGTTTGCCGGGAAAGCGTGTGGAAGCATATCGTGCGGGTATCAGTGCTAAAAATCTCATATTAAAAATTGTGATGTGTTTTTTTTGTTATGGTGTTACCATTCTTCTATTTCTAAAATTTCATCGCCATTGGTGTTTAGGAACAGGGAGTCTGCCACGGCAAGCGAGTCGTCGCATAGACTGAAATCGTCGGGTATGGAGAATGTTTCGCTTTGGGAATATCCTAAAGAACGGTCGTTGTAAACTTTTTTCATGTAGATTGCCCAAATAGGGAGAGCCATGGAGGCTCCTTGACCCATAGCGGTCGTGTTGAAATGTATGTTTCTGTTTTCTCCGCCAACCCAGCAGCCGGAAACCAGACGGGGAACAAATCCTACAAACCAGCCATCGGAGTTTTGTTGCGTGGTGCCGGTTTTTCCGGCTATTTGTGCCGTGAAGCCATATTTGTATCTCAGCCTTCGTCCGGTGCCTTGGTCTACCACGGCTTGCATCATGTCGATCATTTTATAGGCTGTGTTGCTGCTTATTGCTTCGTTTGCACCGGTGTGGAAACGTGCTATCACTTTTCCGTTGCTGTCTTCTATGCGTGTGACAAAAAGAGGTGTTACTCTCATTCCATGGTTGGCAAAAGCCGTGTATGCGCTTACCATTTCTTTTACGGATATTTCGCATGTGCCCAGGCATAGCGTCAGGTTGGGATTGTCGATATAGTGGTTGATGCCAAAATTTTTTAGTGTTTCTACCAATGCTCTTGGTCCGAATTTATCTATGAGGTAGGCGGAAATCCAGTTGTTGGATTGTGAGAGTGCCCATTTCAGCGAAACCATCTCGCCATATCTTGCCTTGCTGCCGTTGCGCGGAGACCAGTTGCCATAGGTGCGTTGCTCGTTGGGTGCAAGGTCGCAGGGTGTCATGCCGTTTTCCATGGCAAGAGCGTATAGATAGGGTTTGATTGTGGAGCCTACTTGGCGATGGCCTTGCGAACACATGTCGTATTTGAAATTGGTGAAATTTATGCCACCGATATATGCTTTTACATAGCCATTTGAGGGATCCATTGACATAAATCCTGTTTGCAGGAAGGATTTTTGATAGAGAATGGAGTCGAGCGGAGACATTATGGTGTCGACATCGCCATGATAGGTGAATATCGTAAGGGGGATTTTTTTGTTGAAAGCACGCATGATTTCTTCTTCAGACGCCCCGTTTGCTTTCATCTGTTTGTAGCGTTCGCTTTGCCTTATGGCTTGTTTGATGAGGTTTTGGCGAGTTGCGAAACTTGTTGACTCAGCGTAAGGAAATTTGGAGGTGCCTCTTTTTTCTCTGTTGAATGTGGCTTGGAGACTGATGAGGTGTTCTTTTACTGCTTGTTCTGCATATCGTTGCATTCGTGAGTCAATGGTGGTGTAGATTTTCAGACCATCGGTATAGATGTTGTATTCTGTTCCGTCTTCCTTGAAGTTCTTTTTACACCATCCGTATAAAGGGTTTGTCTCCCATTCGGAGACGGCTTCTTTATATTCGAGTTCGGAATAGAAATTGTCTCTGTCGGGACGTCCGGCCATCATTATGCGACGTAGGTATTCGCGCAGGTATGTGGCAACACCTTCGTTGTGGGACACTCGCTGGAAGTTAAGGCCTAAGTCTTGTGACATATATGCTTCGGCTTCTACTTGGGAGATATATCCTTCTTCTGCCATGAGTTGCAAAACGGTGTTGCGCCGACCGATTACTCGCTCCGGACTGCGAATGGGATTGAAATAGGAGGGGTTTTTGCACATTCCTATAAGGGTGGCTGCTTCTGTTACTGACAATTCGGAGGGAAGCTTGTTGAAATATATTTTGGCAGCACTCTTTATTCCCACTGCGTGGTGGAGAAAGTCGAAGTAGTTGAGATATAATGTAAGGATTTCGTTTTTTGAATATTGGCGTTCCAACTTTAACGCGATTACCCATTCGATGGATTTTTGCAAAAGGCGTTGTGTGGTATTGTCTGTTACGGAGGTATAGAGTTGTTTTGCCAGCTGTTGGGTGATGGTGCTTCCTCCACCTGCTTGTGTTTGGTGTAGTATTCCTCTTTTTATCAATGCTCTGAAGAGAGAACGAATGTCAATGCCCGAGTGTTCGTAAAAACGTTTGTCTTCGGTTGCTATAAGGGCTTGAAAAACGCAAGGGGCAATTTCATCGTATGTGGCTGTCATGCGATTTTCACTATATGACCATGTGCCAAGCAATTCTCCATCGTCGGAAATGATTTGAGAGGCGTATTTGCTAATCGGATTTTCAAGTTCTTCTACGGGAGGAACGTAACCAATCCACCCATTCCATATTGCATAAAAAAACAAGGTTGTTCCAATCACAATAGTGATGGTTAAAGACCACAGAATAATTGTAATTTTTTTTCTCATGGAATGTGTTTTGTATGGTATAATATGGCTGTTGTCTATGCTTATAGTTATTTTTGCAAAGATAATCCATTTTATCGGGATAACCTAAAAAATGATAGTGTGAAGTGCTTTTTTTGAAAAACATTAACGGTTTGGTGTGTGGGTGGGGTGAAGAATTGGCTGCAGTGCCTTTTGTTTTGTGGGGGGTGTGGAAAAGTTGTTTTAAATGATGAAAAAGTATTAACTTTGCAGAAAATTTAATAGTAATAGTATGTTGTTGCATATAGTGATACAGTTGTCAATTATTTTTGGCGCTATTATTACGGGGTTTATATCTACCCGCAAAGGTTTGTGGCCCTTGGAGATGAATCGCATGATGACGCGATTTATATTGAATGTGAGTTGTCCGCTTATTATTGTCGGATCGGTAATGGGGGAAGGTGTCGGTTTTGAACGACGTGAGTTGTTTCAACTGATGTATATGTCTGCAATACTTTATGTTGTGTTGTTGGGCAGTGCTTATTTGTTTACGTTGTTTTGGCGTGTGGAGCCTCGTCGGCGCGGTTTGGTGCGTTTTGTGACAACATTTGGTAATGTAACGTTTGTGGGCTTTCCTGTTCTTATGGCATTGTATGGTCAGAAGGCGGTTTTCTATGCTTCGGTATTGACAATTCCGTTTAATTTCTTAATGTTTTCGATAGGCGTTATTTTTGTGAGAGGCGAGGGGCGCATTCGTGAACTGATGAGGAGGAAAATTTTGCTTTCCCCATGTATCGTGGCATCGTGTGTGGCTTTTATCATTGCGTTTTGCAGGCTGTCGGTTCCTGTTCCGGTGGCAGATTTTTGTCATTTGGTTGGTGATATGACAATTCCTTGTGCACTGTTGTTAGTGGGCAGCACACTGACAAGTATAAGCGCAAGAGATATGTTGGGCAGTATGTTTGTGTATAAGACGGTTGTATTGCGCTTGCTTGTTGCTCCACTTATTGTTATGGGGGTGTTGCTTTTTGTTCCTTGTGATCCTTTGGTGCGCAATGTTGCCATAGTGTTGAGCGGAATGCCTTCTGCGGCGAATGGAATTATGTTTTGTCTGCAATATAATTGTTCGGCACGCGATATGGCACAGTGTATTTTTCTGTCTTCTTTGTGGAGTATTGCTTCAATACCTTTTTTAATATATTTAATAGATGTGATTTATGGCAGTTGTTGAAAAAGAGTCGCTTTTGTTTCCTTTTTTGCAAAAGAAATGGAGTGACGTGAGTCGTGAGCGTCTTAAGCGTTTGTTGCATGACGGACGCATATTGGTGAATGGCAAAAGTGTGACTCGCTTTGATTTTGTTTTGAAAGAGGGTGATAGAGTTGACGTGGGGCCGTTGGTCGTTAATCGCGCTGTTTTGAAAAATCGCTTCGTAAGATTGGTATATGAAGATCGTTATCTTGTTGTGATAGAAAAAAATATTGGAATTTTGTCAATGGCTTCGTCTCATCATTCTTTTTGTGTGAAAACAGTGCTCGATGGTTATTTTGAGCGCAGCAGACAGAGATGTAGAGCCCATGTTGTTCATCGGTTGGACAGAGATACTTCGGGTTTGATGATTTATGCTAAAAGCAGGGAGGTGCAAAAATTGTTTGAGGCAGATTGGAAATCTATTGTTTATGACCGAAGATATGTTGCGGTTGCTTGTGGACTAATGGAGCGCGAACAGGATACTTTGGTTAGTTGGTTGAAGGATAACAAGCAATATTTTACATATAGCAGTCCTATAGATAATGGTGGTAAAAAGGCAATTACTCATTATAGGGTTATCAAACGGGGGGAATGTAATTCGTTGGTGGAACTGAGACTTGATACGGGAAGAAAAAATCAGATAAGAGTGCAATTATCTGACATACACCATCCTGTGTTGGGTGACCGTAAATATGGTGTGCCGTGTGAGGACGACAATGAGGAGTGTTCGCAAAGATTGTGTCTTCATGCCGTGAGATTGCATTTCACTCATCCTATGACCAACGAATATATGTGTTTTGACACTCCAATTCCTTCTGAGTTTCAGGATAGGTTGTGACACAATGTAGGGACTCGTTTCCAAGTGCTGCGAAAGCTGAAAATTGGGCGGCTCTTTTTGATAAGGGCATTCTTGGTTTGTCTTTTGATGTGTGGTGTGGAAGATTTATGATGTCGTCGTAGTTTTCTGTCATGCTTTGTGTCCTCCGATTTGTTTGTTCCGGTCGCGATTGGTGGATTCTTGCTTGAAGTTAATTCCTTTTAGAATGGAGTTTTTCCCATATTTGTTTCTTAGTTTGATGATTGTTTTTTGTCTCGAGAGTTCTTTTTTGTAGAACTGAGTTGTGGCAGATGTTTCTTCTTTGTCTTTATCGTTTAATATTGGGGTGGGGAAGAAGTTTGACGGGTTGTTGAGTGGTGTGTTTGTTAATTTCCCGAAAGTAATGTTGACACGTCTGATTTTAAGGTTGTTTTTAGTGTTTTCATTGAATGTCTTAATGAGCAGAGGTATTATGTCGTGTTCTGATGATGTTGGTAGGTTTAAACTTGTTGAGATTGTGGTGGGGGAGATTTTGTCTTCATAGCCTATGTATAGAGAAATGTGGCAGGTAAGCAGATTTTGCTCGATAAGTGACAGTATCAGATTGGTTGCCATTTCTTCTATTATGGTGGTTGTCTCTAATGTTGTATATGCTCGTGGTAATATTTGTCCGCAACTCAGGGAGTGGTTGTCGGGTTTGTAGTTTTTTATATCACGAATTGTGCATGGTTCCCACCCCCATGCGTGGTCAATGATGATTTCTGCGTTTGTCCCAAATAAATCGTAGAGCAGATTTTCGTTAGAAATGGAACATCTGGCAAGTTTTCCTTGTGTGTCAATACCATATTGATATAGTCTGTTTGCAATGCCTCTGCCTATTCTCCAAAAGTCTGTCAAAGGTTTGTGGTTCCATAGAGTTTTTCGGTATTGCATTTCGTTTAGTTCTGCGATTCTTGCTCCATTTTTGTCTGCTGGCATTTTTTTTGCCAAAATATCCATGGCAACCTTGCACAGATAAAGATTGCTGCCAATGCCGACTGTTGCTGTTATTCCGGTGGTATGAAGAATGTCGTTTGTAATTATAGTTGCAAGTTGACGCGGAGTTGTTTTGTATAGATTTAAGTAGTCAGAGATGTCTATAAAGACTTCGTCGATAGAGTATGGATGTATGTCTTCTTGTGATATGTATTTGAGGTAGATATTGAAAATACGTTTGCTGTAGTCAATATATAAAGACATTCTTGGTGTTGCCACAATGTAATCTATATGGACGTTTGGATTTTTAGTTAAGAATTGGTATGAGTAAGATTTAGGTGTGTGGGCATCGTTAGGTGCTTTTCGTTTTTGATTGATTTCATCAAGACGTTTCTTGACTTCAAACAGTCGAGGTCTGCCACCAATGCCGTATGTTTTGAGTGAGGGTGATACTGCCAGACATATTGTGTGGTCGGTTCGTTCGGAGTCGGCCACAACAAGGTTTGTGTCTAATGGGTTAAGATTTCTTTCTACGCATTCCACGGAAGCATAAAAGCTTTTTAAATCAATGGCAAGATATGTTTTTTCTGTATTCATTGATATGTGTAGAGTTTGGTTATTGTGATAAAAAGAAATTGTGTTTGGAATGAGAAAACCATAAGTTTCGTAAAACGAAAAAAAGGCTGCATCGTAGACATTTGAAGTGACCCCAAAAAGTTGGACGGGTTATTTACTGTCCGATTTGAGAAAGAGTTCGGTATTGCACCGGACTCTTTCCTATTAACCGGGATTTTATTCTTTTATTGTTATAATAATCAATATATTCATCTAAAGCCTTTA
>JAQXTH010000022.1 GCA_029219385.1 Prevotellaceae bacterium | reverse complement strand
AAGTCTGCCAACTTCAATGACGCAGAGGGCGCAATCGTGACCTTCTACTTCGATGGCAGCAGCTTGGCCGACGGCGAATATGAAGCCGACTTCTTCGACGCCATCAGCGTTTGGACCGACAAGATAAACACCAAAACTTACAAGGTGGCAAACACCACATGTAAGTTCACCATCAGCGGTGGCAAGGCTACTGCCGTAGGTTCAATCGAGGCAGAAGAAGGTGCAGCCGTTAAGAGTATCATCACCGTAGACGGCAAGGCCGTAACTGCTCCTCAGAAGGGTCAGATTTATGTAATCGACGGCAAGACCGTGAAATACTAATAATTAAAAAATCCTAAAAACTTTTCAAAGAGGGCGAACCCGTGTCGGTTCGCCCTCTTTTTCATGCCTTGACTGCAATATTTTTTCAATAAATAATCGTAACTTTGCGGCTCAAAAATTTTTTATAATAATATTATGAACAATATCTTACCTGTATTTTGGCTTGTCCCAATAGCCTCTATCGTGGCATTGGGCATGGCTTGGTTTTTCTTCAGTTCGATGAAGAAAGAAGATGAGGGAACACCGCGTATGCGCGAAATTGCCATGCACGTCCGCAAGGGTGCCATGGCATATCTCAAGCAGCAATACAAAGTGGTTACCATCGTGTTTATTGTACTTGCCATTATTTTCGCAATAATGGCATACGGTTTTCAAATGCAAAATCCTTGGGTTCCGTTTGCGTTCCTCACAGGAGGTCTGTTTTCCGGTCTTGCCGGATTTTTCGGCATGAAGACAGCCACCTACGCTTCTGCGCGCACGGCCAACGCTGCCCGCAAGAGTCTCGACTCGGGTTTGCGAGTTGCGTTTCGTTCGGGTGCGGTGATGGGTCTCACCGTTGTGGGCCTTGGTCTGCTTGACATCGCCATTTGGTATGTCGTTCTCAACGCAGCCGGAGTAAGCAGCCTTGTGACAATCACCACCACCATGCTTACATTCGGCATGGGTGCGTCAACCCAGGCATTGTTTGCCCGCGTGGGCGGTGGTATCTACACAAAGGCAGCCGACGTAGGTGCCGACATCGTGGGTAAAGTTGAAGCCGACATTCCCGAAGACGACCCGCGCAACCCCGCCACCATTGCCGACAACGTGGGCGACAACGTGGGCGACGTGGCAGGCATGGGTGCCGACCTCTACGAGAGTTATTGCGGCTCTATCCTCTCTACCGCGGCTCTTGGTGCAACAGCCTTTGCCGCTTTCCCTGAGATGCAAATCAAATCGGTCATTGCTCCGATGATTATCGCTGCCGTGGGCATTTTCCTCTCGCTGTTTGGCATTTTCCTCGTGCGCACAAAAGAAGGTGCAACCATGAAAGAGTTGCTCCGCTCTCTCGGCATAGGTACCAACGTGAGCGCAGCCCTCATTGCCGTTGCCTCATTTGCCATTCTCTATCTTTTGCAAATCGACAACTGGATGGGCATCAGTTTCTCGGTAATCACAGGTTTGTTGGCCGGTGTGATTATCGGTCAGGCCACCGAATACTATACTTCTCACTCATACAAACCCACTCAGAAAATCTCAGAAGCCTCTACCACCGGTCCCGCAACCGTGATTATCAAAGGTGTTGGCACCGGCATGATTTCGACCATGGTGCCGGTAGTGACCATCTCTGTGGCCATCATGCTGAGTTATCTGTGTGCCAACGGTTTCCAACTCGACGTAACAGCCGAGAACCTCTCTAAAGGACTCTATGGTGTGGGCATTGCCGCCGTGGGTATGCTCTCCACACTGGGTATCACCCTCGCCACCGATGCCTATGGACCAATTGCCGACAACGCCGGTGGTAACGCCGAGATGAGTGAACTCGGTCCCGAAGTGCGCAAACGCACCGATGCCCTCGACGCTCTGGGCAACACCACTGCTGCCACAGGCAAAGGCTTTGCCATCGGTTCCGCCGCTCTGACTGCCCTCGCCCTGCTTGCCTCTTATATTGAAGAAATAAAAGAAGCTGTGAGTCGCCTTGCCAACGCCGGCGACAGCCACATGGCAGAAGTATTGTCTAAAATTGGCGACATTCCCTCCTTCATGGACTACTTCCAGGTAAACCTGATGAACCCCAAAGTGATTGTGGGCGTATTCATCGGTGCAATGGCAGCATTCCTCTTCAGTGGTATCACCATGGGAGCCGTGGGACGCGCCGCCGAAGACATGGTGCAGGAAGTGCGCCGTCAATTCCGCGAAATAAAAGGCATTCTCGAGGGCAAAGCCACACCCGACTATGGTCGCTGTGTTGAGATCTCAACTCGCTCGGCTCAACGCGAAATGATTTTCCCGTCTTTGCTGGCCATTGTGATACCCATCGTTGTGGGCTTGTTGCTCGGAGTGGCCGGTGTGCTCGGCCTGCTTGTGGGCGGTCTGGCCGCAGGCTTCACCCTTGCCATCTTTATGAGCAACTCGGGCGGAGCATGGGACAATGCCAAAAAAATGGTCGAAGAAGGCAACTTTGGAGGCAAAGGCTCTGAATGTCACAAAGCCACTATCGTGGGCGACACGGTGGGCGACCCCTTTAAAGACACATCAGGTCCCTCGCTCAACATCCTCATCAAACTCATGTCGATGGTAAGCATCGTAATGGCCGGTCTCACTGTGGCATTTATCTAATATGTCGCTGCCGATTAAGGCCAAACAAATCTTAGTACTCTAAGTTTTTTCATTTTTTTAATACTTTTCCCCGGCGGGCTTTCCCCGTCGGGGATTTTTTATTTCAAATCAATGACAAAAACTTTCGTCAAATAAAACAAATTTTTCTGCTATTTAAAGGGTAAATAAAAAAAAGGTATTACTTTTGCAATAATTAAGTAATTACTTTTCAATTTCATTATTTTCGTCACAATGAAAAAACTTGTTTTCATCGCCACTCTCATGGCAACGGCCTTTATGACCTCGTGTGTAAGCAACAAAGAAATGATTTATTTGCAAGGTGCCGACTCAATATACGCCAAGTCGATAGCCATCGACAAAAACTTCCAATTGCTCATACAGAGCGACGACCAGTTGGCCATCACCATATCCTCGCGCGATAAAGTATTGCTCGACCAATACAACAACAGCGTGCTCGTGGGCTCGGGCAACTCAACAAGCAATTCCCAAAGCATGACAACCAGCGGAGTATGCTATTTCTATGTCTATCAAGACGGCACCATAGATTTCCCCATAATCGGCAAGATAAAAGCCGTCGGTCTCACTCCCGAGCAACTCTCGGCTCAGATACAGACACAACTTCAAAAAGACGTGAAAGACGTGCAGGTCTCAACAAAAATCATGAGTTTCAAAGTCACCGTTTTGGGTGACGTGAAATCTCCCGGCACCCAAAGCTACACCGGCCAACGCCTCACATTGCTCGAAGCCATCGGGCGTGCCGGTGACCTCAACGCCAGTGCTATACGCACCAACGTGTTGGTGCTGAGAGAGGAAAACGGAAAACGCACCTCCTATAAGATAGACCTCACCAAACCCGAGTCGGTTTTCAATTCTCCGGCCTACTATATGCAACAAAATGACCTCGTTATAGTAGAAGGCAACAAATCGGTCAAAGTAAAGGGTAGCACCTCCTACACCTACCTCACTGTGACCGGCACCCTCGTAAGTATGGTGGCCTCGGTTGTTTCTCTCATCATTGCACTAACCAATTAAACCCAACGCTACAATGTCACAAATTTCCGAAACACAAAACAACGGCCTCAACATCGCCAATTCACCAAAAGAAAAACAAGAGACAAACATACTCAGCACAGTGATGTTTTGTATCACCGTGGCACGCAAAAACTGGCGTTGGTTTGCCCTCAGCGCACTCGTATGCATAGGCTTGGCCTATCTCTATGCCAAACGCAAACCGCGTGTCTACCACCAGTCGGCCACCATTCTCCTTAGTGGCAGCGACGCAAAGAGCAACAAGTCAAGAGCATTCAACTCGCTGCAAGAAATCAGCGGTATTCAAAGCACCGACAACCTTAAAGACGAAATTTTTGTGTTGACCTCGCGCCGACTCATGGGAGTTGTGGTGGAAAAACTCAAACTCGACATCTCATACTCCTACACCGAAAGCCTCACACCCATATCTCTCTTCGATGACACACCCATCGTGGCAGAATTCTTGGAGGCCTACAAAAATTCCGTTTCGTTTGAGGCAGAACTGAGAAACAACAAAATCAACATTAAAAACCTGCGAGTCAAAGGCAAGAAAACCGGATTTGAAAAAACAATCACTTTCAACGAACCGGTGAAAACTCCAGGTGGCATTGTAGTGTTCCGAAAAACAAAAACCACTCCTGAATTTAACAACAAAACCATCCACATTTCGCGCATCAGCACAGAATCTGCAATAACTCGTTTCCGCGCCTGCATCAGTGCCAACGAAAACGAAAAAGATGCCAATCTCATCACACTCCACTGCCAGGACACCAACCACAAAAGGGCAAATGCCATTCTCAGCACACTGCTTGATGTATATAAAACCGATATTGTCGATGCCAAAAACTCTGTAGCCAACAACACAGCAAAATTCATCGACGAGCGTATCGAACTCATCGGAAAACAACTGAGCGATGTTGAAAAAGAACTCGTAGACTTCAAACAAGAGAGCAACTTCCTCGACTACAATCTCAACGTGACCAACTACCTCACCGAGAGCACCACTTCTCACCAAAATCTCTTGGATCTCGAAACAAAAATGGCCGTAATCACTTCGTTGCGCGACTTCATACGCACCCATGCTGCCTCTGAGGGCAAACTCATTCCCGTGCTCGGTGCTTTGGGCAACGAAAGCATAGACCAACAAATCAACGAATACAACAATCTCATGGTTGAGCGCAACAACCTGCTCATCAACTCGTCGCCCACGGCCAACGCCATAGTTGAGCGCGACCGCGTTCTTTCTGCCATGCGTTCAACAATTTGCGCTGCTATCGACAGTTATGTAAGCTCCATAAAAATTCAGCTCAACAAGGCGAGAGCGTCTGACAATGCCCTCCGCGCAGCCATGACAACTGCCCCGAAATCTGAGATTAAGACGCTCGACATCACGCGCCAGCAGAAAATCAAGGAGGCTCTCTACACCTACCTGCTCAACAAGCGCGAAGAAACCGCCCTTCAACTGGCCATCAACGAAGCCAACGTCAGAGTGGTTGAATTTCCTTACGGAGTGGCCATTCCCGTTTCACCCCACACCACTCGCATACTGCTCATCGCATTCCTGATCGGTATTGCTATTCCGGCAGGCATCTTCTGGCTGCTCATCACCATGGACAAGACCGTTCACGGACGCAAAGACATCGAGGACGAACTCTCTGCACCCATCTTGGGCGACATTCCCCGTTGGAACGATGACAAGAACGAAAAGAAATTCCTCTCAAAAGAAGACAACGGCAAAACCATTTCCGAGGCATTCCGTGTGTTGCGCTACAACCTCAACATGGTGATGCAGGAAGGCGTGATTGTGATCACCTCGTCAACACCCTCACAGGGAAAGAGTTTTATCTCGCGTAACATTGCAGCCATTCTCGGCATAGGCGGAGCCAAAACATTGCTCATCGATGCCGACATACGCAAAAACACAGTGTCGCAAATTCTCAATATGCGCCGCGCCTCGATAGGTCTCACCTCCTACCTTGCCGGACAAGCCGAAATCGACGATATTATTCAGAAAGACATTGCCGAAAACCTCGACATGATCCCGGCCGGTGTACGTCCACCCAACCCTGCCGAGTTGCTCATGAGCAACCGCCTCGACACACTTATCAGCACGTTGCGCAATGAATATGGTTATCAGTTTATCGTGATTGACACCACACCCACCATCAACGTGGCCGACTCGGGCATTGTGAACCGCGTGGCAGACATCTCGCTCTATGTGATACGTGTAGGAGTAGAAGACCGTCGTTTCCTCTCCGACCTCGAAAAACTCTATCAAGAGGGAAAGCTTCGCAATATGCACATAGTAGTCAACGATTCAAACGCCAAAAATATCGGCGACCACGGTTATGGCTACGGCTATGGTTACGGTTTTGGCTATGGTTACGGTTACGGTTATGGTTACGGCTACGGTTACGGCTATGGCTACGGCAACGAGCGCAAACACCGCACCAAACTCGGCAAAATAATCGAGACATTCTTAAGCATTCGCAAATAAAACGCAATCTACACAAAGCAGTAAGTCCGAACCAAAGAACAAAGAGTTCTCGGTTCGGACTTACTGATTTTTACTCAAATCGGACTTTAGACTAAGACTTTTTCTTTAGCGTTCTAATAAGCCAATTTAGATTGAAGTCCGGTTGTATTGTTTAATCTACTAAGCAAATAGGCTGAAGCGAAATCCAACGCATTGATAATATGTGGCACAATCTTTTCTGCGAGTTCATTTTCAGTCATCTTATGGTCATAGTTCAGAGAGACACTGCCACATTCAAGTTTCACAGCCTTAATGAACTTCACATTTCTGTTGGTTTCATTTATAGTCTCTGCCAATAGGGTCATATCATAGTCCTCGGCTTTGACAAGATGAGGAACACAAAAACGCATCATCCCATCATCCTTTCCTGTCAGATAAAAGAAATGGCGACCGTTATAACTAAAATACCAACCCATCGAAGGCATCAATTCAACACTGCCACATTTTTTCCTTATTTCATTCACTATTTCTTCTTGTTTCATATTCTTGTCTTGATTGTTACACCATTTATGACAAACAATCGTAACTTGTAACCCCCTTTACACCATAAAAAACCGTACCAACTTCAATATCTGAAATTGATACGGCAAAATCAGCTGTAAGAACACTGCCTAATTCACCAAACAAACATCAAATTATTTTCTCACTTATGATACCTTTTATGGTGAGAGCAGCGTCGGCAATAAGACTCCTGCCATACATCGCCATTTGTGATGGGAGCAAATCCGGAACAACTGCAACCAACAGTACCATTACAGCGATTCCCCGTCATGCCCACCTCGCAAGTTTCGTCATGGTTATGATGCTTTTCTGCACTATTGGTAGTCTCTGCGTAAACAGTTGCTGTCATTGCAATGGCAAACATTGTGACAAAACCAAAAACAACCTTTTTCATTTCAATTTACCCTTTGTTCGTGTCGGGCACAACTTTTAAAAGATGATTAAGTGTTTTTCTTTTGTCTGTTTATGCAGCAAATGTCAGCCAAGTAACCCACGATTCATAGAAAATCTGAAAAATATTCTCAACTCTCCTTAAACCTGTCGCACGTCTTGTCATTGAACGAAACCGATGTGCGCGGACACTGCATTTTGTGAGAGTGCCAAACAATGGTATCTTTATTCGTAACAAAGCGACACCAAAAACCTCTTCCGACGTAAAAAAACATCGGAAGAGGTAATAAAAGCAACAAGAATAAGAGTGTTTAGTAGTTGGTGTTTTGGGGATCGAAGTTTGTCCAGCCTTTCAACCAATTGTCGTTGGTGGAGAATGCTCCTACATAGCTTACTTTCTCAAACCATGTGGCAAGCAAAGCATCATCGAAGCTTGCAGCGTTGAGCAGCGGCGAACCTGTTTGTGGCAAATATTTCGCACCGCTATATATTCCTTCGGTCAACATGAGAGCATCGATATTATCAAACAATTGGTTGCCTTTCTGACTTTTGAAGAATGTCGAACTGTAGGATTCCTTGGTGGCATCAATCACGGTTTTGCCGGCAGCATCATAAAGAACATCTTCATAGACTTTATTGGCATCGCTACCTGTTATATCCATGCCTGCAAAAATAATGTTTTGCAATTTGAGTTTGTCTTGCTTTGCATATTCCTGAGTGTTACCCTTTTCTCCGTCTACAATCAAACCGATAGGATAGCCCACTGCCACCGAGTTGAAACAAGCGAGGTGACTGCCACGACGAATCTGCATTGCACTTTGGAACTTGCCAAGTGCCGAACCATTTTGTGGGAACATAGTTCCACCGTTGATAAAGTCGGTTGTGTTTTCAAAATTGTTGCGTCCTTTGGGACCTATAAACGTAACGTTTGAGAATGTGGCAGAAGTGAAAGGTTCTGCAAGTGAACCATCGGCATCATTGTCGCTTTCAAAACCGTTTGACTGAGAGGTGTCGGCAATACGTGGGTCTCTGATGGAGAGTGCAAACTGCACGTTGCCACTATAACCGTTGTCGGTGTCAAATTCATCGTCCCAACCATTGAGGGCAACAATATAGCGACAGTTCACATTGCCACCAAACCACTCATACGAGTCGTCGTTGGAATAGCTCACCTGCAAGTGGTCTACCTGCGTGCCCTTGCCCACAGAACCAAAAGTGATACCGTTTATTTCCTTATCTTTCTGGAAAGGATAGCCGGCAAACTCCACACGCACATAGCTCAACACTCCACTATTATCGTCGGCATTGGTGCCACCGTGTTTGGTGCGCGGACCACCCTCAATCTGCTGTCCGAGCACTCCCTTATTGTTGGTGCCACGTCCGCAGATAATCAAGCCACCCCAGTCACCCGGTTTGCGATTGCCTTTCTCTTGTGCAGAAGTAAAGACGATGGGGGCACTGGCAGTGCCTTGTGCGATAAGCTTGCCACCCGGCTCAACGATGAGCGAGGCTGCCGATTCTTTTTCACCTTTAATGATTGTGCCCGGTTCTATGGTGAGCTGTGCTCCATCGGCCACATATATCCAGCCCTTCATGAGGTAAGTGCCTTTTTTGAGGGTTTGGTTGCCGGTGAAGATAAATTCCTTGTCACCATTGCCAATCACAGTGCCGTTTGCGTTTTCAGAACCATCGGCTGCGAAAAGCAGATGGTCGCAGGTTTTGATACTTCCATCGGTTCCCCATGTATAATTTGGTGTGGGGTCGGGATCAGGATTGCCGTTGTCATCACTGCTACATGCTCCAAACAGAGGCATGAGGATTGTGGCTGTCAAAGCCACTTGTAGAAAACTTTTTGTCTTCATTTTTTTTAAGTTTTTGGTTATACATAGACAAGAGTCGATACTTGCCAATTGTTATTTAAATAATATTGTTTACAATTTATATGCTGCACTGAGCATAACAGACTGTCCGGGGCGATAGCTTCGTGTGATTTGCTCAATTTCTCCATTGGGTGTGTTTTTCTCAAATTGTTTAAACTCAACTTTTTGTGAGAGTAGGTCGCGCACAGACAATTTCAACTGAAGACGCCCAAATTCTTTTGCTACGTTGAGATCTATGCGGTGACGCGGCATTTCATAACTGTCGGGCACTTTCACTTCTGTTTCACCGCTGCCCATATTGCGTCCCACTCCAACTATGCGTTTTCCTATGATATTATAGAGCATATTGGCCGTAAAACCTTTGGCAAAGAAGTTTTGGTTTTTATCGGAGGCAGATTTGTTTTGGTCGCCATTATAAAAGATTCCAAAGTTAATGAGGTAGGGCGATTGTCCCTGCATGGGTCGGTCTTGCTCCTTGCAGTCGTTGGAGAATTTCACTTTTGAATTTATCCACGAAGCGTTGGCGGCCACCGAAAGTTGAGGCAGGTTGATGAAGTCGAGTTGTTTGCGCAGGTCTAATTCAATTCCATAGTTGTCAGCCGCTTTAGCATTTATATAAGAATAGATGAGGTCTGTGCCGCCTGCCACGGTATATGTCCACTCTATAGGATTTTTGAAATGTTTATAGAAGAGAGAGACGCATATCAATTCACCGGCCCTCGGATAAAATTCCCAACCAAGGTCTATATTGTCGATGTATGCAGATTTGAGGTTGTGATTACCCTGCACGTTGGAGGCAAGGTCGAAATCATAGAAAACACTTGTGGAAAGCTCGCGAAACTCAGGTCGATTGGTGGTGCGTCCGTATGCTGCTCTGAGTTGTTGTGTTTTGTTGAGATGATAGGTGAGATTTACAGAGGGGAATATATCGTTGTAGATATATTTTGTAGATGTGGGCGAAGGCTCTTGTCTGCGTGTGTTTGAAATAAGTTCGGTGGCCGAATGTTCATATCTTGCTCCACCGGCAGCTTCGAGTTTGTCTGCGATGATAGGAATTTGCAGCGTAACGTATGCTGCCCCGATGGTTGAATTGGCCTTATAGTTGTTGCTCCAGTCCACCTGTTCAAGCATATATAGTTTGTCTTCGCCCTGATTGTCGTTGGTGAGCAATTGAGTGGTTATGTCGAAAGCTCTCAAACTTTGGGGCAGTTGTCCGTCGGGCCAAGCGTATGTAAAGAGTCGTGTATTGTATGCCCTTTTGCGTTGCTCGCCAAAGACACCGGTTTTTATTGTCGTCTTGTTTTTGTCTTCGGTGAAATTGTGTTGCCAGTTGGCAGCGGCCGAAAAGGTGTGCTCTTTAAGGTATGAAAACTCGCGATTGATGTCGTTGAGGTTTTCCACTTCGAGATTTCCACTTTCCTGCTGATAGAGAGTATAGCGACGTCGGTCGGGCATATTGCGGTTGGCAAAGGCATAGCCGGCGTTCCAATCAATATTGTCGAGTTTTGAAAGATTATGTTTTGCAGCGAGGACCACATTATAAGTTGAGCGGCTTTGATAATAGTATTCGGCCTGCTCCATATAGTCGCTCTGTGCATCATAGCCCTTGCGATAGGTATAGCGGTCTTTGGCTGTCTGATTGAAGATCTGTTTCAGTTCCACACGATGTTTGTTGTTGGCCGACAGATATACAAGCGACAGCATGGCTCCGAGTCTCACGTTGTTGTTGTATTGTTGATCGATTGTTTTGCGCAAATAATTAGAGCGGTTGTTAGTGAGGTCGTAGGCTCCAAACAGATTGTTTTTCATATTGTCGAAAGTCTGCAAAGAATTGGAATAGTTGATACTGCCAATCAATCCTATGGTCTGTCCGTTTGTGAACTTGAAACGCCGAGTTATGTCGAAACCCAAATTCATGTCGGGTCGCGGAGTAATGCGATCTACAGTCCAATCGTTGTTGAGGTGATTGTTTGTGAGCGAATAACCATTAAGCTGGGGATTAAGCCGTGTGTTTATTCCATCGTTGAGACTGCGAAAACCATTGTCGAAACCGAGAAAATCGGTATTGCCGCCTTTAGTAGAAAGATACTTATTAAAATGAGTAAGCGTATTAAATCCCGCGCCGAGCGAGACATTGATACTGTTGGTGGTGGGCACTTCTTTTGTGTTAATCATTATGAAGCCTCCAGAGAAGTCAGCGGGATATTCGGGTGAAGCGGTCTTGACGATTGTCATGTTGTCAATCTGCGACGAGGGCACCATGTCGAAAGAAAATGCCCTTTGGTCGGCCTCACTCGAAGGAGCGGTAGCTCCGTTGAGCCACACATTATTGTAACGCTGCGACAATCCACGCACCATCACAAACTTGTCGTCTATGATGCTCACTCCCGGAATGCGGCGCAACACTTCACCTGCCGTTTTGTCTTGGGTGCGCTTGATTTGCTGAGCCGAAACTCCGCTCATCGTCACCATTGCCTTTTGTTGTTGGCGCACAGTGGCCGTCTCGGTGTTTTGGCGACCCTTGCCTTTCACTTTCACCTCGCCCAACACCTTGTTGTCGACACTCAATTTAAAATCTACGGTTTGGGGAGTGGCACCAACCTTTATTTGTTTTGAAATGATGTTGTAGCCAAAATATTTCACGGTGAGCAGGTGAGTTCCATTTGGTAGAGTCATATTGAATTGTCCTAAGGTGTCACTGGACACTGCTTTTACACCGTTGTCGGCCAATATTATTGCACCAAAGAGACGTTCACCCGTGAGACTGTCGCTCACGCTACCTTTCACTATGCCGGCTCTCATAGAAACAGTTGTCAGAGTTAAACCAACAAATAAAACTAAGAAAAAAATGTTTTTTGTGTTTCTCATTATAAATAATGTATTAGCGAATTATGTCTTTAAATTCGCTGCAAAGGTAGACACCCAAAATTAAGGAAAGATTAAACACATTTTAATAAGCTGTGAACAATTTGTTTAAGCCTTTTAACATTATCTTAATGTGAGATATTTTTCTTCCCATAATAAATGACGCACGAAACACTTTTCGCAGGATTGTCCATTTAAAACTGCACAATTATCCATGCTTTCAGTTTAACTGTTTGCTTAATTTTGTATCGAAAATTTGGCAATAAGAGTAAATCTTGCCACATCAATCCTTTCTAACCTAATCTTTACAGTCTTTTTTAGCAAATAGTGCTCTGCAATTATCTTGTATGGAGCACTTTTTTGTATTTAACAACATCTGCTCAATAAAACCGCGTTTTTGGCGGTACAAGACAAATAGAAAAACTGCCAATTATAACAGGAGACAATCCTTTTTCTCAAAGGTTTGTCTCCTGTTTGGCTTCTTTAGCTATCTACTATTTGTAGTGAATGAAGAGAAAAAAAGTCCGTTGAAATAAGGAAAAGACTCCTTTGGGAAATGAAGTTGATTGACTGGCCCAAGTATTCATCGGTGCTAAGTAAAAGAATCGACGGTGCTCAGCAAAAGAATCGACGACTCTTTTTAAAAGAATCGACGATGCTAAAAGGAAGCAGTCAATATACTCTCAGATGTCAATTAACTGCTATGCCGTGGGAGGTAGTAAAGCTTGACTTTGACTGATTGACTTTTCCTGTCTATTTTGACAAATTCGGAAGACGGTAAGTTCCCCCTCCTATTTTTCGCTATGTCGGGACAACCGTAAGGATGAGTAAAAAACATAGACCTAAGGCAGAAAGAGGAAATTTACGGCTCTTACGATGGTAATATGCTCAATAAATCGTACTTTTGTTAATGTTATGATATTTCGTCAGCATGTTTTTTACCGGAGAGTCCTTCCTATCTGTATTTTGTTCATGCAGGGAGTGCTTTCTGCTTATTCCCAGACAACAGTATTGGGAAGTAAGTTGACCGACCAATGGTCTTGGGGCATATCGGGAGGAATCTATGCACCAGCATCCCATCATGCTGTGCTGCTTGATGCCCGTCCATTAGTTGGAATGAAGATAGCCAAGGAGATTACACCCGTTTTCGGCCTTTCGTTAGAAGCAAATGCTGCCTTCAATTCTCCAGCTCATGTACAAGGAGGTGCTAGTAAGACAGTAGTGGATGCCATGGATGTAAGTGGGTTGGTCAACTTGAATTTGAGTAACCTGTTGGGAGGTTACCGAGGAAGACCCCGTAGTATGGAATTAGTGGCTGTCTATGGGATGGGATGGGGACATCTTTTCTATCCGGAATCAGTGGGAAAAGATGTCAATATGCTTGTTTCC
>JAQXTH010000021.1 GCA_029219385.1 Prevotellaceae bacterium | reverse complement strand
AATAGTCTCATGGGAAAGAATTTCCGTCTTCCTACTGAAGCGGAATGGGAATATGCTGCCCGTGGTGGAAAGAAGAGCAAGGGTTATCAGTATAGTGGAAGTAATAATATTGGTGATGTGGCATGGTATATTGGTAATACTCTTAATAGCGGTTATAATACACACCATGTTAAGACCAAACAACCGAACGAACTTGGAATATATGATATGAGTGGTAATGTATGTGAATGGTGTCAGGACTGGTATGGCAGCTATAGCAGCAGTTCTCAGACCAATCCTAAGGGACCGTCCACAGGCTCTGACCGCATGTTTCGCGGCGGCTGTTGGGGCAACTACGCGGGGGACTGCCGCTCTGCTAATCGCAAGGGCTACGCGCCCGGCCACCGCGACGGCGGCCTTGGGCTCCGCCTTGTTCTCTCCGAGTAACAATTTCGTTCATAAGGACTTGCCCCTACCGCAAAGGATTACCCCTTAAACCCAAATCGGTCATTAGATTTCCTATTAGTTTCGCCTATCGGTGTGACGTATTGCGACTGATTATTTGCAGGCATAGCGGGCTATGTCAAAAATAAGCAGGAAGCAAGACGGTGCGCAGAGAGGTGGAAATAATAGGGAAAACAATCAAAATTTAATCAAAAATATATTATATGTGGTCTAATGGCCGATTTGGGTTAAACACCAATCCCCCTCTCTCGTCCGCAATGGGGCGAGAGAGGGGGATATTTTGTAAACGAATTGTTATTTTATGTCGTCCTAACCGGACTTGGCTTAGTTGTTGCGCCAATCGAAGGAACGCGACTTAAAACTTGTGCCGAATACAATATAATTATAAACGGTGGTGGCATCGGCTGCATTGACAGCACCATCAAGATTTACGTCTGCATTTTCTTCGAGTACGCTCGAATCTTCACCAAGGGCGATAAAGTTAAAGATATTCACAACGTCGGTTGAGTTTACTTGGTCGTCGAGATTAACGTCGCCAAGCATTTGGAATATCGCATTGTAAACAAGGTCGTGGTCGGGCATGGTGGTTTCTGTTTCGCCCCAGCCTTTGAAGAACCACCCATCTTTTGTGGGTTCGGGCAGAGTGATTTCGCTGCCATATTCGAGTGAGTCGGTTTTAAACACCTCACCATCGACAAGGAATTTCACTTCATACTTGTTGATAGTGTAGATGGCGGTGTAGGTGGCATTGCCGGTTACAGTCTCTGCCACATTGCCCCAACCTTTGAATGTGTAGCCCGTTTTCTGTGGTGCCTCTGGCGGAGTGATTGCGCTGCCGTAGTCAAGAGAGTCTGTGCGTACCACGTTTCCTTCGGCAATGTATTTAATCTCATACTTGTTGACAGTGTATATGGCGGTGTAGGTGGCATCGCCTGTGACAGTTTCTGCCACATCGCCCCAGCCGATGAATGTGTAGCCCGTTTTCTGTGGTGCTTGGGGAGGAGTGATTGCGCTGCCGTAGTCGAGTGAGTCAGTGCGCACCACGTTTCCCTCGGCAATGTATTTGATCTCATACTTGTTGACAGTGTATATGGCGGTGTAGGTGGCGTCGCCTGTGACAGTTTCTGCCACATCGCCCCAGTCGATGAATGTGTAGCCCGTTTTCAGTGGTGCTTGGGGAGGAGTGATGGTCGAACCGTAGTTTAAGGAATCGCTTTTTAACACATTGCCATCTACAATATATTTTATGAGATAGCGAATGGGGTTGTAGGTTGCGCAAAAAGTAGTGTCTGATTGTGCAATGGAACCTTCCGGCCAACCGCTGAATGTGTGGCCGGTCTTTGCCGGCATTTCGGGGAAGATAATTGCTGCGCCCACGGGGTATTCTTCGGTGGAGAGTGTCTTGCCGTCAACATTAAACGAGATGAAGCACGAGTTTTTCACATCACCCGGATAGACCTTGCCGTCTTCCACGGTGAAGTTTTGGTCGTTTTCGGGAGTATTGTGACTCTCGGTTGTTTTCTTGTCGCTCCAGATAATCATCGGGTCGATTATTTGAATGTTGTATGCACCGTTTGCCACTTTGCTGCCGTCAAAATAGAGGGTGATGATTGCTCCCTCGTTGTTTTTGAAGTTGACGGTTTTGCTGCTTGTGATACTCACATATAAATCATTAGGGTGGTAGATTGTGCCTTTGTTGATAAAGCAGTTGTG
This sequence comes from Prevotellaceae bacterium, assembly GCA_029219385.1. Lineage (GTDB taxonomy): Bacteria > Bacteroidota > Bacteroidia > Bacteroidales > Bacteroidaceae > UBA6382. Next base: position 79,831 of record JAQXTH010000021.1, on the reverse strand, counting down.
GGAGTTTGTCCAACGGCTGCTCTTGTCGTAGACATAGTCTTCTTCTTCCTCATCATAGAGATAGTCGGTGACACCCTCGGGTATAGAGAGATAAAACTCACAGGCAGTGATGTCGATGGAGTTGTTCATGCTTACTTCTACCGGAATACGATGAATATCAGCAGTGGGTAACACCTTGACAATAAGTTTGTCTTGTGTTTCGCTTTCGTCTCCCATAGCCATGACGTTTATTAAAGATGCGGTCATGAAAAGAAAGGTGAATAGTAGATGTTTTTTCATAAATTGAATATTTAAAGTTTAATGATTGTTCTTTATTTTAGGATAATTCGTAAGGATAGACAACAGTGCTGACACTCCGATGAGGTAGGGATAGAAAAGGTAGGGCATGAGTGACATTGCCGAAATGCCTGCTAACGAAGAGGCTATGAGCAGTTGTGCTCCATAGGGGATAATGCCTTGCACAAAACATGAGAAAGTGTCGAGAATAGAGGCTGTTTTGCGCGGATTGATATTAAATTTAAACGAGATGTCTTTTGCAATGGAACCAACCGAGAGAATGGCAACAGTGTTGTTTGCGGTGCAAAGGTTTGTGAGACTCACGAGTGTGGCGACCGACAGCTGTGCCTTGATTTTGCCACCGCTATGAGAGGATAGTTTGTTGATGATATAATCTATTCCTCCGGCTTCGCGCACAACGGCAAGTAGTCCTCCTGCAAGCAAGGCGATGAGCATTGTCTCGTTCATGGAGTAGATTCCTTGCTTTGCCGAATCTAAAAACGAAAGCAATGTGAGGTCTTGTCCGCAAATGCCGATAATGGCACAGAGAATAATGCCTATGGGTAGTACTATCAGCACGTTGAGACCTGCTATGGCGGTGGCAAGCACGGCGATATAGGGAATGATTTTAAGCAGCGAATAGTCTTCTGTCGTGGGTGACGTGGAGTTGCCGGAACCAATAAACAGATAGATAGCAAATGTGATGATGGCTGCCGGCAATACGATGAGGAAATTAGTTTTGAATTTGTCGCTCATCTTGCAGCCTTGAGTCTTGGTCGCCACCACGGTGGTGTCGCTGATAAACGACAGATTGTCACCAAAAAATGCTCCGCCAACGGTGGCGGCAGTGAGCATGGCAGGGTCGATTTCGGTTTTGTTGGCCAATGCCGTCATGATGGGAACTAATGCGGCGATTGTGCCTACCGAAGTGCCAATCGACAAAGAGATGAGACACGCTGCGACAAACACTCCGGGCAACAGCATGTTGGCAGGCAGGAAATGGAGGGTGAGGTTCACGGTTGCATCAACGGCTCCCATTTCTTTTGCAGTTTGGGCAAATGCTCCTGCGAGAATGAAAATCCAAATCATCAGCATAAGGTCGCTTTGGCCCGCACCTTTTGAAAATACTTCTATTCTTTTGTTTGCCGTCATTCCTTTGAGAGTGAACAAAGAAAATATGGATGTTATCAGAAACAAGACAACAAGCGGCACTTTATAGAAGTCACCGAAATAGAGGCTCAGTCCCACAATCATGGTGATGAGTAGAAACATGGGGCTCAGTGAAGATAATCTTGGCTTGACGATTTTTGTTGCCATAGGCAGATGGTTTTTAGTAATAGGTGTTGCCTATCTTCAAAAGATATTGTTGCAAAGTTAAATAAATATTTTTGAAAAAATTGTTTATGTTGTGAAATAAATATTATGGGGTAAACAGGTTTTTGTTTAAAAGTGAGATGCCTTCGTGTCTTAGCAGTCGGAGTTTTATGTCTGTTCCTGCCGCATAGCCTCCCAAAGAACCGTTGTGGCATATCACCCGGTGGCAGGGAATGATAATGCCCACGGGGTTTTGCCCGATGGCGTTGCCCACGGCTCTGGCGGAGTTGCAGCCTACGAATTGCGCTATTTCCTTATATGTAGAGGTGTGTGCATATTCTATCTTGCATAGTTGTCGCCACACTATTTTCTGAAAATCTGTGCCTATGGGGTTGATTTTTGGAATGGGCAATATTGTATTGTTGAAATAAGCGTTGAGCCATTGTTTTGTCTCGATGAAAATGGTGAGTTCCTTCTTTTGCCAATCTATATGGTCGGGGAAATGTTTTTGGCCTGCAAACCACAGTCCGCAGAGACAGTCACCGTCTTCCGAGGCCAAGAGTATTTCTCCGAGCGGCGAGAAGTATGTTTCAAAGAATTTCATAATTTTTCCGGAAAATAAAAATCCCGCAATACTTCATTGGGTAGTATTGCGGGATTTGTTGTTGTTATCTGAGTTTCAGATTGTTTTGCAGTCTGAAATCAATACGCATTTATTTGGGCAGATTATTCGCTCCAATCTTCTTTGCTCTTGCGCACGTAGCTCTTATAGCGTTTGAGGGCAGCAGCCTGGGTTGCATCATAGAGTTCTTGTGCTTCGGCGGGATATGCTTTCTTCAACGAGAGGAAGCGCACTTCGCCGTCGAGGTATGCTTGGAATTTATCCCACTGCGGTTCTTTTGAGTCGAGGGTGAATGGATTTTTGCCCTGCTCTGCCAACTGGGGATTGTAGCGCCACAAGTGCCAGTAGCCACATTCAACGGCTTTGGCTTCTTCTGCCTGGCTCTTGCCCATACCACCCTTGGCCTTGAGACCGTGGTTGATACACGGAGCGTAGGCAATCACAAGTGAAGGACCGGGATAGGCCTCTGCCTCGCGAATGGCCTTGAGGCATTGAGCCTGGTCGGCACCCATTGCGATTTGAGCCACATAAACATAGCCATAGGTAGCCTGCATCAAGCCGAGGTCTTTCTTGGTGACGCGCTTGCCACCGGCGGCAAACTGGGCGATGGCACCAATCGGGGTGGCTTTTGAAGCCTGGCCACCGGTGTTGGAGTAAACCTCGGTGTCGAGCACGAGGATATTAACGTCTTCGCCCGAAGCAAGCACATGGTCGAGGCCGCCATAGCCAATGTCGTAGGAAGCACCATCGCCACCGATAATCCATTGGCTGCGCTTGGTGAGGAAGTGAGACAACTCATCGAGTTGCTGACAAGTGGAGCAACCTTTGGCGGCACCGGCCTTGATCATGGGAAGAAGTTTCTCGGCGGCAGCCTTAGAGGTTTCATATTTGTCTTTGCCGTCAATCCACTCTTGTGCGGCAGCCTTATATTCGGCGGGAGTGTTTTCGTCGGCAATAGCCTCGGTGAATATTTCGGTAATGCGGTCGCGCATTTTCTTGTTGGCAAGCACCATACCCAAACCAAACTCACAGAAATCTTCAAAGAGAGAGTTTGCCCAAGCCGGACCTTGGCCTTTGGCGTTGGTGGTGTAGGGCGTTGAGGGAATAGAACCCGAATAGATTGAAGAACAGCCTGTGGCATTGGCAACCATCTGACGATCACCAAAGAGTTGGCTGATGAGTTTAACATAAGGAGTTTCACCACAGCCGGCGCATGCTCCTGAGAACTCAAAGAGCGGAGTGTTGAACTGGCTCACGCGAGGATTGGCAGTGCAGTCGGTGAGGTCTTGTTTTGAGGTGACGTTGTTCACGCAGTAAGACCAGTTGGCATCTTCTGCCTTTTGTGTCTCAAGCGGAACCATTTCGAGAGCCTTGACAACCTGGCCGTCAACTTTCTTGCCAAGACAAACGTCGGCACAGTTGCCACAGCCGAGGCAGTCCATTACGTCTACCTGAATGCGGAATTGCATACCCTTGAGGGCTGCCGGAGCCTTGATTTCGAGAGTGTCGGCGCTAAAGCCGGCTTTTTCGCTCTCGTTCATCACAAACGGACGTATTGCAGCGTGGGGACACACAAACGCACACTTGTTACATTGCACACAGTAGTCTGATTTCCAAACCGGCACAAAAGCTGCCACACCTCTCTTTTCGTATGCGGCAGTGCCTTGTTCCCATGTACCGTCTTCGATGCCTTTGTAGGCTGAAACAGGCAGGAGGTCACCGTTTTGTGCATTGATGGGGCGCACGAGGTTTGTGATGAATTTGGGTTCGTCGCGCTCAACTTCGGGGTCGGCAGGCAGTTGTGACCATGCCGGGTCGATGTTGAGGGTTTTGTATTCACCACCGCGGTCAACGGCAGCATAGTTCATGCTGACAACGTCTTGACCTTTCTTTCCGTATGACTTCTCGATGAACTTCTTCATCTGCTCAACGGCGAGGTCAACGGGGATCACCTCGGTGATGCGGAAGAAAGCCGACTGGAGAATGGTGTTTGTGCGGTTGCCGAGGCCAATCTCCTGAGCAATCTTAGTGGCGTTGATATAGTAGACCTTTATATTGTGGTCGGCGAAATATTTCTTTGTGTTGTTGGGCAGGTTGTTAACCAGTTCTTCACCGTCCCATATAGTGTTGAGGAGGAATGTGCCACCGTCGCGCAATCCGCGCAACACGTCATACATGCGCAGATAAGCCTGCACGTGGCAAGCCACGAAGTTAGGAGTCTTTATTTGATATGTGGAGCGTATTGGCGTATCGCCGAAACGCAGGTGAGAACAGGTGAAACCGCCCGACTTCTTTGAGTCGTAAGAGAAATATGCCTGGCAATACTTGTTGGTATTGTCGCCGATGATTTTCACTGAATTTTTGTTTGCACCCACCGTGCCGTCGGCACCCAGACCAAAGAATTTAGCCTCGAAGATACCTTCACCGCCGAGAGCCATTTCTTTTTCGAGCGGCAGAGATGTGTAGGTCACATCGTCCACAATGCCGAGTGTGAAGTGGTCTTTGGGTTGGGGCAGGTTGAGGTTGTCGTAAACAGACACAATCATGGTTGGGGTTGTGTCGCTTGAGCCGAGGCCATAGCGTCCGCCAACGATGAGTGGAGCATTTTCAGTGCCATAGAAGGCGTCTCTCACGTCGAGATAGAGAGGCTCACCGTTTGAGCCGGGCTCCTTGGTGCGGTCGAGCACAGCGATTTTCTTTGCTGTCTTGGGCACTGCTTGGAGCAGGTGTTTCACAGAGAAAGGACGATAGAGGTGAACGCTGACCATGCCGACTTTTTCGCCTTTGGCGGTGAGATAGTCGATGGCTTCGCGTGCGGCTTCGGTGGCCGAGCCCATGAGAATTATTACTCTGTCGGCATCTTCTGCGCCATAGTATGAGAAGAGTTTGTATTCACGACCGCAAATCTTGCTTATTTCGGCCATGTATTCTTCTACTATTTCGGGAATTGCCTCATAGTAGGGGTTGCAGCTCTCGCGGTGTGCGAAGAATGTTTCGGGGTTTTCGGCCATGCCTCGTGCCACGGGGTGTTCGGGAGTGAGGGCACGGCTGCGGAACTCAGAGAGAGCCTTTGTGTCAACAAGTGGACGAAGGTCTTCCTGATCCATGACTTCGATTTTCTGATATTCGTGTGAGGTGCGGAAACCGTCGAAGAAGTTGATAAACGGCACTCGACCCTTGATTGCAGCAAGGTGAGCCACAGCCGAGAGATCCATTACTTCTTGCACCGACCCTTCGCAGAGCATGGCAAAACCGGTTTGACGACAGGCCATCACGTCGCTATGGTCTCCGAAAATACAAAGAGAGTGGGTTGCAAGTGTGCGTGCAGACACATGGAAAACGGTAGGCAGCAATTCACCTGCTATCTTATACATATTAGGAATCATGAGCAACAAACCTTGAGAGGCAGTGAAGGTTGTTGTGAGAGCACCTGCTTGGAGTGAACCGTGAACAGCACCGGCGGCACCGCCTTCCGACTGCATTTCCTGAACGGCCACGGTGTCGCCGAAAAGGTTTTTGCGGTTTTTACATGCCCATTCATCTACATGCTCTGCCATTGGGCTGGATGGCGTGATGGGGTAGATTGCTGCTACCTCTGAAAACATGTAGGCAATGTGTGCGGCAGCTTCGTTGCCGTCACATGTCATAAACTTTTTTTCTTTTGCCATTGTTTATTTTAAAGGTTTTGTTAGTGTTTTTCTATATATAATAAGGTATAGTAATAACCTATGTTTTTCTATATAATATGAAAAGGTATAGGGACGACTTGTTTTTTCTTAATAGAGAAATCCAAACATCCAAATAGGAATGTCTCCGTCGCGCGAAATCTCCGTGTTATATCTTGCATAGTATACATTTTCGGCTTTGATGCGCTTTTTTGAGTTTTTGTCGCACACGCATATTTGTTTGTCGCCGTCTACCACATAGACATTGGATTTGCGCGTGGTCTCCACAGTGTGGTGACGCCACACGCTGTTGGTGAAAAATGTCTCCATTACTTCCTGGTCTTTTGGGGCACCGCTAAGAATAGCATAGAGCAGGTTGGTGTTGTGGGTGAGAATGCGCGCGGGTTTTTTGGGGCCGGTGTCGGTTTGTCTGAAAATTTGATGAATGAGGCGTGCCTCTTCGAGGTTGTTCATATAGTTCATCACCGTGGCGCGCGAAGTGTTTATTTCTTTTGCGAGGTTGCTGACGTTGGGCGAGTCGCTCCCGTTGGTAACAAGCAGATAGAGTAGTTTCTTCAGTCTGCCCACATATTTCACATCGATTTGTTTTGTAAACAATGTGTCAACCTCAATCATCGCATTGATAGTTTTGAGTAATGCTTCGGTGAAGTTGTGGTTTTCAATGTATATGGGATAGTAGCCATGGTGGAGATAACTTTGCAGGTAAATCCATGGCCTCACTTTCATGAGAATAGTGCGTTGCACCTCTTCGGTGTGATGAAGAATGTCGTCGAGTGAAAATCTCTGAATGTCAAGACTTGCCTGCAGGTTAATGTATTCGCGAAAAGAAAAACCATGCAACACATAGAAATGGGCGAGGGTGGAGAGTTCATCATTTTCGCTGCCGGGTTCTTCGAGCGTAGTGGTGGCAAAAATGATTTGGAGCATCGGCATGGTTTTGTAGCATTCGCAAAGCTCTTCGCGCCAACCGTTTTGCTTAAATAACTGGTCGATAATCAACACGCGACCACCGCGTTTCACAAACTCTTGGGCAAAGTCAACCAATCCGCGACCACGAAAATAAAAACTGTTCATATTTACATATAAACATCTGCCCACAGAGTTGTTGTAGTTTTTCTTGGCATATTGGAGGAGGAAAGTTGTCTTTCCCACGCCGCGGGGACCTTTGATGCCAATCAGTCGATATTTCCAATCTATATCGTTCATTAACGGACGTGTCATCGACAAGTCTGTATGCTCTAACAAATAGGCATGGCGTTGAAAGAAATTCTCCATAATAGGTAATTTTTTGGATTTGAGAGCAAAATTAGTAAAAAATCATCAATCTACATGGTTGAAATCGAAAAAACTACACTATTTTTCCTTAACTTTGTCGACATGAAGTGTGTCTATACGAATTTTTCGCACGAATTGGCTCTTGGTCGCAACCTGCGTTTTTATACTCCGCCGGCAAACGTAGTGACAATGGAGCGCGACTTGGAAGATCTGGGGCGTTTTTTCTGTCCTCGCGGTGAGTTGACCTACAATCCTTTTGCGCCTGTTTGGGGCTGGGACAAGTGTTTGGTCAACCGCATGAGGTTGGAGGGCTGTGAGGGTTTGCCTGATGACAATATTTTGGATACAATACGCAATTTGTCTTCGCGAAAGATTGCTGTAGATTGTTTGCACAGAATAAAGAGAGTGTGTGACTTTCTGCCACTCGAGGGCGAGAGTGCATATTGTGATGATATAGAGAGTGTTGAGAGACTTGTCGAAGGGCGGCAATGTGTTTTGAAACAACCTTATTCGGGAAGTGGTAGAGGGCTGATTTCGGCAAAGGGGGGACTTTTGTCGAAACAGCGTGATTGGGCTATAAAGACTTTAAGAGAACAGGGCGGACTGGTTGTTGAGCCGTTTTATAGTAAAGTGTCGGATTTTGCAATGGAATTTCTTGTTACTCAAGATGTTGTTGAGTATGAGGGTTTGTCGCTGTTTTCAACGAGTGTCGATTTTTCTTATGCCGGTAATGTGCTCGCACCCCAAAATGTTTTGAGGCAGCGTTTGGAGACGTGCTTGGGGCGCAATTTTGTGGTCGCTTTGCGCGATGTGTTGACAGGTGTTTTGCACGATGTTTTTGTGGGCAACTATTTGGGTTATCTTGGTGTCGACATGATGTTGGTGGCGGTTGATGGTGAGATTTTTGTGCATCCTTGTGTTGAAATAAATGTGAGGCGCACTATGGGTTTGCTTTCGCTTGAGTTGGCAAAGCTTGTGTCGCCTGGTTGCGAAGGTTTGTTTTCTATTGTTTTCAAGGGAGGAGAGGGTGAATTGTCGAGACTTGTTGCCGAGGGTTGCGGGTGTGTGTTTGACGGTTGTGGCAGATTGGAGAGTGGTGAAATGTTTTTGAATAAAATTGATAGTAAAACACATTTTGGTGCAATGATAAAAGTGGTCGGAGATTGCAGATAGATTTATTCAGGGCTGTTTTTGGAGCGTGGGTGAGAGAGTGAGTGAGTGGGGAAAGTGTGTGTGGCGTTGGGCTTTGAGGGTGAGAGAGCGAGGGAGTCTTGGAGTATATATGAAAAACAGATACAAAAAAAAGAGGGCATTCCTTGTTTAAGGAGTGCCTTCTTCGATATGTCAACGGAGGAAAAGATATTATTTCTTTCCGTGAATTTCGTCTGATACGGTGAGTTTTTTGCGACCTTTAGCGCGACGCATAGCCAATACGCGACGACCGTTTTTGGTTGACATACGCTGACGGAAACCGTGTTTGTTGTTTCTCTTTCTGTTGTGTGGTTGGAAAGTTCTTTTCATGACTTTATTGATTGTTTTTTTTGTTGTCTTTTGAAATGCGAGTGCAAAATTAAGCAAATTTTTGATTATACCAACTTATATGAGGCTAAAAAATTGTTTTAGAGCCAAAAAATCGCGCGCATAATGAATTTTAGGCCTTGCTATGGATTGAGATTAAATGCTTTTTTATAACTTTGCACTCGTTTTTGAATAAGAGTTAATTTTTAATATCAATCAGTCAGGATAGTATGATAAAATCTCAGGACATTAAAAAAGGTACTTGCATCCGCATGGATGGCAAATTGTATTTCTGTATTGACTTTCTTCACGTTAAGCCGGGAAAGGGTAATACCATTATGCGCACCACATTGAAAGATGTTGTCAACGGAAATGTGTTGGAGCGTCGTTTTAATATCGGTGAAAGTTTGGAAGATGTGCGTGTTGAGCGCAGACCATACCAATTTAGTTATGCCGAGGGTGGCGACCTTCATTTCCTCAACCAAGAGACTTGGGACGATGTCGTGATCGCCAAAGACATGATTACCGGTGTGGACTATATGAAAGAGTCTGACATTGTAGACGTGGTGAGCGATGCCGATACCGAGACAATTCTTTATGCGGAAATGCCCGTTAAGACAATTCTCAAGGTTACTTATACCGAACCGGGCGAAAAGGGCAACACTGCCACCAATGCCACCAAGCCCGCCACCGTTGAGACCGGTGCAGAAATCAGAGTGCCGCTTTTCATCAATGAGGGTGAATTGATTGAGATTGACACTCGCGACGGTTCTTATTTAAATCGCGCAAAATAATATAGGATAATTGAATCAGACACTTTATTTTAGTGTTTGATTTTCCAATTTTGAGGATACATATTGTTTGACCTGTTGCCAAGGTTGTTTGCGAAACCAAGTGGCAAATCATTGTGGGTTATCAATGTGTATCCTTTTTTTGCGTCTATGCAAACGGCCTGGCGGCGCAGGTAGTCGAGAGCTTTGTCGATGGATAATTCGACCGAGGGAAAAGCGTTGTGGTTAAGCAATCGGCTCATGGCAAGTTCGTGACGCGGAATTTCGCGCCTCCCTTTTGTTTCGCACAGAGCCACACCCATAGTGAGGAAATGCAGGTTGTCGATGAGGTGGCCAATGATTGGGGCATCGTTTGTTCTTATGGCATATTGCGTTTCGTTTTGAGTGAGTGTCACCATGTCGGTTGTGGTGAGAGGGTTGTTTGCGGTTGAGATTGGAGAAAACTTTTTCTTTGTCTTGGTTTTTGTGTTTGGTGTGTCGGAGGTTTTGCGCAAGAGGGCAATGCAAAAACCTTCTCCGCGTGTTTTGTGGGGCATAAAGCGATATACGGGCAGGTTGTGTCGGTCTGAGAGATTTTGACAGATGTTCCACTTTGGGTCAATATCAATTTCCACTGCTTCGGCACCGAGTTGCTCACACATATATGAAATATTGTCTTCGTTTTCGGTAGTGTTGTAGGTGCAGGTGCTGTAGATGATATATCCGCCTTGTTTTATTGTGGGCCAGATGTCGTTGATTATTTGTCGCTGTCGCTCGGCACATTGCTCAACGGCGATGGGCGACCACATTTCAAGAGCCGGATTGTCTTTTCTAAACATTCCTTCGCCCGAACATGGCGCATCGATGACCACGAGGTCGAAAATTGGGGCTACTTTAGAGAAGTCGCGCGGAAAGTTAGAGGTGACAAGGCAACCCTCGTGACCCCATTTGATGATATTCTCTGCCAAGATTAGAGCGCGGCTTCTGATTGGTTCGTTGCAGACAAGCAGAGCCTCGTCGGGCAGAAGCGAGCGCAATAATGTTGATTTGCCACCCGGAGCAGCGCAGAGGTCAAGCACGGTGAGAGGGTGTTCGCATTGCTTTAATGCTTGTTCTAAAAACATGGACGAGGCTTCCTGTACATAGAATGCGCCGGCGTGAAACAGCGGATTGAGCGTAAACGGAGGCCGTCTGCTCAGATAGCGGCCCGATGACGACCATTCCACCCGCGACTCTATGTCGTAGTTTTTCAGTGCTTTCGCTTCGGGGTCTTTAAAGGGGTTGGGTCTCACCGAAACAACGGGGTCGCTTTCGAGGGCTTTGCAAAACTCATTGAATTGTTGTTGGCCCAGCAGGGCTGTGGTTTGGTCGATAAATGCTTGTGGCAGCAACATATTGGTTAGTGTGTTTTAATCGTATGTGCGAAGTTAATAATTTGTCGGCATGAATTGAAGAAAGATAGATATAAATTATTAAATTTGCACATTAAAATAACGCTTGACTTATTGTATGAAACAATATTTGAATTTACTCGAAAGAATAATGACAGAGGGTGTGGAGAAGAGCGACCGCACTTCTACCGGCACCAAAAGTATCTTTGGCCACCAAATGAGGTTTAACCTTGACGACGGTTTTCCCTTGCTCACCACCAAGAAACTTCATTTCAAGTCTATCGTTCACGAATTGTTGTGGTTTCTTAAAGGCGATACGAATGTGGCTTATTTGCAGGAAAACGGTGTGAGGATATGGAATGAGTGGGCCGACCCTGATGGAGAATTAGGCCATATCTATGGTTACCAATGGCGTTCGTGGCCCGATTACAACGGTGGTCATATTGACCAGATTCAGCAGGCTGTCGACATGATTAAAAATAATCCCGACTCGCGTCGCATAATTGTCAATGCGTGGAACGTGGCAGACCTCGACAAGATGAATTTACCTCCATGCCACATGTTTTTCCAATTTTATGTGGCCAACGGTCGACTTAGTTTGCAAATGTATCAGAGAAGTGCCGACTGTTTCCTCGGTGTGCCTTTTAATATTGCTTCCTATGCTCTTTTGCTGCTGATGATGGCCCATGTCACAGGACTGAAAGCCGGTGATTTTGTTCATACTCTTGGCGATGCCCATATATACAGCAATCATTTGGAACAGGTGGAGACTCAGTTGCAGCGTGCTCCGCGCGATTTGCCCCATGTGGTGCTCAACAAAGAGGTGAACTCTATTTTTGATTTTAAATACGAAGACATTGTGCTCACAGACTACAATCCGTGGCCCCATATTGCGGGCAAGGTGGCTGTATAGTCCGGAGCGACATAATAAATAGAATTAGAATATGTTGGCAATAATAGTTTGTGTGGCAAAGAACAATGCGATTGGTCTCAACGGTGGCATGATTTATCATCAGCGGGCAGATTTGAAACGATTTAAAGACCTCACCACGGGTCACACGGTGGTTATGGGTCGTCTCACTTTTGAGTCGTTGCCCAAGGGTGCTTTGCCAAACCGCCGAAACATTGTGCTTACACGCGGCGACAGAAGTTTTCCAAACACGGAGGTTTTTCCCTCGCTTCAAGAAGCGTTGAAACATTGTGGCGAAGAGGAAAAAGTATTCGTAATAGGAGGCAGTTCGGTTTATGGCGAGAGTCTGCCGTTGGCCGATGAATTGTATCTCACCCTTGTGGACGATATTCCGGCAGAGGCTGACACGTTTTTCCCTCAAATCAATTTTGAGGAGTGGGAGGAAACATTCAGAGAAAGCCATCCTGCCGATGAGCAAAACGACCAACCTTATACATTTATAAATCTCAAGCGAAAAATCTGATTGTCTGCACCACAGACAATCGCCTGCGCTCCATATAGATGTTTCTTGGAGGAAGCGAATGAAGATAATACATAATAAAGCATTTGTGGCTTGCAGAATGCCCGGAAACAGAGACGCTGTCTTTCTCTCTGCCACAACAGTGGAAGCCTATGCCTCATTGGAAGAGATTTCACTGAGCGTTCAGGGTTTTATTATGGCTCCGTTTAAGGCCGGTGAGGATTGTCCCGTGTTTGTTTTTACAGATTTTTTGTCAAAGTCTTTTGACCCCAAGGAGTGGCTCGCCCTCAACTCGGCTGTGAAAAGTCAGGGTGAGATTTCATACAAGCGCGAGGAATATTTTCGTGCATTTGAGACTGTAAAGAAAGCGTTGGACAGAGGAGATGCCGACAAGGTTGTTTTGGCGCGTTGTGTCAGAATGTCGTCAGAGGCGGTCGATTTGAGAGATGTTTTTGCAAGGGCATGTGAAGATTATCCCGATTGCTATGTTTCGTTGATAGAGATAGAGGAATATGGCGCATGGATTACAGCATCGCCCGAGTTGCTTTATGGTTGCCACGGTGGTCAAGGTCATACGGTTGCCGTTGCCGCCACAATGTTGTGGAGCGAATATGTTGCCGGCAGGCAGTGGAGTGGCAAAGAGGTGGCAGAACAACAAATCGTGGCTCAATATATCAGAGAGAAACTCACGCTCAACAGATTGGATTTTCGTGAAGAGGAGACCACTTCTGTTAAGGCAGCGAGCCTTGCCCATATCAAAACTGCTTTTACCATCAACAATCCAAAAAACTCCGACACTCTCAACATATTGAAATTCTTGCATCCAACTCCCGCCATTTCCGGATTTCCCACCCAAAAGGCCGTTGATATTGTTGAACTTGCCGAGGGCATGGGCTCCAGGCGTTATTATGCCGGTTTCAGCGGATTTGTGAACCATCCGCTTTATGAAACGGAGTGTTATGTGTCGTTGAGATTTATGGAGGCAGACCAATCAGGCAATCTCAACTTTTATGCCGGTGGCGGCATAATGCCCCAAAGCAATGCGGAGAGTGAGTGGAACGAAACTTCCCACAAACTCAACACCATAATGCGTTTGATAACAGGCGAGGCGTAGTCGATTTTTCTTATAAGATCATGTATTGCGATAAAGAGAATGTTAATATATTGACGGCGCGGCTGATTGAAACGGGCATTAAGGACATTGTCGTTTCGCCCGGCAGCAGAAACGCAGTTTTGATTCATAATTTCTACGAGGCATCAAAGATTGACAATTCTTTCAGGCTCCACCCCGTGACAGACGAGCGAAGTGCCGCTTTTTTTGCCATTGGTATTTGGATTATTACTCATAAGCCGGTGGCTGTGTGTGTCACTTCGGGCTCGGCATTGCTCAACACACTGCCAGCCGTGGCGGAGGCTTTCTATAGGCAGATACCGCTTGTTGTTATCTCGGCCGACCGACCTCAAAGGTGGATAGGTCAACTCGACGGGCAAACCATTCCACAACCGGGGGCGTTGAGACCATATACCGAGACATTTTCTTTTGAGAAGTGCGACAGCAAGAGTTGCAATCGGCAATACAGCATGTTGCGTCCGCTTCATATAAATGTTCCGATAGAGGAGCCTCTTTTCAGTTTCACGACAAAAGAACTGCCTCGTGGGGCAAAGTCACTGTTTGATTTTGGAGAGTGTGACGATGTGTTTGACCCCATGCAAATTGCAGGTGTTATAAACAATTCCGAGTTGCCGGCGGTCGTAATGGGCCAATATGAGAGCGGAGTAATCGATGAACTTGTTGCCCTCGACAGGGAAAACAAACTGCTTTTGTTGCCCGAAATTATCAGCAATCAGCCCGGAGCTGAGCGCACAGCCACGCTTGAGGCACAAAAAGCTGAGAATATCGTTTTGCCTACTCTCGTGTTACACATCGGTGGCAATCTCGTAAACAAATGGTTGAAACTCAAGTTGAGACGCTCAAATAATCTCAGGGTGATAAGGGTGGACGAGACTAACGACGCCCCCGACACATTTTCACATCTTGAGAGAAAGGTGAAATGCAACGAAAGGAATTTTTTTAAAGCTATCGCCCCTCTGTTGAGATATAATGAAAATGTAGAGAAATTTAAAGCCGCCATCGGCAGCGAGCCACAAGCCTCTTCCCCTAAAGAACAGATTGTGGTGTCGCTTTATGATTACATAAAGAAAAGCGACCCCTCGGCAATGTTGTTTTTGGGCAACAGCAGCGTGGTGAGAATTGCCGCCCGATTGATTGAATCCGGAGAAATCCCGATTTATTGCAATCGTGGGGTCAATGGCATAGAGGGTAGTGTTTCTGTTGCAGCCGGTTGTGCGAGTGTGTATGATAAAAATGTCTATGTAATAGTGGGTGATTTGAGTTTCTTCTATGATGTAAACTCATTGTGGAACTCGGAGTTGAATAGTAATCTGCGCGTGGTGTTGCTAAATGACCACGGAGGTGCGATTTTTTCTAAACTCGACGGATTGAATAATTCCGCGGCATTAGATCCCTATATCTCTGCCCGCCATAATAGTAATGCACATGGAATTGCTTTGAGTTATGGGTGTGACTATTATGCCCTTGCCAATGACAAGCAACTCGAAGATACGCTTCACTCAATTAACATGCACAATAATAATAACAAACCAATCATAATAGAATATGACACGTATTTGGACAACAATTAAACAGTTTAAGGAAATCATATTTGAGGAATATGAGGGCATTGCCAAGATCAGCATCAATCGTCCGCGCTTTCGCAATGCTTTCACTCCGCTCACCGTGGCAGAGATTTCTCAGGCTCTTTCATATTGTCGCGAGGCACAAAACATTTGTGTTGTGGTGCTCACGGGTGCCGCCACGGTGCGCACTGAGGGACAGACCGACGAACAATATCTAAGCGAGCAGGCTTTTTGTTCAGGAGGTGATATGAATGTGAAAGGAAAGGGTGGTTATGTGGGCGACGATGGCGTGGCGCGGTTGAATGTGCTCGACGTGCAACGTCAGATTCGTTCACTCCCCAAACCGGTCATTGCCATGGTCAATGGTTTTGCTGTGGGAGGTGGTCATGTGTTGCATTTGATGTGTGACCTCACCATTGCGTCTCATAATGCCAAATTTGGCCAGACCGGTCCCAAGGTGGGCAGTTTCGATGCCGGTTTCGGTGCGTCATATCTTGCTCGCATAGTGGGACAGAAAAAGGCTCGTGAGATTTGGTTTATGTGCAGGCTCTACAATGCCCGAGAAGCCGAACAAATGGGCATGGTCAACAAGGTGGTGGATTATGATTGTCTTGAAGACGAAGTGGTTGATTGGGCAAAAACAATGATGGAGCGTTCGCCACTCGCCTTGAGAATGATAAAGGCAGGACTCAACGCTGAACTTGACGGACAAGCCGGCATTCAGGAACTCGCGGGCGATGCCACAATGCTCTATTATATGCTCGATGAGGCTCACGAGGGTGGCAGGGCTTTTCTCGAAAAGCGCAAGCCCGACTTTTCCAAATACCCCAAACTGCCGTAAAGCAAAAAAGAAATGCACTATACAATCCAACCCTGCGTATTGAGATTTAAGCAACCGGCAACGACAAGCCGTGGCACATATCTTGACAGAAAAATATGGTACATACATTTGCACGAGGGCAACTTTCATGGCCTTGGCGAGTGTGCGCCATTATATGACCTTTCGTGTGACTATTGCGAAGATATGTATGGCCAAATTGATAAGGCCTGTCGCTCGTTGGTTGATCTCGGCAGGATTGATTATGAAGCATGGGCAGATTATCCCTCGATCGTTTTTGCCCTCGAAACAGCCCTGCTCTCGCTCAGAGGGGCGCAAAGGGGAAACAATCTTTGTCTTTTCGACAATGCTTTCACGCGGTGTGAGACCCCTATCACCATCAACGGCCTTGTGTGGATGGGGTCTTATGATGAAATGGTGGCGCGAGTGGAGGAAAAACTCAAAGGTGGCTTCAAGTGCATCAAGATAAAAATAGGCGCAATCGCTTTTGATAGGGAACTTGCATTGTTGACGAGTTTGCGTCGGCGTTTCCCTACGGAGAAATTGCAAATCAGAGTTGATGCCAACGGCGGATTTTCTCCCGTTGAGGCTCGCGAGGTGCTTGAGCGGTTGCATGAGCTCGATGTTCACAGCATAGAGCAGCCCATACGCCAACACCAATGGGCGCAGATGGCGCGATTGTGCAGAGAGACCCCGGTGCCCATAGCCCTTGATGAAGAATTGATTGGCATTAACAGGTTGGAAGACAAGCAAAGATTGCTCGACACCGTCATGCCGCAATATATTATCCTTAAACCCACGCTCCACGGTGGTATCTACGGTTGTGAGCAATGGATAGAAGAGGCTCGGCGGCGCAATATCGGGTTTTGGATCACGTCGGCGCTCGAAAGCAACGTGGGGCTTAATGCCATTTCGCAATGGGCAGCCCAAACGACAGACTGCACATTTCCTCAGGGACTTGGCACTGGACAACTCTTTGAAAAAAACTTTTCCCTGACAGACCTCTCTCTTGAGGGCGACAAACTGTGGTTTCGCAGTGAGCAACAAAGAAGATTTGAGAAAGAAGTTGCTCGTTTTGAAAACGAATTTAGAAGTGCTTCGTCAACAGTCGAGATGAAAACATCGGGGTCTACCGGCAGACCAAAGAAATTTCTTGCGGAGAAGAGTCGAATGATTTCGAGCGCCGAGGCGACACTTTCTTTTCTTGGTTTAAAGAAAGGTGATACGGCTTTGCTGTGTTTGCCGATGGACTATGTGGCAGGAAAAATGATGGTGGTGAGAAGCATGGTTGGAGAATTGCGCCTCGTTAGTGTGTCGCCGTCTTCCCATCCGTTCAGAACGCTTGATTTCTCGCCCGTGTTTGCTGCCCTAACGCCTATGCAGGTGGTCGAGACATTGACCAATGCTCGGGAAACATCGTTGATGAAGGGGGTCAGACAACTGATTATTGGGGGAGGACCGTTGTCGCCAAGCCTGGAAGAGAAGTTGCGCTTGTTTCCCAACAACGTGTGGAGCACATACGGTATGACGGAGACCCTCTCCCACATCGCCATGAGGCGTGTGAACGGTGGGAGTGGCGAGCGAGGTTACAAGCCCTTGCCGGGTGTTGAAGTGACGCTGACGGAAGACAATCGTTTGTGCATAAATGCTCCTCGCGTGAGCGATGAAAAGATTGTCACCAACGATTTGGCGGAGTTGATGGCCGACGGCTCGTTTTTTGTTATGGGGCGCAAAGATAATGTTGTTTGTTCGGGCGGAATTAAATTGCAAATAGAACTTATCGAGCGGAAACTCTCTTCTCATACAAGCTTGCCCTTTGTTTTAACCAGTGTTGCCGACGAGAAACTTGGTGAGGCTCTTGTGTTGCTGTATAGGGAGGGTGATGATGTCTCGACGCTTGAGTCTGTTTGCAGAGAGGTTCTTGACAGATATGAGGTGCCGCGTCGTTTTCTGCCTGTTGACGCTCTGCCTCTCACCGAAACGCAAAAACCCGACCGGGCTTTTGCGAAAGCCATTGCCGACCGAATTTTGGGGGTAAACAAAATCTAATGGCAAAAACTCGGAGTAGGGGAATTAAAAAGAAAAGGATTTTGTGACATTTTCTCCTCATACGCTCTTGTAGGCTGATCATGTCTAAAATGTCTCAAACGATAATGGTTTATAAAAGGCTTAGCCATTGTTGTAGTCTCCCAACGGGATTTTCGTGTTGCCAAACATCGCCGAGCAGAGCAACTCCTCCGAAATGCCATTGTCCGACAAGGGGCAATACAGAGGGGGTTATTCCGCCCAGAGCAAATACTTTGTGGTCGATTGTTCCGTTGAGAGATGCTTGGGTGAGTTGGTCGGCAGTGAAAGGTGAGGTGTAGCCCTTTTTTGACAGGCTGTTGAATATGGGGCTGAGAAACACATAGTTGTAGTTGTGTTTCCGGGTCTTTACTTCGTTGATTGTGTGGCACGAAAAGGAGAGTTGTTTGTTGAAGTGCCGAGGGTCAATGGTGCGTCCTGCTCCGAGATGTGCTCCTCGCAAAGACAGTTTCTCGATGAGTGAGAAATGGTTGTGGATCACTATTTGCGCCCTATGGCGTGGGCTGATTTTGAGAATGAATTCTTCTGTTTCTTGAAGAGAGGCTTTGGGTTTGCGAACGTGGAGCAGGGGAAGTCCTGCATCGAACATGGAGTTTATCTCGTCGGCTTCAGAGGCATGGAAGTCTGGTAGAGTGATCAGGATTATCTTCATCGGGCAGAAGCGAGGTGGGTTTTGTCAAATGATGTGTCCCAGTCTTTCCAAACGGGGGTTATGCCGAGGGTGGCGAGTTGGTGGCATATTTGTTTGGCAGTTCGGTTGTCGTTTACCGAGAATTGGTCGAGAGCTTCGGGATAGGTGTAGTAGCCACCGGGCTGTGTTTTGCTCTCTGCGCTCATTGTGGTGACTCCGAGGCGCGCCATATTGTCACGTATGTATGCGGGTTCGCGTGTGGAGTAGGAGATGTCTACATCGTGGTCGAATATTCTCATGGCAAAAGTTGCCTGAGCCAATTGGCGGTCGCTCATTATGCAGTTGGGTTGGAAGCCTTGGTTTTCGGCAGGTCTCATGCGAGGGAAGTTTACGCTATATTTTGTGCGCCAATATTGTTTTTGCAGGTAGCGCAGGTGGGTGGCCATCATGGTGATGTCTGTGCGCCATTCTTTTTCGAGACCTATCAACACGCCCATGCCAATGGAGTGGACTCCGGCTTTGCCCATGCGGTCGAATCCATTGAGTCGCCACTCGTAGTTTGACTTCATGCCGCGGGGGTGATAGATGTTGTAGTTGGCTTGGTTGTAGGTTTCTTGAAAACAAATCACTCCGTTAAGTCCGTGGGCGATGAGTGTTTCATAGTCGGGGGTGTCGAGGGGTTGCACTTCTATTTTTATGTTGGCGAAATATTTTTTTGCGATGTCTATGCTTTGGGCGATATAGGGAACACCTGCCTTTATGGGGTTTTCGCCTGTGACAATCAGAATGTTTTCGAATGGGGCGAGTTGTTTGATGGCTTTAAATTCGTTTTCAATCTGTTGGGGGGTGAGTATCACTCGTGGCATCTTGTTTTGGCTGTGGAAGGCGCAGTAGATGCAGGAGTTGGTGCAGGAGTTGGTGATATAGAGGGGAATGAACATCGACATGACGCGACCAAAGCGTTTCTCGGTGAAGTGTCGGCTCAATTGTGCCATTTGCTCAAGATATGGCTCGGCAGCGGGGGAAATGAGTGCCATGAAATCATTGATGTCGCAGTGTTGTTTTGAGAGGGCGCGGCGCACGTCGGCATCTGTTTTTGAATAGATGTTGCGAGTTGTGTCGTCCCAATTTATTTGATTTATTATGTCGGAAAACATTTTGTTTGTGAATTTATTGTTGTTTGCATGGTTTAAAGGCATATTCTCTCAGTTGGTTTATCGAGGGAGAATTGCCACAAAGGGGGCAGTCGGGATTTCGCTCAATTTTTATGGTGGAAAACTGCATTGTCAGAGCATCGATACAGAGTAGTCGGTTGGTGAGCAGTTGGCCGACGCCACTAAGGTGTTTGATGCATTCGGTGGCTTGAATGGTGCCACACATTCCCACGATCGAGCCTAACACGCCAACCATGGCGCAGGTTTCCACCTCTTCTTGGACAGGGGGTTCGGGAAAGAAACACCTGTAGCAGGCAGAGCCGACGAGGTGGGTTGTGACTTGCATTCCATAGCGATTTACACCGGCCATCGAAAAGGGTTTTGAAAGCATTACACACGCATCATTGATAATGTATTTGGCTGAGAAATTGTCGGTGGCATCAATTATGAAGTCGTATGGACGAATAATGTCGAGGGCATTGTCTTGAGTGATGAAATATGGAAATGTCGTGACACGAACTTCTGGGTTGAGTGCCAAGATCTTTTCTTTGGCAGAGTCTGTCTTGGGGCGCGAGATGTCGGAGGTTGTGTGGATCGTTTGGCGCTGAAGGTTTGAGAGGCTCACCATATCGCCGTCCATAATGCCGATATGTCCAATGCCGGCAGCCGCGAGATATTGCAGTATGGGCGAACCCAATCCGCCGGCACCGACAACAAGCACTTTGCCGGCGAGGATTTTTTCTTGTCCCTCGAGGCCGAAACCGTTGAGCAAGATGTGGCGACTGTATCTGCGTTTTTGTTGTGGGGTCATTGTGTTGGGGAAAGTGGGTTAGTCGAGAAAAGATGTGAGCGGTGAACTTGCCCGAGCCTCAAGTGAGGGTGTCTCAACGGCGAGTCCGGCTTCAAAGGCGCGTCGGCCTGCTACTATTGCTTCTTTGAATGCCACTGCCATTTCCACGGGGTTGCCAGCCACGGCGATGGCTGTGTTTACAAGGCAGGCATCGGCTCCGATTTCCATTGCCAGAGCGGCATGGCTTGGCGAGCCTATGCCGGCATCTACCACGACCGGCACGTTTGACTGTTCTATGATGATATTCAGAAAGTCGAGGGTTTTGAGTCCTTTGTTTGTGCCGATGGGTGCTCCAAGCGGCATCACGGCAGCGGCTCCGGCTTCTTCAAGGTGTTTGCAAAGGGTGGGATCTGCCTGGCAATAGGGCAAAACGATGAAGCCCATTTTGACCAACTGTTCTGTGGCCTTGAGTGTCTCTATGGAATCGGGCAAAAGGTAGCGAGGGTCGGGGTGAATTTCGAGTTTCAACCACGGAGTGTCAAAGGCTTCGCGTGCCATCTGAGCAGCAAAGATGGCTTCTTGTGCATCTCTCACTCCGCTTGTGTTGGGCAGAAGGTTGATGTTGGGCAGTTGGATATGAGAAACGAAGTCATCTTCTTTGTCGTTGAGTTCTGCGCGTTTCATTGCGAGTGTGACCATTTCGGTTTGAGAGGCCTTTATGGCTTGAGCCATGAGTGGGTGGCTGCTGAATTTTCCGGTGCCGAGAAAAAGTCGGGATTGAAATTCTTTGTCGGCTATGATTAGATTTTTCATTTTTGTTTAATAAAGATTTTAAAGCGTGTTGATTATTCTTACGATGTTTTGTGTTTCATCGGTGGGGTTTGGTGCGTTTAATATTGCTCCCGAGAGGGCTATGCCGTCTACGAGGGTTTGCATTATGTCGTTAATGTCGTTGAGTGTGATGCCTCCGATTGCCACCACGGGAATGTTGATTTGTGCCTCGTTAAGGCGGTGGATAATATCTTTATAGCCATCGAGCCCGAGAATGGGTGAGAGGTTTTGTTTCGTGGTGGTATATCTGAAAGGACCGCAGCCCACATAGTCGGCACCTCTTTTATAATGTTCGATTGCCTGTTCGGCTGTGTTTGCTGTGCCACCGATGATATATTGTTCGCCAAGCGTGGCTCGCGCCTCATTGATTGGCATATCGTTTTGTCCGAGGTGAACGCCATCAGCTTTTATCTCCTTTACGAGTTCAACGTGGTCGTCGATTATGAGGGTGGCTTCGTATTTGTCGCAGAGTTGGCGCATTTTGTGACCCATTTCTATAATTTCGTTGGTTGTTGCCTGCTTCATGCGCAGTTGTATCCAGCGACACCCTCCCCTGAGCACAGCTTCGGCACCCGCCAACTCGTCTAAATGGAGAGTTTTGTGGGTGATGAATTGCAGACGGCCTCTGTGTTTGATTATTTCGGTCATATTAGAAGTGTGTTTTCAGCCTCCGCAAAATGCTTTCAGTATGGTTATTTGCATGTTTTCGTGAAGAGGAGTCTCTGCCCACTGTTGCCGGGGTATCATTTTGTTGTCAATGGCGATGGCGACGCCTTTTTGGGGCAGACTTTGGCTTTGGGCGAGTTTGTCGAGCGTAGAGCATTGTGTCTCAATGGGGGTATGGTTTATAAATAAATTCATAGGGATTCAGAGTTTTACTTTGAGTGATTTGCCTTTGGATTCGTTCCATGAGCGGTCGAGTGCCGTGATGACATATTTATATTTATTGTCTCCACCGTTGTAGGGCAGTTTGAGAAAAGTCTGTGAGGTGATGGTAACAATGTTTTTGGGGTTGTTAAGGTCTGTTTTTTCGTTTTGGGCAAAGCGATATACAACATATCTCACTTGGCGTTGCATTTCGTCGGAGGTTTTGTTTTCGAGCCAAACCAAAACGGGGCCGTCGTTGGTCCACAACACTTTTGCGCCTTTCACTTTTTTTGGGGCTTTGTTGTCTTTGAAAGGCATTTGTGGGATCAGGGCCGGATATTTGTGATAGTTGCCGGCAAGGGCATCGGCAATCATGCCGGTGTTGTCGGCTATGGCAGCAGAATACCACATACAACTGCCGTCAATGCCGGGCAGTGAGCGTTGGAGTCTAAATTTTTCGGGCAATTGGTTTATGTTGGGATTTTTAAGGTCGGAAGCTTTGACGGTTCTGTTTATGTCTTGCCCGATAAACAGAGGTCGGTTGGAGGTGTATTTTGACCACCAGCGTATCAGTGTGTCATAGTCGGCAGTCTTGTGGCCTATTTCCCAATAAATTTGTGGAATGTTGTAGTCAATCCAGCCTTTGGAGGTCCAAAGCATTATGTCGGCATAGAGGTCATCGTAGTTTTGCAGTCCGGCAGTGTTGCTGCCCGGCACTTCGTTGCCCGACCGAGTGTTGTGGTAAATGCCAAAAGGAGAAATGCCGAATTTCACCCAAGGTTTGATGCGCTTTATTGTTTCGTGGAGCGAGTGAATCAGTCGACTTACATTGTCGCGTCGCCAATCTGCAATCGAAGCGAAGCCTGCACCATAGCGGGCGAAATCTTGTGAGTCGGGAATAGCAGAGCCGGCTTCAGGATAGGGATAGAAATAGTCGTCGATGTGAATGCCGTCTACATCATAACGAGAGACTATATCGGCAACTACTTCGCAGATATACTCGCGGTTTTCGGTGAGCGCGGGATTAAACAATATAAGTTTGCCATAGTTGAAAAACAAGGATGGGTTTTTTATGTATGGGTGGTTGTCGGCCAACGTGGTGGTTCCTGCGGTTTTTGCTCTGTAAGGGTTTATCCATGCGTGGAGTTCCATGCCTCGATTGTGGCACTGGTCTATCATCCATTGGAGAGGGTCCCACATGGGCGAGGGGGCCACTCCTTGTCTGCCCGAGAGAAATCTGCTCCACGGCTCCAAAAGGCTTGGATAGAGCGCATCGCCCTCTGCCCTTACTTGAAAAAACACAGCGTTGATATTGCATTTTTGCAAAGCGTTGAGTTGACGGGTGAGTTCTGACTGCATTGCGTCGCGCGACATTCCCTGAAATTGTCCGTTGACACATTGTATCCAACTGCCGCGAAACTCGCGCTTGGGGTTGGGTGATTGGGCCGATGTTGCCAAACAAAATATTTGAATAAGAATAAAGAGTAGTGTTAGTTTTTTGATTGATGACATTTTAAAATAGAATTTTTATAGGAATGGAATAAAGAGTGTTTTTTACACAACAAAATTACAAATAAAATTTCGGCAGACAAAGAAATAATCAACAGTATGGCGTGATTTTGCTTTTTTTGGTTTTATATATTTGGATTAGCCCTTTTTAGTTGCTAACTTTGTCGTCGCAAACAATTCTTATTACCATGACGATTGATTTTAATAATATTGCTGAAGAAATATTTCCTAATTTCAAAGGTGGCGAAAAAGACTATGCCGCCAAGATGATGTTTGACGGAAAAGTGCGCATAATGAAAGGGCGGCTCATTCCGGGAGCAAGTATTGGACTGCATACCCACACAACAAACTGCGAGGTGATTTTTATGTTGAAAGGAGAGGCAACGCTGCTTCACGAAGGCGAGACATCTGTCTTGCGTGAGGGTCGGTGTCACTATTGCCCCAAAGGAGAGAGCCACAGCATAAAGAATAACGGTGAGGTTGATGTGGAGTTTTATGCGGTGGTAGCCGAACAGTAGTGCTTTAGTTTTTTAATGCAGAAATAATCGTGGAAGGCAGCATACAAGCCAAAGGTGTCAGGGTGAACAATCTGAAGGGGATTGATGTTGAAATTCCCCGCGGAAAGTTTGTCGTGATAACAGGATTGAGCGGAAGCGGAAAGTCAAGTTTGGCTTTCGACACCCTTTATGCAGAGGGGCAACGGCGCTATGTGGAGAGTCTGTCGAGTTATGCAAGACAATTTATGGGCAGACTGAAGAAGCCCCCGTGTGATTTTATCAAGGGCATTCCACCGGCCATTGCCATAGAGCAGAGGGTCACCAATCGCAACCGCCGTTCAACGGTTGCCACCACAACAGAGATCTACGATTATCTTCGTATGCTTTTTGCGCGAGCAGGCAAAACATTTTCGCCCGTAAGTGGAGAAGAGGTTAAAAGCGACACGATAGAAGACGTGGTGGCCTATGTGATGAGTCTTGGCGAGCAGCAGCATTTCACAATCGAATGTCCCTTTGCCATTGCCAAGGGGGTTGATTTGAAGAAGCAATTCGAGGTTGCCGCCCGTCAGGGTTTTTCGCGAGTGGTTGTAGACGGCGAGATCATAGACATAGAGACTCTTATGCAAAACGGGGTGAAGGTTTTGCCTGATAGTCAAATTACTTTGTTGGTCGACAGACTCAGTGTCAAGTCGAACGCTGATTTTATGTCGAGATTGCGCGAGAGTGTGGAGACGGCTTTCGATGAGGGAAATCAGCAGTGTTTTGTGCGCAAGCGCTCAGAAAAAGAGGTGCGCAAATTCAGCATTGCTTTTGAGCGCGACGGCATAGTGTTTGAGCGTCCTAACGATGCCATGTTTTCATTTAATTCTCCGGCCGGAGCATGTCCACATTGTGAGGGCTTTGGCATGACGATAGGCATTGACGAGGCTTTGGTGATACCCAATTCTGCTTTGTCGGTTTATGATGGAGCCGTGCAGTGTTGGAGGGGTGAGAAAATGGGAGAGTGGAGACGTGTGTTTTGCGAAAGGCAAGGCAAAAAAGGTTTCCCGATTTTCGCACCTTATTATACATTGACAAAAGAACAGAAAGATATTCTTTGGCATGGTGACGCAGAAGAACAATCTTTGCCCGAAGACCGGCAAGTTTTTATTGATGCGTTTTTCAGCATGGTGAGGCGCAGCCAATATAAGATACAATACCGTGTGATGTTGGCCCACTATCGTGGAAAGACGATTTGTCCCGTGTGCCACGGCAAGCGACTGAAAAAAGAAGTGGAATATGTGAAGTTCATGGGTTATAGCATAACAGACTTCACCTCGATGTCGGTGGCGCGCCTTTATGAAATATTCAAGCCACTCAATGGAGATGATTTTCCTATATTGATTGATGAGATAAAGAAACGACTTGAGATTTTGCTCGATGTGGGCTTGGGTTATCTCACTCTCGACCGCACTGCCGACACATTGTCGGGTGGTGAAAGTCAGCGCATAAGCATTGCGACCTCTTTGGGAAGTTGTCTTACGGGTTCGCTCTATATACTTGACGAGCCTTCAATCGGTCTTCATTCCAAAGACACGCAAAAACTAATCTCTGTGTTGCGCAAGTTGCAGCGATTGGGCAACACGGTTGTGGTGGTAGAACACGATGAAGAAATAATGCGCGCGGCAGATTATATCATCGATATTGGTCCCCAAGCCGGCATCAAGGGTGGACAAATTGTCTTTAGTGGAACGGTGGCCGACATGAAGCCCAATGGCAGTAGCCACACGGTGAAATTTCTCTTGGGCGAAGAAACCATCCCGGTGCCTAAATCCACAAGGGTGTCGAACAAGAAAATCATTGTGAGAGGGGCGAGAGCCAACAATCTTAAAGGGATAGATGTTGTTTTTCCCTTAAATGTGATGACGGTGGTGACGGGCGTGAGTGGAAGTGGCAAGTCGAGCCTTGTTACAAATATTCTTTATAGAGGATTAAAACGACATTTTGACGAGCCTTGTGATAGGCCGGGCGAACACTTGTCTATTGAGGGAGATCTTAATGCCATAAAGGGAGTGACCTTGATAGACCAATCGGGCATAGGCACTTCTTCGCGCAGCAATCCTGTGACCTATATTAAAGCCTACGACCAAATACGTCGCCTTATGGCCGAGCAACCGCTTGCCGTGCAAATGGATTTTTCGGCTGCCACATTTTCGTTTAATGCCGAGGGCGGACGTTGCGACAATTGTAATGGTGAGGGAAAAATAAAAGTCTCCATGCAGTTTATGGCCGACATGGAGATCGAGTGTGAGGAATGTCATGGCAAGCGCTTCAAGAAAGACGTGCTCGAAGTGAGGTTTGCCGGTAAAAACATCAGTGATATTCTTGATATGGAAGTAGATGAAGCAATCGACTTTTTCACTCGCAACAACCAGGCTGCCATAGCCCGGCGCATAAAACCTCTGCAAGATGTCGGCCTCGGGTATATCAAGTTGGGACAACCCTCGTCGACACTCTCGGGGGGAGAAAATCAGCGTGTGAAACTTGCGTCGTTTCTTGCCGGAGAAAAGGCTCAACCTACACTATTTATATTTGACGAACCAACCACAGGACTTCATTTTCACGACATCAGCGTGTTGCTGAGGGCGTTTGAGGCCCTTTTGCAGCGCGGCCACACCATTGTGATTGTTGAGCACAACATGGAGATAATCAAGTCGGCTGACCATATCATAGATCTTGGTCCCGACGGGGGAGATCGCGGTGGACAAATAGTTGTTGAGGGGTCACCGCAACGAGTGGCAAAATGCAAGGAGAGCCACACTGCGCAATTCCTAAGAGAGAAGTTACCCCTCCGTTAGGTTAAATATCGGCTTTGAGGATTGACCGAGAGGATCTCATGCTATATTCACAACCACAATATTGCTGATTGTAGAAGCCATATTCTTTCAGCAGAGAGTTGCGTCGCTCTTGCAGACCGCCCTTGCGCCAGTTTTGATTCCAAAAAACAACCTTTGAGATTTCCGCAACCGACTCAACGGCCCTTTGGCCGGCTGAGGCTATCTGTTCCAAACTCTTCCAACGCGACGAGGCCAATGTGGTGGCAAGAACATTATAACTGTGTTGTGCAGCATAGAGAGCAGCGCGCTTCAGTCTGAACTCAAAGCAATTAAGACATCGCTGGCCACGCTCGGGTTCGTTTTCCAACCCTTTTATATGCTCAAACCACAAATCGTGGTCGTATGTATCTTCGACGAAGTCAATGTCTCGTTGAAGCAAAAAGTTTTTTATCTCATTTAAGCGATGAAAGTATTCTGTGTGGGGAAAGATGTTGGAATTGCTGTAAAACACCGTGGGTTTTATATGGTTGTTTTCGCACCATTCCAAAATGGCAGATGAGCATGGGGCACAACAACAATGCAGCAGAACCTTTGGCTCTGCTGCATTGTTTAATTCGGGCAAAACGATTGGCGTTTTGTTTTTCATGTTGCAAAATCAGATAGAGAGACAAAGCCCTCTCTGTTTTAGAAATACAGGCCAAAACCAATCTTCAGACCTACGGCACTCTTGTCGCTGAAGTCGTTGAGCGACATTTTGTAATAAACAGCCGGTTCGATGCTCACATGGTTGTTGAGATAGAAGCAGTAGCCGGCTTCGACCGGAATGCGCAAATCGTTGTAACTCTTGGTCTCGTGGCAATATTCAAGGCCTGCACCGAGGAAAATGCCGTTTTGGGTGAAGTAATATCTGCCACCCACACCAAGGGTGATGTCGTCGAAATGAGGTTTGTGGCTATATCCCACGTTAGCTTTCAGCATAATTCCGTCGTAGAGAAAATAGCCGGCGGTGGCATCAATGCCAAAGCGAAACTTCTCACACGAACTGTAAGACATACCAAACTCCGACACAGAGGCACCGACATATTTCGTGCCTTGTTCAAACTGAGCCTTGCTCACTGCAACTCCCATTAAAAGACAGAGTGCCAATACGATTTTCTTCATAAATAAGATGTTTTAATTGTTTGTTATTGTTATGCCGACAGAGGTGGTAAACATTGCTTTGCTGCCCTTTGTATGGCTTATCTGCATACAAAAATAGGCAATTATTCGCTATTTGCCATATAAAAACAAAAGAAAAATGCTATTTTTGCAAGAAATTAACAATACACCGCAATTCAGATATGTCAAGATACTTTTTTTTGTTTTTTTTCTTTGTAATTAGTCTTGTAGCACGTTCGCAAATCACGCCAAAAAGTCCTAAGCGCGAACTGAGGGCAGTGTGGCTCACCACTCTCAATGGTCTCGACTGGCCTTCGATCAAGGCAACGAACAGAGAGAGCGCCAAAAAGCAGCGTCAACAGTTGTGTGACATCTTAGACAAACTCGCCGCGGCAAATTTCAATGCGGTGGTTATGCAAATGCGCATAAGGGGAACGGTTGTTTATCCCTCGGCCATAGAACCGTGGGACGCTTGTCTCACCGGACGCTATGGCGGCAATCCCGGCTACGACCCACTTGCTTTTGCCGTTGAGGAATGCCACAAAAGAGGAATGCAATTTCACGCATGGGTGGTGGCAATCCCTGCCAACAAGTTTGCGCAGTCAAAAGCCCTCGGACAAAAAGCCATAGAGCGCCGAGTGCCTCAATTGTGTCTCAAGACCAACGAATCATATATGCTCAATCCGGGAATGCCCGAAACGGCCGACTATCTCGCTTCGATATGCGAGGAGATAGTAAGAAATTATGATGTCGACGGAATAAGTCTCGATTATATACGCTACCCCGAGAAAGAAGTGAAGTTTAATGACGCTGCCACATATTCGCGCTACGCGCCTAAAGGGCAGTCGGTGGCTTCGTGGCGCAGAGACAATATTTCGCGCTGCGTCAAGGCCGTTCACGACAGAGTGAAAGCCCTGAAACCGTGGGTTGCAATCAGTTGCAGCCCCGTGGGCAAATACGACGACACAAAACGCTATCCCTCGGGAGGCTGGAATGCTTATAGGGCAGTATGCCAAGATGCCAAACTGTGGCTCAAAGAAGGGTGGATGGATATTCTTATGCCAATGATGTATTTCAGGGGAAACCATTTTTATCCGTTTTTGATTGATTGGCAAGACGATGCCAACGGTCGTTGCATTGCTGCCGGATTGGGCGTTTATCTCATCGACCGCAACCAAAAAGACTGGCCGCGCTCGGTCATGGAAAACGAGATTGAGTTTTGTCGTGCCAAGGGGGCAGGAGGGCAGGTGTTTTTCCGTTCGCGCTTTGTCACCGACAATCCCAAGGGAATACATACATTATTAAAGAACAATCTCTACCGCCTCAGGGCTTTGCCTCCGGCTCTGACGGGCGACAATGTTCCCATGCCCGTGCGGCCCGAAAGTGGAGAAATCTTTTATGGCGCGTCTGACACCAAGTTGTCGTGGTCGCCGGTTGAGGGTTGCACTTATGTGATATATCGCAGCAATAACTATCCTGTAGATATTGAAAACGCAGCCAATATCTACCAAACCAATGTGGAAGACACTTCGTTGTTGCTTCCCATGCCCGTTCCACAAGCGTTGCTGCCCTATTATGCCGTCACGGCAATCAATCGCTATGGAGTCGAGAGCGAACCTTTGGAATTGAACAAACCTCGTGCCATTGTTCCAATAAGAGATTACCTGCTGAAATCTGCAAAATAAGGCGAAGATTTTAGTAAAAAAACAAAACACATTGATAAATAAAAATCGTTAGAGGCAAGACTGCTTTCTTTGTCCCTTGTCTCTAACGATTTCTGGTTTCGCGCAAAACAAATTATGAGTTTTACTTTTTTAACCTCTCAAAATAGAGGTCGAGCAATCTTTGGGCAGCGACAAAAGAGGTTTGTCTTCCTTGCTCGATGTTTTGTTTTGCCTCGTCGAGCATGGTGCTTATCTCGGGGTCTTGATAAAAAGTGTTGCGCAGGCGTTGGTCAATGGTTTCATACATCCAATAGAGGTTTTGGCGACGACGACGGCGATTGAACCAACCGTTGCTTTTCACCGTCTCGATATAATTGAAGATGTCGTTCCATAATTCGGCAATGCCTGTTCCAAACAGTCCCGAATAGGTATGCACGTTTGGTATTAGTCCGCTTTCCGGCACGGGGAAGAGCCTAAGGGCGTTGGCGTAGTGGCCGGCAGCCACTTTGCAGCGCTCAATGTTGTCTCCGTCGCATTTGTTTATGGCGATGCCATCTGCCATTTCCATTATGCCGCGCTTGATACCTTGCAGTTCATCGCCCGTTCCTGCCACTTGCAGCAACAGAAAGAAGTCTACCATTGAGTGGCAGGCTGTTTCGCTTTGTCCCACTCCGACGGTCTCGATAAAAATGGTGTTGTAGCCGGCTGCCTCGCAGAGCACTACCGTTTCGCGTGTTTTGCGAGCCACTCCGCCCAGAGAACCACTGCTTGGACTGGGGCGAATGAAAGAGTCGGGGTGTATGGCAAGTTTTTCCATGCGTGTCTTGTCGCCGAGAATGGAGCCTTTTGTTCGTTCCGAAGTGGGGTCAATCGCCAAGACCGCAAGTTTTCCACCTCGATTGTTGAGCACGTATATTCCAAACTCGTCTATCGAGGTACTTTTGCCGGCTCCCGGTACTCCGCTTATGCCAATGCGCACCGAGTTGCCCGAGTGGGGCAGGCAACGCTCTATCACTTCTTGGGCAATGGCTTCGTGTTGGGGCAGTGTGCTTTCGAGCAGTGTGACGGCGCGGCTTAGTATTGTTACGTCTCCCTTGAGAATGCCTTCCACATAATCATTGGCTGAAAGTTGTCGTTTACGTGCACGAGGTTTTTTTGCAAGATATGGGTTTATCACTCCCGGATTTTCGGGGCTAGTCTCGACTTTGAGACCTTCGTATCGGGTGTCGTTTTCGGGGTGTTGCATTTTTGTCTATGTGTGTGAGTGGGGGGTGAGTGATTATTGGTTGTCAACCGTGATGAGCACCACGGGGTTTTTGTAGTCGTTGGTAATCATCAGTATGCGGTGGCCGGCGTTTGACTTGTCTATATACTTTCTTACCATTGCCACTTTTAGTTTTATTGTTTCGCCGGGCATGATGGTTGTCTTGGGCAGCGACACGTTGATGGCAGGGTGGAATGTTTGCAGCGACTTTATTTGGAGGTTGGATTTTCCGTTGTTTGTGATTGTCACTTCACCTTTCACCTTGCTGCGCTTTAATGGCGGCAACAGCAGTTGGGTGGTGCTCAATTCGAGGGAGGGTGCATTGTCGCTGTGTATCACCGAGGTTGTGTCAAACAAAACGATAGAAACGGGAATGGCGTTTTCTTTGGCGGCTTTTTCGCCGGCAAAACTACTTGCATAGACCACGTTTTGGGTGAGCCCTATGCGTTGGTCGAGTTTGCGGCTGTCGAGGGTGACCACGAGATAGCCACGCCGACCGGGTCTCAACACTTTGGGGCTTGCCTTGACCGAGAGGTATTTTGGCAGCAAAAGCAGGTTTGGCTCACAGTTGTTGTTGCCGTTGTTTGTCACATAGATTGTTTTGCTCACCACATCGCCCACGTTGACATAGTCAAATTCGATGTTGTCGGTGCTGAATGCCAAGTCGCCAAAATCAACGGCAAATGCTTCTGATTTGTTGCGACTATCGGCAGAATATTTCATGTCGTCGGGATTGAGAAAGCCGCGACCTTTCACGTTGAGTTTCAGAGGTTGCTCGCTTTGGTCGGTATAGATGTAGATGGCGTGGGTAAACCTGCCTGCCAACGGTGTGGAACTTTCGACGCGAAGGGTGGTTGTGGCATTGGGGGCGAGCGACAAGGCTTCGGCGGTGGCCTTTACGAGCGAGTTTGAGGTGACGATTTTTGTGATGTTGAGCGGAGTGGCGTTTTGGTTTTTAAGTGTGAACGTCACGCTGTTTTCGGAGTATAGTCTGACGTCACCGACGTTTTGTGTCTTTTTGTCGGCAACAAGTTGAGCCTTGGCGGTTGTGGCGCACCAAAATGCCACAATTAAATATAGGAATATGTGTGATTTGAGTATCTTCATTGAAATTATCCTGCTTTTTGTTGCAAAGTTAATCAAACTTTCGATACTTTTGCAACTGTATTACAAAAAACTTATGCTTATGCGCTTTATCTCGTGGAATGTGAACGGCCTCAGAGCCTGTGTCGGCAAGGGGTTTGAGGAAACGTTTCTTAGCAGTGGGGCAGACTTGTTTTCTTTGCAGGAGACAAAAATGCAACACGGACAGTTGAATTTGGAATTTGAAGGTTATCATAGTTATTGGAATTATGCCGATAAAAAAGGATATAGCGGCACGGGGGTCTATTCGCGTGTTGCACCTCAAAGTGTATCTTTAGGACTTGGCATCGACGCTCACGATCACGAGGGCAGAGTGATCACACTTGAGTTTGACAAGTTTTATTATGTCACGGTTTATACGCCCAATTCCCAAGACGGGTTGAAGCGTTTGGACTATCGCATGGAGTGGGACGATGATTTTCGCAACTACGTCTCCATGCTCGACAGGCAGAAGCCGGTTGTGATTTGTGGCGACCTCAATGTGGCTCACAAGGAGATAGATCTCAAAAACCCCAAGACTAACACCAAGAATGCAGGGTTCACGCCCCAGGAGCGCGATAAGTTCACCCAATTGCTTGACAGTGGATTTGTCGACACGTTCAGGTTGTTAAATCCCGACGTGACTGATGTATATTCGTGGTGGTCGTATCGTTTCAAGGCGCGTGAGAAGAATGCCGGTTGGCGCATTGACTATTATCTTGTTTCTGAGAGGTTGAAGTCGAGTGTTAAGGACGCGCGCATATTGTGTGATATATATGGTTCCGACCATTGCCCGGTGATGTTGGAGTTGGCGTTGTGAAAAATGTTTGTTTCGCCATGTTGGTTCAAAAAGTTGAAAATATCTTGTTTGGTTTGGTTGTCTCGCAAAAATGACTTACCTTTGCGCCGTTAAAAAAAGGAGAGGTGCTCGAGTGGCTGAAGAGGCACGCCTGGAAAGCGTGTAACCGTCAAAAGCGGTTCGGGGGTTCGAATCCCCCTCTCTCCGCAAACCTAAAAAGTTAATTAGAAAAAGAAACGCTCGGAGTTTAATGGCTTCGGGCGTTTTTTTGTTTAAAAACTTGTTTGCAATTTGTGGGTTTGTGTTTTATGGATTATTTTTTGCACTATGACAGAGAGAGATTTGCTTGTTGGACGATATAATCGGGCTCTTTCATTGCAGATTTGCAACGAAATAAGGGCAGGGGGTGATATTGTTGGTTTTTGCCGACGGTTTTTGCATGATGGAGATTGTCGTGTTGTGCGCAATGCTTTATTGTGTGTTTCCAAGGCAGGCAAAGGCGAGATTGCAAGTTTGGACCCATTGAAGGACGAGTTTATGGATCTTGCAATGACGACAAACGATAGGTCTGTGCGCCGGTTGTCGCTTAGCATTGTGGAACGAATGGGTATTGCCAAAGGGGAGTTGAGGGTGGATTTTCTTGATTTTTGTTTGGCCCGCATGGTTGATATGTGCGAGAAACCCGCAACACAGGCTTTGTGTATGAGACTTGCTTTTGGAATGTGTGGGTTTTATCCTGAATTGCGAGGTGAGTTCTTGCGCAGTGTAGAGGCGATGGAAACGGAGCGTTGCAGTCCGGCAGTAAGGTGTGTGATTAGAAAGGTGTTAAACCCAAAACGACATTGATGTTTGTATGTGCGTTTTGGGTTGTTTTTTTTAGATTATTCCGACGATGTCGTTGATGTTTTCGATATTATGATCGTCGAGCCATTGGTTTATTCCGTCAACGATTTTTCCGCTCACTGAGGGGTCGATGAAGTTGGCAGTGCCTATTTCGACAGCGGTTGCACCTGCCATGATAAACTCGATGGCATCGGTGGCTGTCATTATTCCTCCTAATCCGACGACGGGTATTCCTACGGCATGAAAGACTTGGTTTACCATTCTCACGGCAACGGGCTTGACTGCCGGTCCCGACAGGCCGCCTGTGCCTATGCTGAGGCGTGAGCATCTTTTCTCAATGTCGATCGACATTCCCATAAGAGTGTTGATGAGCGAGACGCTGTCGGCTCCTTCTGCCTCAACGGCACGTGCAATTTCGGCAATGTTGGTGACGTTGGGCGATAGTTTCACAATGAGGGTTTTGGAATATGCTTTGCGCACTGCTCTCACAACCGAGGCGGCACCCGAGCAGGTCACGCCAAACGCCATGCCTCCGTCTTTTACGTTGGGGCAGGAGATGTTGAGTTCTATGGCAGGTATGTTGTCAAGTCCTTCAACGATTTTAGCGCACTCGGCATAGTCTTCGGGACTTGAGCCGGAGACGTTGACTATCACGTTTGTGTCGAAATGACAGATTTGGGGATATATTTCTTTGGCAAAATAATCAACGCCTTTGTTTTGCAGGCCAACGCAGTTGAGCATTCCGCTCGCTGTCTCCGCCATGCGCGGATAGTCGTTGCCTTCGCGTGGTTTCAGTGTGGTGCCTTTTACAATGATACCTCCGAGTTTGCTCATAGGAACAAAGTCTTCAAATTCGAGACCGTAGCCGAATGTGCCTGAAGCGGTCATCACCGGATTGCGCAGGCTGAGTCCTGCGATTTTTGTTTTCAGATTTGCCATGTCAGTTGTTTTATGTTGAATATGGGTCCTTCTTTGCATACACACACGTTGCCTCTGACGGTTTTCTCCACACAACATAGACATGCTCCTATGCCGCAGGCCATCATGTTTTCGAGACTCACCTCACACTCGGTGTGTGTTTGGGTGGCATAGCGAGCCACTGCCATCATCATGGGTTTGGGGCCACAGGTCATGATATAGTCGAAAGTCTCGTCTTTGAGTAGGGAGTGTTGCGTAACAAAGCCTTTCTCGCCCAAAGAGCCGTCTTCGGTTGTGACAAAAGTGCGCCCAATTTGTTGAAACTTGTCTTTAAGCAGAATGCCGTCGGCGTTGCGTCCACCGAGCAGAAAGGTGGGCGAGGTGCCGTTGTCTGCCAATATCTTGCCGGTCCACAAAAGGGGGGCGACCCCCACACCGCCACCTACGAGCAGAATTTTGCCTGTGGCTTTGTCTGTGCTAAAACCGTTGCCGAGTGGCAAAACAAGGTTTATGTTGTCTCCCTTGCGTAGAAAGGCCAAGGCCTTTGTGCCTTCGCCGATGGTTTGTATCATGAGCCACAGTTGGTCGTTGTCAACATAGTTTATGGAGATTGGCAAACGCAGAAATGTGTCGTTTGGGGCAGGTGATTTTACTTGTACAAACTGACCGGGCTTCATGGCCGGCATTATGCCATTTGCGGGTTTTAGTTTGAGCAGAATGTGTCGCTCGTCGAGTTTGTCGTTGCAACACACAGTCCAATCCATTATGTGTTTTTTCATATTGGTTTAGTTGTTTGTGGTTTTGATAAGATCGAGAAATTCTTCTTCGTTGATGATTTTTATGGATAGTTTTTGTGCTTTTTCAAGTTTTGAGGGTCCCATGTTATCGCCGGCAAGAATGAAAGAAGTCTTGGCAGAGATCGACGAAGAGTTTTTGCCTCCGTGGGCTTCGATAATGTTTTTGTATTCTTCGCGCGAATGGTGGGTGAATGTGCCGCTGATCACAATGTTTTGGTTTTTGAGAGTGTCGTTTTGTGGTGTGGTTTGCTGCTCTGTCTTGAAATTCAGTCCGTATTGGCACAAACGATTGATAATTTCGATGTTTTTTGGTTCGTTGAAATAGTGAATAATGGAAGAGGCGATCACTGCCCCCACGCCCTCGGTGTCGAGCAGTTGTTGTTGATTGTTGTTTACGGCGTTGATAAGGTTGTCAAGGGTGAGGAAACGATGAGCGATGTTTTTTGCCGTCACTTTGCCAACAAATCTTATGCCCAGTGCATAGAGAGTGCGGTCGAAGGGTTGTTGTTTGCTTTTTTCTATGGCATTGATGATTTTTTGTGCGGATTTTAGTTTTGTGCCGTTTTCGCCAATGAGGTCGGTTGTTTTAAGGAGATAGAGGTCGGCAACGTCTTTTATGAGTCCACGGTCAAAATATTCTGCCACGGTTTCGGGGCCGAGGGAGTCGATGTTCATGGCATCGCGCGAAATGAAATGCTCGATCTTTCCTTTTATTTGTGGTGGACAGAGCGAGTCGTTGGTGCAATAGTGAGCGGCTTCGTTTTCATATCTTATCAAGGGAGAGCCGCATTGGGGACAGGTTTTAATGAATTCTACTTTTTGGCCGGGGTGTCTTTCGTCTCGTTGTGAATAGTCTACACCGACCACTTGGGGGATAATCTCGCCGGCTTTTTCTACATAGACCATGTCACCGATGTGAAGGTCGAGAGAGCGTATTATATCTTCGTTGTGGAGCGAGGCGCGTTTCACGATGGTGCCCGACAGCAAGACAGGCTCCATGTTTGCCACGGGTGTGATGGCTCCTGTGCGCCCCACTTGGTAGGAGACGGAGTTTAGCCGTGTCAAGGCGCGCTCGGCTTGAAATTTGTATGCTATTGCCCAGCGTGGGTTTTTTGCGGTGTGGCCCAATATTTGTTGTTGGCGTATGGAGTCGACTTTCAGCACAATGCCGTCTGTTGCTACGGGCAGTGAGGCGCGAGCCTTGTCCCAATAGTCGATATATGCCATCACTTCGTCTAACGTTGACACTCTTTTCATGGCATCAGACACTTTAAAGCCCCATTTTGCCACAGTTTGCAGATTTTCGTAATGGCTGTCGCCGGGCAGGGTGTCGCCCAACAGATAATAGAGGCAGGCATCGAGTTTGCGCTCTGCCACCACCGCCGGTTTTTTGCTCTTCAGTGTTCCTCCGGCGGCATTGCGCGGATTGGCAAAGAGAGGCTCGCCTTTTTCTTGGCGTTGTTTGTTAAGGTTGTCGAAACTTTGCCATGGCATAAGTATCTCTCCGCGTATTTCAAAATCTTCGGGATAATCACCTTTGTTGAGTATGAGGGGAATGGTGCGAATGGTTTTCACATTGGCTGTGACATCATCGCCCACGATTCCATCGCCTCGGGTGATTGCGCGGGCGAGTTTTCCGTTGTGGTATATCAGCGAGATTGACAGGCCATCGTATTTCAGTTCGCAGCAGATTTTAAAGTCTTCGTTGCCGAGTCCCGATTTCACTCTGTCGTAGAATGCCTGCACTTCTTCACGGTTGTATGTGTTGGCGAGCGAAAGCATGGGGTAGCGGTGTTTCACTTGATTGAAATCGTTGCTTAGGTCGCTTCCCACACGTTGGGTGGGTGAATTGGGGTCAAACATCTCGGGGTGTTGTTTCTCCAATTCCATAAGAAGAGCCATTTTCTCGTCAAACTCGCGGTCGGAAATGGTGGGTTGGTTTTTTATGTAGTAGTTGTAGTTGTGGAGGTGGAGTTCGTCACGCAGTTCCAAAATCTGTTGTTCTTGTGTCATGGCAGAGTTGTGTGTGTAGTATGGCAATGAACAGTGATGTTTTTTCTCATGCCAAAATTACCACTTTTTATAATAAATACAACTTTTTAGCGTTATAATTTTAGATTATCAAATGGAGACGGTCTTGTTTATTGTCTTGTTTTAATTATAATAATGTATATATGCGCATAGATATAATAACGGTTTTGCCAGAGATGCTTGAGCCTTTCATGACGCAGTCGATAGTGGGACGTGCACAGAAAAAAGGGCTGGCAGAAATTCATATACACAATCTTAGAGACTATACCAAAGACAAACACCGCAGGGTAGATGACTATCCTTTTGGCGGATTTGCCGGCATGGTGATGCAGTGTCAGCCCATAGATGACTGTATTTCTGCTCTCACTTCAGAACGTGAATATGATGAGATAATATACACTTCGCCCGACGGAAAACAGTTTGATCAGCCAATGGCAAACGAATTGTCTTTGAAAAAGAACATCATCATTCTTTGTGGTCATTACAAGGGTATTGATCATCGCATTCGTGAACACCTTATAACAAAAGAGGTTAGCATTGGCGATTTTGTGTTGACGGGAGGCGAGTTGGCTGCCGCGGTGATGACAGATGCCGTGGTGCGCGTTATTCCAGGTGTGATAGGCGATGACCAGAGTGCGTTGTCAGACTGTTTTCAAGACAATTTGCTTGCCGCGCCCATTTATACCCGTCCGGCAGACTATAAGGGGTGGAAAGTTCCTGAAATATTATTGTCGGGAAATGAGGCTAAAATAAAAGAGTGGGAATTTAATCAGTCTGTGGAACGCACCCGGACACTAAGACCTGATTTGATCGATGAATAGGAAGTGTTTAACATTTGTTGTGGTGCTACTGCTCTGCGTGACCGAGGTGTTGGCTCAGAGCAAGATTTGTCTTTATGGCAAGGTGGTGGATGAATACGAAACCCCGGTGGAGTTTGCTTCTATCATTGTGGAAAAGCAGGGGGCATTTACCATGACCGGGACGGGTGGAAAATATAGTGTGACTTGCAGCAGGGCAGACTCGCTTGTAGTAACGTGTATGATGTTTGGTTATCGCACAAAGAAGTTTGTGGTTTTTGCCTCAGGGGCGCAAGACTCTTTGCGCTTTGACATGAAGATAGTGACAAAGTCTGTGATGTTGGGCGAGGCAGGCATCACGGCAATGCGCAAGCAGACAGACCTTGTGCAACGCATTAAGTCGGGATATACGCGCAATATGCCGTCGACAACGGGAAACGGAGTGGAGGAGATAATCGCCACCCAAATGGGCGTGAGCACACACAACGAACTGTCGTCGCAATATAATGTGAGGGGTGGTAGTTTTGATGAAAATTGTGTTTATCTCAACGGTGTGGAGGTGTTTCGCCCCATGCTGATACGCTCGGGTCAGCAGGAGGGTTTGTCGATTATTAACAGCAATATGGTGGCCGACATTGATTTTTCGGCAGGAGGATTTCCCGCCCGATATGGCGACCGTATGTCATCGGTGCTCGATATCACATATAAGCATCCGGAGAAGTTCGAGGCTTCTCTTGCGGGCAGTCTGATGGGTGCAGATGTCTACGTGGGGTTTGGAAATCAAAAATTTTCGATGATGAATGGCCTGCGATATAAAACTACCGAATATCTGATGGGCTCTACCGACACCAACGGAGAATACGACCCACGATTTATTGATTTTCAAAACTACACATCGTGGTCGCCCACAAAGCATTGGACATTCGACTTTATAGGAAACATTTCAGACAACAAATATAATTTTGAGCCCCACGACCGCGAAACGAAATTTGGAACGATGGACTCGCCCATGTCGTTTAAAGTTTATTTTGACGGGAGGGAGAAAGATGTGTTTCGCACTTATTTTTCATCTTTTGGCATAACTTATAAATTCAATGCTCAATCGTCGTTGCAGTGGCTCTCGTCGGCGTTTTCCACAAAAGAGCAGGAAACATATGATATTCGCGGTGAATATTGGCTTAATTCGGCCATAGGCCAGGAGCAATTGGGCGTGGGCTCTTATTTGGAACACGCACGCAATTATCTTACTGCCAAGGTCTTTTCTACGGCATTAAGGTTTCGCACCTCCATAAATCGCCACTCTATTGCCGCCGGAATGGGGATAAGGAGTGAGAAAATCAAGGAAAACTCTTCAGAGTGGGAAATGCGCGATTCTTCGGGATATTCCATTCCTCATTCGCCCGACGAACTGCAACTGATATATAATCTTAGGGCCAAGACGAGTGTTAATTCAACGCGCTTTGAGTCTTATCTTCAAGACAATTTTAGATTTAACAATAATTTGGGCGTGTTTAATCTGAATGGTGGAGTGAGACTCACGCATAATTCGTGGAACAAGGAGACGTTGCTTTCTCCGCGTGCATCACTGGGCTTCATACCTTCGGCAAATGACAAATTTACATTCAGATTTGCCACCGGTTATTATTATCAGTCACCGTTTTACAAAGAGTTGCGCGACACGGTCAAGGTGGGGTCAAACACACTTGTGAAACTCAATCGCGACATCAAGTCTCAGCGCTCCATTCATTTTTTGCTCGGCATGGATTATCAATTCAAGGGAGCCGGTCGGCCGTTTCGTTTTTCCACCGAGGTTTATTATAAATTGTTAGACAATCTTATACCTTATAATATAAACAATCTGAGGGTTGTTTATTATGGCGAAAACCTTGCCAAGGGTCATGTGGCAGGCATTGATTTTAAATTGTTTGGAGAGTTTGTGCCGGGTGCCGATTCGTGGATTACGCTTTCGCTCATGTCTACCAAACAGAAATATAAAGGAATGTCTCTTCCTTTACCGACCGACCAACGATACAATTTGTCGCTCTTCTTCACAGACTTTTTCCCCGGCACAGACAAGTGGAAAATGACGCTCAAGGCGGCTTTTGCCGACGGTTTGCCTTTTGGTGCCCCCCACTCCGGCATAGAGAAAAACAATTTCAGAGCCCCTGCCTATCGCAGGGTCGACATAGGCATGAGCTATCGTTTGCTCAACAACGAAGACAAACATCTTTCACATAATCCTATAAAAAATATCTGGTTGGGCGCAGATATGCTTAATGTTTTAAATATTAACAATGTAAATTCATATTATTGGATTACAGATATAACAAACACCCAATATGCGGTGCCAAATTACCTCACAGGGCAGAGATTTAATTTCCGCTTCTTGATTGAAATGTGATTGAGCATGTCTTTAAGCAGGAATGACAAAATAGCAATATCGGCGATTGTCGTGATTTTGTTGGGCGTCAACATTGTGGCATTGTTTTTTCATTGTGAGGAAAAACAAATAACGCCTTCAAAAGTGCCGGTCGATAGCGTTGGCAGGCTGCATCGTGATCGTCGTGACACGGCAGAGTGTCGCCTATTTCCTTTTGATCCCAACACGGCTGATTCTGCCACCTTTGTCTCTCTCGGCTTGCGCCCCAAAACAGCCGCGATAATCATTCACTATCGCAACGCCGGAGGTTTTTTCCGTGTGCCGGATGATATGGCCCAGATATATACGCTCAGTCAAAAGGATTTTCTCAGGCTCAAACCTTATATCAGGATTTCACCTAAATTCCAAAGGGTTAGTAAGCGTTATCAATCTTCTGAAAAACATAAAGATACTGTAGCAGAACAAACTTTTGAAAGGCCTGTATACGTATCATATAAATTGCAGCGCGGTCAGACTGTCGATATAAACATTGCCGACAGTGTGATGCTTCAGAAAATACCTGGCATAGGCCCTTATTATGCGCGTAAGATAATTCGCTATCGCGACAGACTGGGGGGATTTGTCTCTGTCTCGCAGATAAAGGAGATACAGGGGCTGCCTGCCGATGTGGAGCAATGGCTTTCGCTCTCTTGTTGCGCCATTGAAAAGTTGAAGATAAACCATTCGACTTTCGGCAAATTGTTGCGCCACCCATATCTTGATTATAAACAAGTTGTTGCATTGTTTAATTTTCGCAAGACCCACGGAGACATTCATTCGTTTGAAGATCTGAAAAATTGTTCCGAGTTTTCTTCCTCTGACTTTTCACGGCTGAAACCCTATATTGATTTTTCTGAGTAACTCAAAGGTCAAACTTGTCTTTGACATCTCGCATTGTTGTTGTTTATGATGTTTTCTCTCACGCAAATCTTAACGAATTGCAATTAAATTATGTCTTACTTATAATTATTATTATAAAAACATCACTAAAATTTTGTTAAGTAAAAAACTGTGAGTATATTTGCGCGAAAACAAATAATCTATAAACCACTAAAAACATAATTATGAAAAAGATTTTATCTGTATTATCCTTGCTGTTGTTTATGATGGCAGGGTCGGTGCAGGCTCTCGTTGAGGACATTGGTGGTGACCAAGTGATCAGTGTCTCCACAACGACAGTCAAAAGTGCCGTTGCGCCGGGAACTTGGTATGTTGTCTACAACCAAGGGCGCAAAGCTTATCTTTATGGAGCGGCTGCAGTTACTTCGCAGGCTCCGATGTCGGGTTATGCCGTAAACAATGGCTATAAATACTTGGTTCGTCTCGTTGAGAGCGATACGGAGGGCAAGTATTATATTCAAACAGCCGAAGGCAGTTATTACAAGAATCTTGCATATAACACAGGCCAAGGCGTTTCTGCCACAAAAGACGGTGCCGGTTTGTTTACATTTGCA
This sequence comes from Prevotellaceae bacterium, assembly GCA_029219385.1. Taxonomy (GTDB): domain Bacteria; phylum Bacteroidota; class Bacteroidia; order Bacteroidales; family Bacteroidaceae; genus UBA6382. The sequence continues at coordinate 37,568 of JAQXTH010000021.1, read as the reverse complement.
GAGATTGCCGAAGGTCACTGGGCAATAAAATCCACCACCTACTATATGGACAGCAACGGCTCGGTAGCCTTGGGATATGGCACTTCTGCTCCCACCTCGACCGGTGGCAACAGCGATTGGGCAATTTATGAGGTGTCGCTCTCTACGGTTGACGAACTGTCGGGAGGTGCGCTTGTTTCCTATCAGATGTTGCAGGGCGGTTTATTCCGCATTCAAAGTCGCGGCAACTCAGGTCAGTATGTATATGAAAATAGTTCGACCCACAAGGCTTCGACACAGCCCAAGACTTCTGCCACTTCTTCTCGAATGCGCCAAATGTGGATAATAGAGCACGACGATAATGGCTTCAGCCTGCGCAATTCATACACTGGTTATTATCTTCAAAATGACTATTCTTGTTCGCAAAACAAATATTATTGGACAATTCAATTAAGTCCCAACAACACTTCTGACGCAGATAAATATATTATTATTTGTCATGGAGCAGTGAAGTCGGGCACTAATAATTGTATGAATCTTAGCGGAGGTACTTCCGGTTTGTGTGATTGGAAATATGATAATGACCGCAACTCCGAGTGGGTGTTGTTGCAAGTGCCCTCCAAAGAAGTTGATTCTGCTACGGTGAAAGCAAATCTTGATAAAATTTGTCAAACCGGCAAGATTGATCTTGAGGCCGGAGCCTACTATCAGTTTATAAACCTCAATGGAGGTGTCATGACAGAACGCATCAGCGATGCCACTGTTGTTGCACAAGATGCCGATGCCAATGCGTGGAGCCAATATTGGAAAGTTGTCAAGAATGAAGAAGACGATACTTATTCTGTCCAGAACGTCTATTCCGGCAGATATATTAGCCGCAAGGCTACCGGAGTGACTAGTGCCTGTGGTGGCAATTATACCACCACGTTGACAGCTTCAAACAGCAGGTTTTGGAAAATCGCTGAAGGTCCTTACGCATGGGAGACAACATTTAATTTCATCGAACCAAACAAACCGACCACGGGCTTGTCTGTTAAGACCGATGGAGTTTCTATAAATAGCGAAATTACCGAAACTTCGGCTCAGTGGATTGTGAAAAGAGTAGACCTTACCGATGAACAGGTTGCTGCCGCACAAGAAGAGTATAGCAACACACTGTTGCTACTCAACACAAGCACTGTGGTGCTAAACAGTCGTTTGCAAACATATTTCTCCGACTATGCTTGCACCACCCTTAAAGAACAATATCAGGCAATGACCGACGATGAACTCACCGAGGCCATGACAAACTCAAGCCTGCCTATTTCTATTATCCGCATGGCTTTGAAAATCAAAAACGACACATGGGGACATCGCGAAAAGGAATTCCGCATCTATGACTATGCCGCATATAGCGACCCGACAAAGTGGAACGGTGGAACACTCATGGGAACGGGCTATCAGTTTACACCCCAAACCGGTCCGACCGGTATCAGTGTGAAATCCGGTGACATTGTGGTCTTCTATGTAAATTCAACTCCTGCCAAGAACACCACTCTCGAATATAGTTCGGTGAAGGGTTGTGGTGTCTATGCTACCCGAACCGCGCTCAAAAGAGGCATCAACATTTTCTTGCCCGAAGACGATGGTTTCATCTACATACATCATATTATAACCAACACCTCAAAGAAATTGGCAGATTTCGAGCCAATGAAAATTCATATCGAGGGTGGTAGAGTGCAGGGCTATTTTGATATCACACGTGGCCACACCAATGCCGATTGGAAAGATATGGTTGAGAATTTGTTCCAAGACGAAATTGTGCATTTAAAGTCAAAGTTCTATCAATACAATATGCATTATGATCAGTTGCTCAAGCAGATTCCTAAAGCCCAACTCGACCAGATTGATACCGATGGCACAGCCAAAGCTATTGAGGGAACATTGCATCGTTGGGACGACTTGGTTGAAAATCAGTTTAAGACAATGGGCTATGAGCAATTCCTCGACAGATTTAATTGTATGTATTCGGCATCAAGTTCTTCTACTAGCAATCCATATGCGTCGAGCTATGGCACATACTATCCCGGTGTTAGTTCAATCATGAACTATGATGCCATGACTCATGGCACAGAATACGACCACGGAGGCAACTTCTGGTGTGTTGCTCACGAAACCGGCCACTGCAATCAGGGTCTTTATAACATGATTGGCTGCACGGAGATTTCAAACAACAACTTCTCTCAGATTAACACATGGTTGCAAGGCTCTAACACCGGTCGTGGCGGTCCGTGGAAAGAAGCACAGTCTTCATTCCACAAGGGTCTCTTCTGGCAGGAGTATGATCTCTGGCAGCGCAGTCGTGCATATTTCCAACTCTATCTCTATTTCCATGCAATGGGTCACGATACAGAGTTCTATCCCAAAATGTTTGACATCTTCCGCAAGACTCCTATGGTTCGCTCGCGCGACAAAAACAATCCGGGCAGTGGTCTGACCGATTATCTCCGCTTTGCAAAAGCTGCGTGCGATGTTGCACAGGCCGACCTGTCTGAGTTCTTTAGATTCTGGGGATTCTTTGTGCCAATAAAGGATTATGCAGTAGACGATTATGGTTATACCTATTATACAACTACACAAGAAGAAATAGACCAAACAATAGCCTATATGCAGCAATATCCAAAGAAATTGGGTAACATCATGTTCATTGATGAGCGTATAGAGAAATATCCCGCAGACTATCCCGGTATGCCGGATGGTGCAACTCGTTTGGCTACCACTCCGGGCGCAACTCCGGGCAACTCTTCTGAAGTTGGTCAAACGGGAATGTTCACAATGTTTGTTGACGATCCTGAATACAACCAATACTCTTGCAATTATTCGACTACAACAGGAAAAGTAATTGTCAGCCAGGCCTCCGGCAAGGGTGCAGTGGGCTTTAAGGTTTACAATCAAAACCATGTGCTTGTAAATGCTTATAACACCTACACATTCTATTTGCCCGACAATGTCAAGGCTCAGCCGTTCTACATAAAGGCAGCTTTGGGCGATGGTACCGATAGATTGATTTATGATCCGAAAGACATTTCGGCAGTAGCTGATGCAACTACTGCGGAAGAAACCTATGATGCCTCACAGCCCGTTTACGATCTTAGCGGCAGTTGTGTTGCCAATCCGAAAAAAGGCGGCATTTATATTCAGAATGGAGTGAAATTCCGCATGAAATAACCTGGAAATCATAATTCAAAACAGATTTTAATCTGATATTTAAAATGCCCCACCTCGTTTTGTCGAAGGTGGGGCAATTTTTTTTGTGCATAGTGATATGTAAGAACAACGGTGGCAACCATAAAATAATGTTGGTTACCACCGTTTTTTTGATGTTTTTCTTTAAGTTCTTATTATGTCTCCGTTTGAGTTTTTTTGTGTTTTGGCTTTCCTTTGAATGGTCGCCGTTTATTGTTGCGCTTATTATTTTCGTTTTTCTCCGAAGAAATTTTGTTGTTCTTTATTTTTGGCGGAGTTAGTTCGGGAGGCATTGAACCACGTTTGATTTTCTTGCCAATAATTTGTTCGATTTTTTGCAAATAGCGTTTGTCTTGTTGACTGACGAGTGTTATTGCCCTGCCACTCTTGCCGGCTCTTGCCGTTCGTCCCACGCGGTGAATGTAGTCTTCCGGGTCGTGAGGCACATCGAAGTTTATGACCATTTCAATATCGTCGATGTCTATGCCTCTTGAAATAATGTCTGTTGCAACAACAATAGAGATATTTCCTGCCTTGAATTGTTGCATGGTCTGGTTTCGTTCTTCTTGGCTAAGGTCAGAGTGCATGGCAGCAACATTTGTTTGCTTACTGTGCAATTTGATTGTCAAGTCTTTTACCTTGCTTTTTGAGGAGGCGAAAATAATTGTGCGTTGTGGTTTATTTTGTTGGAATATGTGGTTTAGCACAAATTGTTTTTGTGTGTCGCTGCATAGATATATTTCCTGGCAAATGCCTTCGGCCGGTCGCGAGGGTGAGATGTGTATCTCCACAGGTTGTTTCAGCAATGTGTGTGCAAGGCGGTCGATTGTTGGTGGCATTGTGGCCGAAAACATTATGGTTTGGTGTTGCTTGGGCAGGAAAGAAGTGATTTTCATGATGTCGTCATAAAAACCCATGTCGAGCATTCGGTCGGCTTCATCGAGCACAAGGCAAGAAATGTGACTAAGGTCAAGATTGCCCAGTTGGAGATGAGAGATAAGGCGACCGGGAGTTGCCACGATTATGTCAGCTCCCAGTTTCAAACTTTTGAGTTCTTGCGTGTATCTTCGGGCATCATTCCCTCCATATATGGCAACGCCCGAAACTGCGAGATAATAACCAAAGCCCTCTATAGCTTGATCTATTTGTATGGCAAGTTCGCGCGTAGGTACTATAATCAGGTTTTTCACCACTCCTTCGTTCTGATTGTTGGCACAAAGGTTATTGAGCAGAGGCAACAGATAGGCCGCAGTCTTGCCTGTTCCGGTTTGTGAGATGCCCATAAGGTCTTTTCCTTCGAGCAGAGGTGGTATGGCTTGTTGTTGTATGGGGGTACATTGATCGAAACGCATTTCGTAAAGAGCGTCAAGCAGACGGTCGTCGAGTGGCAGTTGGTCAAAATACATGATAATTTATTGTGTGTGGGTGAAAGGAAAAATTAGAAGCCGGGTGTTTGTTTTTATTTAGGAGTTTTGCGGTATAACGCAAATGCAACTATGGAGAAAATGATGTTTGGTATCCATGCTGCGAGCATTGCCGGCATTCCGGCTTTGGTAGCAAAGGCCGAAGAGATTGTTTGAAAAAGAATGTAACTGAAACTCAGTCCCAGTCCCAATCCCAGTGAAAGCCCCATGCCTCCTTTGCGTTTTTCGCACGACAGTGTCACACCGATAATTGTTAAAATCAAGGCAGCACAAGCAGAGGCAAAGCGTTTGTGAAATTCAATTTCAAAAGTGCTGAGGTTTGCAGAACCACGAGTGCGCTGTTTTTCTATATACTCATATATCTGTGGTGTGGTCATTGTTTCTTGTTGATTGCGGTTGTAGACGAGGTCGGTTGGTTCGATTGGAATAATGGTGTCGAGTTCTATGCCCGAGGTGACGGTTTCGCTTGTGCCGTGCATTTCTCGTATTTGGTAATTAAAGAGTTTCCATCGATACCTTGTGTCGGAGAGAGTGTCGTATTGTATGCGCAACGCCGTGAGATGAGACACAAGTTTTTTGTTGTGGAATTTATCGAGTGAAAAACCGTTACCCGATTTATTATCGTTGTTAAATGAAGAGAAAAATGCAATAACATTGTTTTCTGTTTGCAGTTGTATATTGTCGACAATGGAGATCTGTTTCTTTTTGATGTATTTGTTTTCAAAGTCTGTGCGTATTTTGGTGGAGTGGGGTATCACGAAGGCCCCGAGCACAAGGTTGAGCACTCCGATGAAAGTGGCAGAAATCATATATGGTCTCAATATGCGCTTGAAACTCATGCCACAAGCTCTCATTGCTATTATCTCAGAGCGGTCAGCCAGTTTTGAAGTAAAAAAAATCACAGATATAAATACAAAGAGCGAACTGAAAAGATTGCTGAAATATGGTATGGTGTTGAGATAGTAGTCGATGGCAATTTTTCCCCACGAGATGCCCATGTCGTTGTGTGCCTGTGTGAGTTTATCTATCTTTTCGTTAAAATCAAAAACTATCACAATCATGATAATGAGAATGATAGAGAAGAAGTATGTGCCGATAAATTTCTTTATGATATATCGGTCAAGGATAGAAAGAGGCAGTCTCAAACGCCGTTTGGGTTTTGGTGTGGGTATGATTTTCTTCATTTCTCAAAGGCGGTTGGAGAGTTGGGGAATGATATAACGTTGCCAAGTGGCAAAATCACCAATGGTGATGTGTTTGCGTGCCTCTTTCACCAACCACAGGTAGAAGGCAAGATTGTGGGCCGAGGCAATTTGCATGGCGAGCAGTTCTTTTGCTTTGAAGAGATGATGCAGATATGCTTTTGTATAGGCAGTGTCTACGCGCGACGTTCCTAAAGGGTCTATTGGCGAAAAGTCGTCTTGCCATTTTTGGTTGCGCATATTGATAATGCCGTTTTGGGTGAAAAGCATTGCGTTGCGTCCGTTTCGTGTAGGCATCACGCAGTCAAACATATCGACACCGCGTGCAATGGCTTCGACAATGTTCACCGGTGTTCCTACACCCATAAGGTAGCGTGGACGGTCTTGGGGCAGAATGTCGTTCACAATCTCTATCATTTCATACATCACGGGGGCGGGCTCGCCAACCGCCAAACCTCCGATAGCATAGCCGTCGGCATTGAATTGGGTGACATAGCGTGCGCTTTCTTGGCGGAGATCCTTATATACACAACCCTGCACTATGGGAAACAATGATTGTTTGTATTCATAGAGCGGTTGTGTGGAGTGGAAACGGTTTTCACAACGTCTCAGCCAGTTGTGTGTGAGAGCCAATGACGATTTTGCGTAAGAATACTCAGCTGTGCCGGGCGGACATTCGTCGAATGCCATTATAATGTCGGCTCCGATTGCACGCTCTATGTCAATGACTTTTTCGGGCGAGAAAAAGTGTTTGCTTCCGTCAATATGGGAACGAAACTCGCAGCCCTCTTCCGACAATTTGCGTATGCCGGAGAGTGAAAAGACCTGAAAACCGCCACTGTCGGTCAGCATTGGACGATTAAACCCGTTGAACTTGTGGAGGCCACCGGCCTTTTTAATAATATCTATGCCCGGACGCAAATATAAATGATAGGTGTTGCCAAGAATGATTTGCGCTTTGATGTCGTCAATCAATTCATGCGTGTGAATACCTTTTACAGACCCTAAAGTGCCAACAGGCATGAATATGGGGGTTTCAATTAGTCCGTGATCAGTTTCAATCAGTCCGGCACGAGCGTCAGTGCCCGAAGTATCTCTATGTTGCAGGGTAAATGTCATTGTTGCAGGGTTGTGCCGGTGGTTGGCTCGTCAATAACAAATTCCATGGGATTGTCTACTTTGTCTGAAAGCAATGCAATGTCGAGCACCTCTCCAACGTTGTCAACATACATAAATGTTACACCTTTTAAATATATGTCAGGAATGTCCTCAATGTCTTTGCGGTTGTCTTGACATATAATAATGGTGTCAATCCCGGCCCTTTTTGCAGCAAGGATTTTTTCTTTTATTCCACCAACCGGCAGCACCTTTCCTCTCAGTGTTATTTCGCCGGTCATGGCAACTTTGTTCTTCACTTTGCGTTGTGTTAGAGCCGAGGCTATTGATGTGGCAATTGTTATACCTGCCGAGGGGCCGTCTTTCGGGGTTGCTCCTTCCGGAACGTGTATATGTATGTTATAGTTGTCGAATATGCGGTAGTCAATGTTGAGTTTGTCGGTGTGTGATTTGATATATTCGAGGGCGATGGTGGCCGACTCCTTCATCACGTCACCGAGATTGCCTGTGAGAGAAATTTTTCCACCTTTGCCACGGCTCAGACTTGTTTCTATGAAAAGAATTTCGCCACCGACAGAAGTCCAAGCCAAGCCTGTTACTACTCCGGCATACATATTTCCTTCATATAAGTCGCGAGTGAATATTGGTTTCCCCAAAAATGTGTTTACATCAGAGGGTTTTATGGTTGTTGTAGTGAAATAGCCGTTGCAAGCATATTGATAGTCAATCTTTCGGAAAATTTCGTTTATTTTTTTCTCCAGTGTTCTTACTCCGCTTTCGCGAGTATATTGCTCGATAATGGTTTCGAGTGATTGCTTGCTAAATTTTAATTGGGGGGCATCTTGAAGTCCGTTCTCTTTTTTTGCTTTAGGAATAAGATGTCTGCGTGCAATTTCGATTTTTTCTTCAGTGATATATCCGCTCATTTCTATCATTTCCATGCGGTCGCGCAGGGGAGCCGGTATAGCCGCAATGTTGTTGGCTGTGGCGATAAACATAATCTTGGATAGATCAAAATCAAGGTCGATGAAATTGTCGTGGAAAGTGCAGTTTTGCTCCGGGTCGAGCACTTCGAGCAAAGCCGATGTGGGGTCGCCGTTGAGCGTCTGTTGAGCCACCTTGTCAATCTCGTCAAGCACGAAGACAGGGTTTGACGTGCCACATTTTATAAGATTTTTTATAATGCGACCCGGCATTGCACCAATGTAAGTGCGACGGTGGCCGCGTATCTCGGCTTCGTCGTGCACGCCACCCAGCGACATACGTATGTATTTGCGCCCCATGGCCGAAGCAATGCTCTTGCCCAAAGAAGTCTTGCCTATTCCCGGAGGACCGTAGAGACAGATTATGGGAGCTTTGAAGTCACCGCGTTTTTTCACTACAGCCAGATGTTCGAGAATTCTTTCTTTCACTTTGTCCAGTCCATAGTGGTCGCGGTTGAGTGTGCGCTCTGCCTTTGCGATGTCTATATTGTCGTCTGAATATATGTTCCAAGGTAGGCTTAGTGTGGTTTGCAGATAATTATATTGCACATTATAGTCAGGGCTTTGCTGGTGCATGTGCTCAAGTTTGCTGATTTCTTTTTCAAGAGTTTTGCGAGTGGCATCCGAGAGGTTCAACAGTGCAAGTTTGTCTTCCAGTTCATATATGTCGTTGGTGGCACTATCACCCAATTCCTCTTGAATGTTGCGCAACTCCTGTTGCAGGAAATACTCGCGTTGTTGTTGGTCGAGGTCTTCGCGTGTCTTGCGTTGTATGTTTGCTTTTATGGTTGCAAGTTGAATTTGTGTGTCGAGCACCATCAGTAGTTTCATGGCGCGACTTATAGGGTCGGTGGTCGATAATATTTCAATCTTTTGTTTTGTTTCAAACGGCACGTTAGTGCATACAAAATTAAGCAGGAAGATTTTGTTTTTGATATTTTTTAATGCAAATGCGCTTTCTTCCCCCCGTCCTTCGCTCAGAGAGAAAAGTTTGTTCGTTTGTTCGCGAACGGAGTTAATCATTGCCGTGAACTCTTTCTTCGACTCGTCGATGTTTGTTTCGGGCAATATTTCTACCAAAGCCTTATATACCCCTTGGCGTTTATAGAAATTTAATACATTAAATCTGCAATAGCCCTGCAGCAATGCGGTGACACGTCCTTGGGGCAGTTCCAACAATCGTATCACTTTTACGAAAGTGCCACATTCGTAGATATCTTCAAATGTAGGCTCGTTAATTTCGGACTTCTGTTGGCTCACTACTCCGATAAAAGAGTTTTGTTCCATCGCCTTGCGCACTACGTTTATTGAAAAAGGTCTCTCGATGGCAATCGGCACGACAATGCCGGGAAATATCGCCATGTTTCTCAGCGGTATGACGGGTATTGTATTGTTGTCTAACTCTATGTTGAAAATGTCTTCCACATTGCCGTCAAAATCGGCAATCAGGGAATAGGGTGAAATGTTTTCTTCGCTCATGTTTATATATTGAACAGTTGGGAATAGAAATCAAAAAAGTTGAAAGTTGTGGCGTTCGCTTGGCGACGCAATTATATTGAAGTGCAAAATTACTACTTTTTACTTAAATAATAAGGTTGTTTCTTGTCTTATTCGGTGTTGACTTTGTTTAAAAGTTTATGTGTGGGTGTCTTGGTGTTTTGTTTTAGATGTATTTAAAAAAGTGAATGATAGGCCCTTTGTGAGGTGATTTTGCTAAATTCATGTTATAAATTGAATAGTTCCAATTAAAGTCTGAACGAAAAAGCTCTAAAAAGGAGGAAAAAAGCGGAAAATATAGAAAATGTTCTTGGCGATAAATTTTAGCCTCCTTAATTTTGCAGCGGAAAACAACAGAGAAAGAAGATTTTAGTGGTTTAAACCATGAAAAAAGATATAAAAGTCTTTTGGCTTAGATTGTTTTTCGTGCAACGTAAATAAAACCATAATCAATTAAAAAAAACAATTATGTTACAAACAAAAGCAGGCACAATTGCCGGAACGATTTATGAAACACTTTCTGCCAACGCAGACGGCTTAACTTTTAAGGCAATCAAGAAAGCCACAAAACTCACAGAAAAGGATTTCCTTTTGGGTCTTGGCTGGTTGTTGCGTGAAGACAAGGTCAGTGTTGCTGAAAGTGGTGAAGAAAAAGATCCCTATCTCTACAAATTAAAGTAAACTTTTTTAAGTTGCATTTTGGTCGTTCGCCTCTCAGGTTTGAGGTGTGAGACCAAACTGTCTTTTCATTTTGTTGTCCGGAATGTTTGACGACTTTTATAGTTCGTCATAATGTTCCGGATTGGTTTTATCTGCACTTTTGTTGATTTTTAATTATTCTTATCAGTTGCGTTTTTTTCGCCATGACATAGTCCAAGCAATCTTGGCTCTGTTCATTTGTCTTCACAAAACTATGTGTTAATTTGTTGTTAAGAAAATGTGTTTACAAAGTTTTTATTTAATTTTGCAACTCAAATTACAAACCTAGCATGAGGAAGAAAATCTGGTTCATTATAAACCCCGTGTCGGGCGGTTATTCCAAGAAAATCGTTGCAGCGATGATTAACGAGTTTTTTGGTGGCGGCAAATACGATTTGCGTATTTGTGAAACCGCTTATGCCGGTCATGGAGCAGTTTTGGCCACAATGGCTTCCGAAAACAATGTAGACACAGTGGTTGCCATAGGGGGTGACGGCACCATTAACGAAGTGGCTCGCTCGTTGGTTCACACCGACACATCGCTCGGCATTGTGCCATGTGGTTCGGGCAATGGTTTGGCTCGTCATCTTCGCATTCCGCTCGATTTTAGTGAGGCGATGAGATTGATTAAAAACGGAAATGTTGTTTCTCTTGATTATGGATTGGTAAACAACCGTCCTTTTTTCTGCACTTGCGGCATGGGATATGATGCTGCCGTGAGTTATAAATTCTCATCATCTACCAAGCGCGGACTGAAAAGTTACATTGAAAACACGCTCGTAGGTTTGGCTAAATATAAGCCCGAGGCATATACCGTGGTCGACAAGAAAGGGCGTATGACATACAAGGCTTTTTGTATTGCTCTTGCCAATGCTTCGCAATATGGCAACAATGCTTATATCGCCCCCGAAGCCTCAATGACAGATGGATTGATGGACGTTACGGTTATTGAGCCTTTCCCACTTATCGAGGCAGGTGAGATGGCCTATATGCTTTTCACCGGAAAATTCAAGGAAGGTGTAAAACATATCAAAACTTTTAGGTCCGACAGTCTCACAATTGTGAGGCAACACCCCGGTGTGATTCATTGCGACGGTGATCCTATGAAAGCGCAGAGTGTTATAGAAGTAAAGATAGTGCCGTCGGGACTGAAAGTGATAACAAATTCGGATGCTTCGGCCCATATCGAACCCCTTATACGCACCATTGGTGAACAAGTAATGCCTTTGGTCGCAGTCCCGGCTGCAGCTTTAAAATTGGCGGGTCAAACCATAGTCGGTCTTTTCAAGCCAAAAGACAATTAGGTTTTTGTCAATGTTGTGGCAGGCATTTTATCTGAAAAAAGCAAGCGATTTCTCTGACAAAAAATGTTTGATACAGATTACATTTCTATGAAAAAATGAAAAACGACCCTAAGGAAAGGGGGCGTTTTTCATTTTTTTTTGTCTATAACATAATTTTTCGATTATTTGTGTTAATTTTGCAGTTGGATTTCTCCCCTACAGAAGTCTTTGCTGACATCAAATCGCTATTATTGTCAAAAAAAGATTTGGTTTTCATCGGTTGAAGGCTTATTTAAAAGTATAACCATTTGTTGCCGTGATTGTCGGCGGCATGACAAACAAATAATTAAATATGGGATTGTTACAAGATAGGTTGAAACAGTTTACACGCCCTCAGGAGTTTATGGCAGCGGGCATTTATCCTTATTTTCGCGAAATAACAGGAAAACAAGGCACGGAAGTCGTCATTGACAATAAAAATGTGTTGATGTTTGGCTCAAATGCTTATACCGGTCTGCCCGGCGACCCGAGAGTGATAAAGGCTGCCACCGAAGCCTTGGAGAAATATGGCAGCGGTTGTGCCGGCTCGCGTTTCCTTAACGGAACATTAGACCTTCATGTGCAACTCGAAAAAGAACTTGCCGAGTTTGAAGGCAAAGACGAGGCTTTGGTGTTTTCTACCGGCTTCACCGTAAATTCGGGTGTTATCGCCTGTCTCACGGGACGCAATGACTATATCATACGCGATGACCGCGACCACGCCAGCATTGTCGACGGTTGTAGGCTCTCCATGAGCAGAAACCTTAAATATAAACACAACGATATGGAAGACCTTGAGCGTCAGTTGCAGAAATGCGACCCCGATGCTGTTAAGTTGATTGTTGTGGATGGAGTTTTCTCTATGGAAGGTGATTTGGCAAATCTGCCCGAGATAATCAGACTGAAACACAAATACAATGCTACAGTTATGGTTGACGAAGCCCATGGATTGGGAGTCTTCGGACGTCAGGGTCGTGGAGTGTGCGACCACTTCGGTCTCACAGATGAGGTTGACCTCATAATGGGCACTTTCAGCAAGTCGCTTGCTGCCGTCGGAGGTTTTATTGCAGCCGACAAATATCTTATAAATTGGTTGCGCCACAATTGCCGCACATATATTTTCAGTGCTTCCAACACTCCGGCTGCAACAGCCGCAGCTCTCGAAGCGTTACATATTATTCAAAATGAACCCGAAATACTGACAAACCTTTGGGATGTTACCAATTATGCTCTTGCTCGTTTCCGCGAAGAGGGATTTGAGATAGGCGATACCGAAAGTCCGATTATACCACTCTATGTTAGAGATACCGAACGTACTTTTTATGTCACCAAAAGGGCATTTGAAGAAGGTGTGTTCATCAATCCCGTAATCCCGCCTGCCTGTGCCCCACAAGACACATTGGTGAGGTTTGCTCTTATGTCAACACATACCAAAGAGCAGGTTGAGCGAGGAGTGAAAGCCCTCGTGAAGGTGTTCAATGAGTTTGGTCTGCTGAAAAAGTAGCAGTAATTCTGTTTAATCACTTAATCTTTTATAAACGTTTGTTATGAAGAAAAAAATAATAGTGCTCACAATGTCTGTGTGCACTTTTTTTTGTGCCTATGCGCAGAAGTATCCGTTTCAAGACGAAAGTCTTAGCATTGACGACAGGATTGAAGACCTTCTTGGTCGCATGACCATCGAAGAGAAAATTGCAATTATTCATGCACAGAGCAAATTCAGTTCTCCCGGTGTGCCTCGTCTCGGTGTGCCCGAACTTTGGTGCACTGATGGCCCTCACGGCATTCGCCCTGAGGTGAAATGGGACGAATGGGATCAGGCCGGTTGGACAAACGACTCTATAGTGGCATTTCCTTCGCTTACTTGTCTTGCCTCTACTTGGAGTGAAAAGTTGGGTCGCCTTTATGGTGTAAGTATAGGTGAAGAGGCGCGCTATCGCAAAAAAGACGTGTTGCTTGGCCCCGGAGTGAATATTTTTCGCACTCCGCTTTGCGGACGTAATTTCGAGTATATGGGCGAAGACCCCTATTTGGCAGGAAAATTGGCCGTGCAATATATCAAGGGAGTGCAGAGTGTGGGTGTTGCTGCATGTGTAAAGCATTTTTGTCTTAATAATCAAGAGTGGGGACGCCACGTTGTTGATGTAAGAGTGGACGATCGTGCATTATATGAAATATATTTGCCTGCATTCAAAATGGCAGTGACCGAGGGCGACAGTTGGTCTCTCATGGCTTCATATAATAAGGTAGACGGACAATATGCCTGCCACAACAAACGTTTGCTCCAAGATATTCTCAAAGGAGAATGGGAGTGGCCCGGAGCCGTGGTGAGCGATTGGGGCGGAACCCATGTCACCGATGAGGCCGCAACCAACGGACTTGACCTTGAGTTCGGCACCGGCACCAACGGTTTGTCGGGACGTGCCAAACGCTCCTACGACAACTACCACCTCGCATTTCCGTTTCTCGATGGCATTCTGAGCGGAAAATACTCTCAGGCGGACTTAGACGACAAAGTGCGTCGGGTGTTGCGCCTCCATTTCCACACAACTCTCAACCGCAATCGGCCATTAGGCTGTATCAACAGCGAGGAACATTATGATGCCGCGCGCACCATTGCGCAAAACGGTATTGTTTTATTGAAAAACGAGGGAAACATTCTGCCCATCAAAGGAGAAAACAAAAAGATAGTTCTCGTGGGCGAGAATGTTGTGAAAAAGATGACCGTGGGTGGAGGAAGCAGTTCGCTCAAGGTGCAGCGCGAAATCAATCCACTCGACGGATTGCAAAACCGTTTTGGTGGCAAAGCCTCTGTAAAATGGATTAGAGGTTATGTAGGTGACATAGGTGGTGAGTATAATGGTGTCACCACCGGTCAGAACCTCAAGGAAACACGCTCTTTTAGTGAATTGGTCGACGAGGCGGTGAGAGAATCGCGCGATGCCGATTATGTGGTTTTCATCGGAGGTCTCAACAAGAGTTGGGGACAAGATTGTGAAGGTGGTGACCGACGCACATACAATCTGCCATACAAGCAAGATTCGCTCATTTCTGAGTTGGCTAAGGTAAATAAAAATCTTGTGGTTGTCAATATTTCGGGCACGGCTGTTGCCATGCCTTGGGCCGACAAGGTTGGTGCCATTGTGCAGGCTTGGTATTTGGGTAGCGAAACCGGCAATGCTTTGGCCGCAGTGTTGAGCGGTGATGTTGCACCGAGCGGAAAACTGCCATTCACATGGCCCGAAAAACTCGAAGACGTTGGTGCTCATCGCCTCGATGCCTATACCGACAAGGTGGAAGAATACAAAGAAGGGATTTTTGTTGGCTATCGTGCTGATGGACGTGTAGAAGGCGTGAAGCCATTGTTTCCTTTTGGCCACGGTTTGAGTTACACAACATTTAAGTATTCTTCTCTCAAGGCAGACAAGAAGACCATTTCTCCTACAGACAGCCTGACAATCACTCTTAGGGTGAAAAACGCCGGCACTGTGAAGGGACGCGAGATTGTGCAGCTATATATATCAGATCTCAAGAGCAGTCTGCCTCGTCCTATCAAGGAACTCAAAGGGTTTAAAGACGTTGAGTTAAATCCGGGTGAAGAGCGTGAAGTCTCCTTCAAGATTGGTCGCGATGCTTTGAGTTATTTTGATGACAAAAAACATGAGTGGGTTGCCGAGCCGGGTGATTTTGAGGCACTTGTCGGAGCCTCTTCGCGCGACATCAGGGGCAAGGTTGCCTTTAAACTCAAGTAGTTTGAAATGTCGGTTTGTTTCTCGCGTCACTGTTTCGTGAAAGATATAACATACCATTACTTATATTGTTGAAAAAGCCTCGGATGCGAGTTTCGCGTCCGGGGCTTTTTGCGTTGTGACCAATTTAAGCAAAAATTAGTTTGGCAGAGGCAGTGAATATTGATATATTTTAAGGTTAAATTTAGGCAGCGAGGCGATGAGATATTCCATTATTTCGGCGGCAGTCTGTTCGTATAGAACAAACTCGGTGATGTTGAGATAAAACCACAGTTGCAAGGGCAGTCCGTGGGCAGTTGGTTCGAGTTCGCGAGCCATAAGCCATTCGTTTTGAGCCACGTTGGGGTGGTTTCTCAAATATTCCTCAGCGTGATGACGAAAGAGGGCAAGGTTTGTGGTGGTGTGTTGCTCATCAGTGAAATGAATGGAGTGGGAATCAATCAGAATGCTGCGCATCACACGTCTTTTCCCCACCTCGTGCATACACCCCCAGTTTTGAAACGACTCCGACACTAAAGAATAGGGCGGTATCATAGACACCGAGTTGTCGTAGTTGCGTACTTTCACCGTGGTGAGGTTCACCTCTTCCACCACTCCGTTCACTCCTTTGCTGTCGATGATAATCCAGTCTTCTTTTTTTATCATCTTGTTGAGCGAAATCTGTATTGAAGCCACCAAACCGAGAATGCTGTCTTTAAAAATCAACATCATGACAGTCGCTGCTGCACCGAGACCGGCAAAGAGCGTGATAGGACTTTTGTTGATAATGAAAGATATGACTATCACCAGTCCGATGAAATACACCATAAGTTTCAGAAACTGAATAATTCCGTCAATGTGATAGTTTCTGAATGTGTTGCTGTGGTTTGCATAGTCTCTGATGTTGTTGAGCATCGCGGCAATTACCCACACAAACGAGAGAGTCACCAATGTGTCGGCAATATGTTTCACAATGATATATGTCAACGGTGCTTCGGTCGTACCTTCGGGCAGGCAGCCGGGCAACATGGCCATGAATGCAAGGTTTGGAATGGTGCGGCTCAATGCTTTGAGAAAGCGCGAGTTAAGAAATATGTCGTCGAGTTTTGTTTTGGTGCGTTTCACTATGGCATGTGAAAGAGGCAAGATTACAAACTGACATACTACTCCTATTACCACGCATATCAAAGCGTTGACCACAATGAGCGAAAGCATGAGGAGTGTGGAGACTGTTGCTGCTCCCAAGTTTGTTGAGAGCAGCAGTTGTTCGATTGTATGTCTGAAAAAATCTGTCATCAATCGTGGAGTGTGGTGTGATGAAAAGGTTTAGTTTGCGCTTATGAACTCTTCGAGGAAACGTTTGTCGTTTTCGGAGAAGAGTCTGAGGTCTTTCACCTGATATTTTAGGTTTGTGATGCGCTCCACTCCCATTCCAAACGCATATCCCGTATATTTGTCGGGATCTATGCCGTTGGCTTCGAGCACAGCGGGATCTACCATACCGCAACCGAGTATTTCCACCCAACCGGTGTTTTTGCAAAATGCGCAACCTTTGCCACCACAGATGTTGCAACTGATGTCCATTTCGGCAGAAGGTTCGGTGAAGGGGAAGTAACTTGGTCTGAGGCGTATCTTGGTGTTGCGGCCAAACATCTCTTGTGCGAAGAGCAGCAACACTTGTTTGAGGTCGGTGAATGAAACATTTTCGTCAATATACAACCCCTCCACCTGGTGGAAGAAACAGTGGGCGCGCGCGCTGATTGTCTCGTTGCGATAAACGCGTCCCGGACAAATCACTCTGATGGGCGGTTTTTGTCTTTCCATCACGCGGCTTTGCACCGAACTTGTGTGGGTGCGCAAGATGATGTCGGGATGAGACTCGATAAAGAACGTGTCTTGCATATCGCGGGCAGGGTGGTCTTCGGGAAAGTTCATCGACGAAAATACGTGCCAATCGTCTTCTATCTCCGGACCGTCGGCCAAGCAGAAACCCAGACGCGAGAAAATGTCTATAATCTCTTCTCTCACGAGACTGATGGGGTGGCGTGTTCCCAGAGGGGTCGGATATGAGGTGCGCGTCAGGTCGGGGCGTTCTGTTATTTCTTGTGTGTCTTCGATTTTTTGTCGCAGTTCGTTTATGCGGTTTTGCGCTTCGGTTTTCAGGTTGTTGATAGCCACTCCGAGTTCGCGTTTACGCTCGGGAGCAACTTGGCGAAACTCGCCCATGAGTTGTGGAACAAGACCTTTTTTGCTAAGATATTTAATGCGGAGAGTTTCGAGTTCCTCTGCGTTGTTTGCGTTAAGTTGTCTTATTTCTTCTATAAGGGCGGGAATGTTGTCAATTAGAGCCATTTGTGTCGTGTTTAGAGTTATTGTTATTTTATGCAAAGTTAGTGAATTTTTGCAAGACACTTGTCGTTTGACTTTGATTTTTTCTTATTGTTGGTTTGCCGAGCCTTTAATATAGGTGTATTGACGCCGTTTGCCTTTGCGCTCCAATATATTTGCGTTGACAAGTTTGTTGAGTATTCTGTATGTTGTGTTTTTAGATATTCCGGCAGCAAGAGCGAAGTCTTCGGCATGAAACAACGACGAATTTTCGAGCAGTTTGTCTGCTTGTTCGACCGCTTTTTCAAAATTGAACTTGCAGGGTATTTTAATTTCTTTCTTGTTGATAGACTTAGAGATACTATTAAGACTATTTCGGGCTTTTATGTCGGGTGTGATATTGATTTTGTCAAATCTCAGATTGTTGGTCACGATTTTGTTGTTTTCGCTGACGGTTGCTTTGCCCGTTATCTTGAGCGAAAATGTGCCAATGCCGTTGATTTTCACTTTGTGGCCTTGCGAAAGGTGTTTCATCAATTCGTTGGCAAAGGCTGTGACCACTGATTTTGCCTGAGCAATGCCGATGCCCTCATTTGTTGAGAGCATTTCTATAAATTCATCGGTGGTGTAGGTCGAATAGGTCACTACTTTTGGGTAATAAAACGAATTTCCCGTCTCTTTTTGAAGATTACTCTTCACGATTTCTAATTTTACAGACATGATTTTAAACAAATTTAATTGGTTAATATTATAGTTGCCTAATTTAGGGTGCTATAGTTGCTTAACTTAGGGTGCTTTAGTTGCCTAACTTAGGGTGCTTTAGTTCGCTAAGTTAGCGAACTATAAAATGGTAATGCAAAAACTGTGCCAAACAAATGTCTGACACAGTTTGAAAAAAGAGAAAAGTACTTTATTATTAACCTTGTGATTTTCTGTGGGTTAAGTGGTGATTTAGAGCAAGGGTTATTTGTGGTATTTCTTATAGATTTTTTCGATATCTTTTATCATTTTATTTCTGAGTTTGTCGAGCTTCTTTTGTTCTTTGTCTATTTCTTTATTATATATATTCATTTTTGAGAAACCGGGCCCGGTTTTAAGAATATTGTTATAAATTCTTATGCGGTCTTCCAATAGATTGAACTTTTGTTTATATGACAACACGGTGGATTTCAAGATTCTCTTGCCTTCATCGGTAAGGTTGTTTAAGTCGTATTCTTCGCCCGGCAAGGTGTTTAAATCTTTGCCAAAAAGGTCGGGACGCAATGAAGTGATTACGTGAATGGTTAATTTTCTGTTTTTTGCACGTCCCCATTGATCATAGAAATATTTATTTTCGATGGTGACACTGTATAAGTCGCGCAGCGTGGGGTCATTGGGGTTTTTTTGGACAATCATATAAAATTCTTGGTCTATATTTTTGCGTATGATGATTTTTTCATTTTCGTTGTTGCCGATGTAGGCATTTCTCACCCCACCTTCTTTGGGTAGCAGGTGGAAATAGGTGTAGCCACATTCTTTGTCTTTTTCAAATGCCTCTATAAGGTTTTTGTATTCTGTATCATTTTCGTTAAAATTTACCTCGTAGATTTCAACTCGGTTTGTGATTTTGTTGGTTTCGGGGTCTTCTGTTGTGTTGATTGAGTTTGTGGTGTATTGTTTTGAGGCAATGTCTTTGATGGCGTTGATAACGTTTGTGGGAGGTTCGCTTTGAGATTGGTTTTGTGTTGGGTTTGCCATGAGTTGTGGTGTGGCAATCAGAGCAATGAGCATCAGTGATAGGAGTTTTGTTTTCATTGTGTAGTGTATTTTTTTGTTATTATTTTAATTTTGATTTAATATGTTAGTCTAACAGGCAGATTGAAATCATTCTGTAGAAACTTTGTTCTTTCTTTATGTTGCTGATTTGTTTTAAATCTTCGGGCGTGAGCGTATAGTTTTGCATATTGGTGATTGGCAGGTCGCTCTCGTCGCACGCTATTTCTATGTTAGCCACTGTGGTTTGGTCGAGTTGTGGCGTGGGGTCGGTTATGGGTGTGTCGGGCGTGGCTTGGGCAATGATGTTGTCGGGTTCTGAAATTGGTGTGGGCAACGGAGTTTCTATTGTTTGTTCGACAGTGGGGATTGTCGGCATGTCGGCCGGCCGAGAGGGTGTTTTGGTGGGTTTTGCCTTGGCCATGTTTTGCGCAAGGGGGGTGGGCTGTTGTGTTGGGGCGTTTGTTGTTGTGGGTTGTGGAGTGATGGCGCATTTATTGTTTTTTACAACGTTTGCCATGGGTGTGGATGTCGGTGTGGTATTGTCGCGGAGCATTGTGGCTGTCAAAGCCACGAGGGCAGTGAAGCAGGCTGCCACGCTCCACGCTATGAGGCGGCGTTTTTTGAGCCTGATTGTTTTTCTGCCCGGATTGAGGCCTTTTTCCATCAACAAATCATAGAGGGAGGCATCGGGTTCTTGCTCTTGGAGAAAGGTGTTTAGGAGGTCTTGCCTTTTTGTGTTGTTGGGTTTGTTCATTATGATTGTTGTTTGAGAATGTTCTTTTTGATTTTGTTTTTTGCCATTGCTATCATGCTTCTCACCGAGCGCACGGGCAGGTTTGTTTGTCGTGCTATCTCTGTGGTGTCGATGTCTTCTTGGGTTAGTTTGATGAGTTGTTTTTCGCGGTTTTGCAGTTGGTTTATGCTGTTGTCTATGATTGTTTGTGTGTCGTCGGTGATTATTTTGCTGTCGGGGGCATAAGAGTTGTCGGCTGTTGGTGGTGACGTGTTGTCGAGTTCGGTTGTTTCGATTTTGTGATATTGTCTGTATATGTCAATTGACACTCTTTTTGCCACTTTTGTGGCGAGCAGTTTGATGTCTTGTTCGCTGTCGAGTTGTTGACAATATTGCCATAGTCTCAACAAACTTTCTTGCGCCACCTCTTCTGCGTCGTCGCGGTTGCCAAAAAAGCGATAGCCGATGTTAAAGGTTTGTGTTCTGATTGTCGGCAATATATTTTCAAATTCTTTGCGTGTCATCTATATATATAACGCAAAAGTAAGGAAAAGTTAAGTTGGAAGACGTGTTTTTTTCTAAAAAAAGTCTGTCGCCGTTTCTCTGGTGAAAAAAATTATTGCCGATGCCAAAACGAGCGGGTGAATGGCAGCAAAATGGCAAAGATTTCGAGACGGCCCGCCAACATCAGAAACGAGCAAATCCATTTCGCGCTCTCGGGCATGTCGGCAAGCCCGACGGTGGGGCCATAGGTGTTGCCAAAGTTTGTGCCTATGTTGCAAACGCTCGCCAATGATATGTTGAAGCTGTCGTAGTCGCTTATGCCCACACAGGTGAGGGCAACTGTGCCTGCCACAATCATAAATGCAAACCAAAACATCAGCGACATCACGTTGCGTTCGGCATCGTGGCTGATGGGTGTCTTGTTTACCTGCACAGGTATTATGGCGTTGGGGTGGAGTATGCGCTTGAAGTGTATTTGGGTGGCTTTTATGATAATCAAAATGCGAATGCTTTTAAAACCCCCGCTTGTTGACCCCGAGTTTGCCCCGGCAAACATCAGAAACATGATCAGAATGGCGGTGGGGTGAAACCAACTTTGATAGTCGTCGGAGGTAAATCCGGTGGTGGTGTTGATGGATATGCAGTTGAAAAAGGCGGTGCGCAAGGCGCGTTCCACATCATAGCCGTTGTAGAAAACAAGAGTGACGGCACAAATTAAGGAAACAGTGACAACAATGCCAAGATAGAGTTTCAGTTCGCTGCTGTGTTTTATCGGGGCCAAGGTGCGCTTTGTGCCTACCGTATATAATATATAAAAGTTCACGCCGCCGAGAAACATAAAGATAATGAGGATATATTCTATCAGCGGAGAGTTGTAATATGAGATGCCACTGCCATGGGTGGAATATCCACCGGTAGAGATTGTCGACATGGCGTGGTTTATGCTGTCAAAGAAATCCATGCCGCCTGCCCATAGAGAAAGACAACAGCCAATGGTGAGTGAGATGTATATGCTCCATATCCATGCTGCCGTGGTCTTGATTTTGGAGTGTAGTTTCTCCTGACCGAGACCGGTGCTTTCGGCGGCAAACAATTTCACGTCGCCACGACCAGCCACCGGCATTATCGTCATGGTGAAAAACACAATTCCCAAACCGCCTATCCAATGGGTGAAACTGCGCCAAAACAATATGCTGTGGGGCAGGTTGTCTATGTCTTTTATCACAGAAGCTCCTGTGGTGGTAAAGCCCGACATAGATTCAAAAAAGGCAGTGCCCAATGATGTGCAACTGCCTGAGAGCACGAAGGGAATCATGCCCAAAATAGAGAAAATCACCCATGTGAGTGCCACCACCAAATAAGACTCGCGCCTATTGATGGTGTTGGTGGCTTTGAACCCCACCAGTCTCAACACTACTCCGCAAATAGTAGTCACGCCCAGAGAAACGAGAAAGGGGGTGTGGTCTGCTTCTTCGTAAATCACGCCGACAAACAGACATACCAACATCATGAAACTCTCAATCAAGATGAGTTGACCGAGCACTCTGCAAAGCATTTTTGGATTTATGAGCAATGATTTTGACATTTGGGTTAGATGTGTTGGTTGTGAGGATAGAAATGTGTGTTGTCAGTTAAAGAGTGAGGCGAGGGGCTTTATATCGTTGTCGACATATACTGCCACTACTTTGTCGCCGGCCTCCACACGGGTCATACCGTTGATGAGCATACTCTTGCCGTTGCGTATCAGTCCGCCGAGGTTGGCGGTGAGTGGCAGGCGCAGGTCTTTGATCATTTTTTTTGTTATTTTAGAGTTGGGGGCGGCAGTGAACTCTGCCACATCGGCGTTGGCCACCATGAGGCTCTTCACGTTGGCAATGTCGGCCTTTAATATCATGCGATAAATCTTTGAAGCAGAGATAGCCTGTTTGTTGATCAGAGTGCCTATGTCGAGGCTTTCGGCCATTGATATGAAGTTGAGGTTGTCGAGCATGGCAACGGTTTTGTTTACACCGGCGTTGCGTGCCGTGAGACAACTGATGATGTTTATCTCAGAGTTTGGCGTGAGCGCAATGAAAGCGTCGGCGTCGCTGAGGTTTTCTTCGTGCATGAGGTTGAGGTTGCGCCCGTCGCCGTGGATAATCATCACGTTGTCTTTGGGCAGCAGTGAATTGAGTTGGTAGCATCGGTTGAGGTCTTCCTCAATGATTTTCACGTTGATGTTGTCGGGCAGGAGTTGGGCAGTGTAGAGTGCTGTGGTTCCTCCACCCATGATAATCACATCGCGCACTTCCTTGTATTTGCCTTTGCCACAAATTTGCTGAATGTGGTGTTGGTTTTCTTTGTCAGTCATGAAATAGACCAAATCCATGGGTTTCAGCGTGTCCATGCCGTGGGGGATTATGGTCTCGTCGTTTCGTTTTATTGCAACAATGTGGTAGGCAGGGTTTTGGTTGGGCAGGTCTTTGAGCGGAATGTTGAGAATGGAGCAGTCGTGTCTCACCTTCACTCCAATCAGCGCGAGATTGCCTCCTTCCGGTTCCCACCACAATCTTGTCCAACTTCTTTTCACCGAGGCCACGATTTCTTTTGCTGCCACCATTTCGGGAATAAACAGCAGGTCAACACCCATTGATTTGAAATATTCTTCTGATTGTTTGTCGAGAAATTCAATATTGTCTACTCGGGCCACCGTGCGTTTTGCTCCAAGTTTTGAGGCTATCATGCAACAGTTTATGTTAAGGTTCTCGTCGGGGGTCACTCCGATGAAGAGGTCGCAGTGGCCTGTTCCGATTTCCTTTAATCCTGTGATTGAGGTGGGCAACATTTTTTTGCCCATCAGGTCGTAACTTGAGGTGATGGCATTGAGTTGCTCGGCATTGTTGCTGACAACGACAATGTTGTGTTTCTCGCGTGCAAAAAGTTGTGCGAGATGTGTGCCCACCCTGCCGGCTCCGGCGATAATGATTTTCATGACTTTATAGTGATGTTGCTTGTTGTGGGAGTTAGGTTTTCGTTGAGGGTTTTGACGATTGCTTCTGTGTCAAGACCTACGATTTTATATAGTTCCGAAACGGAACCGTGTTCTATAAAATTGTCGGGCAGGCCCATGCAGTGTAGCGGAGTATAGTCATTGTGCTGTTCAAGCCATTCGGCTATTGCGCTGCCAAATCCGCCTTTGAGCGAACCGTCTTCTATTGTGATTATTTTCTTGTAGTGGTGGTTTGAGATTTCATTCAGAGCGTCATCGTCGAGCGGTTTCGCAAAGCGCATGTCATAGTGGCTCACTTTTGATTGCATGGTGGGGCTGAGCGAGTTTATTGCCTTTTCCACGCTGACCCCGAGCGGCCCGTAGGATAGGAAGCATATTTCTGTGCCCTCGCGCAGTCTTTGTGACGTTCCGGGCTTAATTTCTTTCATAGGTTTGCGCCAATCTGTTGTGGAGCCTTTTCCGCGTGGGTATCTGATGACCCACGGTCCTGGATTGTTGTCGAGTTGTGCGCTATACATAAGGTTGCGCAATTCGGGTTCGTTGATAGGTGAACAAAGTGTGAGATTGGGAATGGCGCGTAAGGCGGCAATGTCGAAATTGCCGTGGTGTGTGGGGCCGTCTTCGCCTACCAATCCGGCGCGGTCTAAGCAAATGATTACTTTCAGTCTGCTGATGGCCACATCGTGGATAATATTGTCGTAGGCTCGTTGTGAAAACGAAGAATAGATGTTGCAGAAAGGAATCAGTCCGTCTTTTGCCATGCCTGCCGAGAATGTCACGGCGTGTCCCTCGGCAATGCCTACGTCAAACACTCTGTGGGGCATTTTTGTCATCATGATGTCCATGGAACAACCGGTGGGCATGGCGGGAGTAACTCCCACAATGCGATTGTTGGCTTCGGCAAGTTCAAGAAGCGTTTCTCCAAACACAGTTTGGAATTTTGGTGGTTGCGGAGTGTTGTTGGTTGATGTGATGCGTTCGCCTGTGTCAATGTCAAATTTGCCCGGAGCGTGCCATATTGTGGCATCTTTTTCGGCGGCTTCATAGCCTTTTCCCTTTACTGTGTGTATGTGAAGGATTTTCGGCCCGGTCATGTCTTTGATTTTTCTGAGGGTGTTGACCAGTTTTATCACGTTGTGGCCGTCTGTGGGCCCGAAATATCTGATGTTGAGTCCCTCAAAGATGTTTTGTTGGCGTGTGATGAGGGATTTCAACGAGTTGTTGAAGCGCAAGATAGCGTTTTTACTGTTTTCGTTGAGCAAGCCGAACGAAGAGAATTTTTTTGCGGTGCAGAATCTGAAACGGTTGTAGAAACTGCTGGTTTGCATTTTGAGCAGATATTGTTTCATTCCGCCCACGCTTGAGTCAATGCTCATGTTGTTGTCGTTTAGCACAATGAGCATATTATTGGGCGTGGAGGCAACATTGTTTAATCCCTCAAACGCAAGTCCTCCGCTCATTGCGCCATCGCCAATCACGGCAATCACCTTGCGATTTGTGATGTTTTGCAGTCTTGCTGCCACGTCCATGCCCAGACCAACGGAAATGGAGTTTGAGGCGTGGCCGCAGGTGCAGGTGTCAAATTTGCTTTCTTCGGGCGAGGGAAAGGGTTTCAGTCCGCCCAACTGTCGGTTGGTGTTGAAGCGGTCGCGTCGGCCGGTCAGGATTTTGTGGCTGTATGCCTGATGGCCTACGTCCCACACAATGCGGTCATCGGGTGTGTTGAACACATAGTGGAGAGCCACTGTGATTTCTATCGCACCGAGGCTTGAGGCCAAATGCCCCGGGTGGCGAGAGAGCACATAGATGATTTTTTGTCTCAACTCGTCGCACACTTGTGGCAGTTGTTCAACTTTTAATTTGCGCAGGTCTGCCGGCAGGTTTATATGGTTTAACAGATTTTGTGTATATTCGTTGTTGGTTGTCAATGCTTGAAGTGTTTGTTTTTTCAAAATGCAAATATAGTGAATTAAGTTTAAAACATATTTGCTTTTTGTCTTGTTTTATGTGGATTGTGTGGATATTGTTGTTCTTCTGCAACAAGTAGTGCACAATTTTGTTTAAAAAGTAATTGATTGTTTTCGTTGAGAAGCGGTGTTTCAGGCAGGTCTATGAATATAATTGTTTGAAATGTCGCCAAAAGTGTGTGTTGCAGGTTGTGGGTTTGGTAAAATATCATTACTTTTGCAGTCAACACGGATTTTTATGAAATCAAACGAAGATAAAGTACAGCATTACCTTGATTTGCTTAATGAGCAGCAATTGGCTGCTGTGAGACACACCGAGGGACCGTCGTTGATAGTGGCGGGAGCCGGTTCGGGCAAAACAACGGTTTTGACCACTAAAATTGCATATCTTATCAGCAAGGGTGTGCCACCGTGGAGTGTGCTCGCACTGACATTTACCAACAAGGCAGCGCGCGAGATGAGAGAGCGCATAGAAGCAATGGTCGGCGTGGTGGATGCGCGCTCGTTGTGGATGGGTACTTTTCATTCTGTTTTCAGCCGTATCTTGCGCAAAGAGGCCGGTGTTTTTGGTTTTGACAGTAATTTTACGATATATCAGCCGTCAGACACCAAGGCTCTGCTCAAAGCTATTTTAAAAGAGCGTGGTCTCGACGAAAAGGAATACAAATTGTCATTGCTTGCCAATAGGATTTCGGAAGCAAAAAACCGTCTTGTCACGCCAAAACTTTATAAGCAACACCACGGTGATTTTTTCCCCCGCGACATGGAAGACGGAATTCCGCTCTTTGAGGACATTTATGCAGAGTATTTCAAGCGTTGTCACAATGCCAATGCGATGGATTTCGACGATTTGTTGCTCTACACTTATATCTTGTTTTGCAATGATGAGGCGAGAAGACGCTATGCAGAAAAGTTTCGCTATGTGCTTGTAGACGAATATCAAGATACCAATGTTGCCCAATTTGCCATATTAAACAAGATTGTTTACGACCACAAAAACATTTGTGTGGTGGGTGACGATGCTCAGAGCATATATGGTTTTCGTGGAGCGCAGATTGACAACATTTTGAAATTTGACAAGACATACGAGGGCACAAAGATTTTCAGGCTGGAGCGCAACTACAGGTCTACCAAAACTATTGTAAATGCCGCCAACAGTCTGATAAAGAAAAACAAATATCAAATTCAGAAAAATCTTTACTCCGAAAATGAAGAGGGTTCGCCGATTGTGCTTTCGCGATTGGTGAGCGACATAGAAGAGGGTGAAATGGTTTGCCGCACCATTAAGTCGCTTCATAAAAAAGGCGTGAAATATGCTGATATTGCAGTGTTGTATCGCACAAACGGTCAGAGTCGCATATTGGAAGAGACAATGCGCAAGCGCAACATCCCGTGTGTGATTTTTGGCAGCAATTCGTTTTATGATCAAAAGGAGATACGCGATGTGTTGGCTTATTTGCGTCTGATAACAAATTGTTTTGACGAAGAAGCACTGAGGCGCATTATAAATTATCCAACGCGTGGCATTGGCAATACCACATTGGAAAAAGTGTTTAAATGTGCCGCAGAGCAAGAAACGACTCCGTGGAACGTGGTGCAACAGCCCGACCTATATGGGTTGGGCGTGAGTAATGCCACAAAAACAAAGTTGCAGTCTTTTGCCAACATGATAAAGGGGTTTATAGATGCTTCGACCAACAGCGATGCTTATAGTCTGGGTCAAAAGGTGTTGAGAGAAACCGGATTAATGGCTTTGGCTCAAAACGACCGCAGCAGTGAGGGACGCGAGGTGGTCGACAACTATTCTTCTCTGTTGAGTGGCATGAGCCAGTTTGTAGAGGCTCGGCGCGAACAAGGTGACGACAATGCCGTCTCGCTTTTAGACTATCTCAGCGAGGTTTCTTTGCTTACGGATTCCGACAAAGATGTGGATGTTGATGACGCGGTTAGAATGATGACTATTCATATTGCCAAGGGCTTGGAGTTTGACGTGGTTTTCATCACCGGCATGGAAGACGGTGTCTTTCCCGTGAGTCATTGCATTTCGGAGAGGGAAATGGAGGAGGAGAGACGCTTGTTTTTTGTTGCCATCACTCGTGCCAAGAAGAAGTGTTATTTGTCTAACGCGAAGTCGCGTTTTCGCTTTGGCAAGTCAGATTGGTATGACCCCAGTCCCTTTTTGGATGATATAGATTCAAAATATATTTATTTGGAAAATTCTGTGGGTGAGAGTGCCGTCAACAAGATTAACGAATATATAGATTTTGGTGAGTTGTCAAATCGTGTGAGCACCGGCTATCTTGTTCGTCCCAAGTCCGGTATATCGCATAATGTGCGCAATAATGTAGTGCCGGCAAGGCCGGAGCGCACTATCATCAGACCGCCAAGAGAAAGACAATCGTCTGCGAGTGTTGAAGCCGGCAACAATGCAGGGTTGAAGGTTGGCACGATAGTGAAACATGCCACATTTGGAGTGGGCAGGGTCGAAGCTTTGGAAGACAGTGTGATAGGAAGAAAAGCGTTGATTTCGTTTACAAACTGTGGAGAGAAAAACCTCTTGCTTAAATATGCCAAGTTGGAAATAGTGAGATAAGTCTTATTTTATTTAATTAGGATTGTAGTTATAGTTTATGGCTCGAAAAAAGAAACCGCTTCCGTTATTGGAGAATATAGAAATCACAGCATTTGCAGCCGAGGGTAAGTCGCTGGCGAGAATTGACGACATGGTGGTGTTTGTGCCTTATGTTGTGCCGGGCGATATAGTGGATTTGCAGGTGACACGCAAAAAACATAGTTTCATGGAGGCTAAGGTTGTGAAACTCCACAAAGCAAGCGACGACAGGGTTGCTCCGGTGTGTCGTCATTTTGGTGTCTGTGGAGGTTGCAAATGGCAGTGCCTGAAGTATGAGCGTCAGTTGCACTATAAGCAACAGCAGGTTGTCGACACGCTCACGCGCATAGGGAAGATAGAATTGCCCGAAGTGAAACCGATTATAGGCAGTCGGCAAACGCTAAGGTATCGCAATAAATTGGAGTTTAGTTTCTCCAACAAGCGTTGGCTCACCGAAGAAGAGATTTCGCAGAATTTGGAGTATGGTCAGAAAAACGGTGTTGGTTTTCATATTCCCGGGGCTTTTGACAAGGTGCTCGACATCGAAGAGTGTTTCTTGATGGACGACTTGCAAAATAAGGTTCGCAATGGAGTGAAGGCTTTTGCCATTGAACATGGTATAGAGTTTTTCGACTTGCGCAACCAGCAAGGAGTGTTGAGAGACATGGTTTTCAGAACGTCTGATTCGGGAGAGGTGATGCTCACAATGCAATTTCATATCACGAATAATGATGAGCGACAGCAGGCCGATGACGTGATGAGTTATATAGCAGAAAGTTATCCGGAGATAACAACTTTGGTTTGGGTCAACAATCTTAAATGCAACGATACGATTGGCGATCTCGACATAAACATCTATAAGGGCAGGGGGTATGTCTATGAATTGATGGAAGACTTGAAATTCAAGGTCGGACCGAAGAGTTTCTATCAAACCAACAATGAGCAGGCTTATGAATTATATAAGGTTGTGCGAGATTTCGCTTCGCTCTCGGGCAGTCAACTCGTATATGATTTATATACCGGCACCGGCACCATAGCAAATTTTGTGGCAAAGAAAGCTGCCAAGGTGATAGGCATAGAATATGTTGCCGATGCCATTGAAGATGCCAAGATAAACTCGGCTCTTAACAATATTTCTAACACCTGCTTTTATTCCGGCGACATGAAAGATGTGTTGACAGATGAATTTGTGGCTCTGAACGGAAAGCCCGATGTTGTGATAACCGACCCACCACGCGCCGGAATGCACCAAGATGTGGTAAATGTAATATTGAAATCGTCACCCGACAGGATTGTTTATGTAAGTTGCAATCCTGCCACACAGGCTCGCGACCTTGCTTTGCTTGACACAGACTATAGGGTAGAGGCTTATCAGCCGGTCGATATGTTTCCCCATACTCATCACATAGAAAATGTGGTGTTGTTGAAAAAAAGATGAAAACCATCGCTCTTATGGAAAAACATTTTGACTCTGTGATTTATAATTGTTTGACGGCATTTGCCAAGTCTGCTGAATGGGGCGCGATGTCGGATTATCTCAACCGATTGAGCAATTCGGCTTTTCGCACTGCGTCGTATGTTTTGGCAGAGCGCGTGTTGCCCGAAGTGGATAATGATAAATTCTGGAAATGTTTTTCTGCAATAGTGCCCGAAAATACAAAAGTTTATTTAGTGACATTTCTTAAGGCGGCAAAGATAAAATACAAAACAGATGAATTGTTTTTCTTCTCGCCTGAATTTATGGCCTTTGCCGAGAGTGTGAGACAACGTGGCGCATTGATAGACCGACAGAAATGTTTGTTGATGATATTGCCATTGTTGCGCACTGTGAAAGAAGTGGAGAAATTGTTGAACGCTTTTTGCGGAAGCAGTTGTGAATTGAGAATAAAGTATCTGATTATGGCGCAGGAGTCTGTGCCGGGTTATTTCGTGATGTTTCAAGAGCTTATAAGAGGAGACTTTTCTTCGAAGCAAATACAGAGATTTTTAACCTGTGTGTTGGATCGCGCAACGCGATATTCATTTAATTTTGCGGCTATCGCAAGAGAATATTTCGGCCTGTCTTCGTATGAAGGTTTGTTTTCTCTGACCATACAGCCATACGAGTTTTCTCGCTTTGAACAGTGTTATGAAGAGTTTAAGAGAGTACTTAATCGTATTTGATTGTAATTTTATGTTATAGCTATGATTGATTATTTGTTGCAGTTGGATGAGAAGATAACTTTGGCAATCAATGGCAGCCATTCAATTTTGTTGGATCATTTGGCATTGATTATTACGAGCACGATTGCGTGGGTGCCTTTGGGCGTGTTTCTTTTGTGGCATGTTTATCGCAACTATAATTTGCGCACCATGTTGTATGTCTTGATAGGTTTGGGGCTTTGTGTGTTTCTTGCCGATACAATTTCGTCGGGGTTTTTCAAACCTTTTGTTGAGCGTTTCAGACCTACGCGCGACCCTGAATTGATGTATGTGGTGAAGGTTGTTGAAGGTTATCGTGGAGGACGCTATGGCTTTTTCTCTTCTCATGCTGCCAACACCTGCAGCGTGGCATTGTTTTTAGGCTTGCTTTTCCGCAATAAGATTTTGTATTATCTGTTGGCTTTTTTCACATTGTCTAACTGTTGGTCGCGAATGTATCTCGGGGTTCACTATTTTGGCGATATAATTGTGGGCT
Organism: Prevotellaceae bacterium; assembly: GCA_029219385.1. GTDB lineage: Bacteria > Bacteroidota > Bacteroidia > Bacteroidales > Bacteroidaceae > UBA6382. Next base: position 6,829 of record JAQXTH010000021.1, on the reverse strand, counting down.
TGTTGTGTGGCGTGATAGTTGGGTGGTGTGTTTATCGTCTCTATATGCGATGTGGTGGTGTGCTTCTTACAAAAGATTCATATTCTTTGGTTGAAATACATATAATAATGTATATATCATTCTTGTTGCTCGCGCCGTTTCTTGCAGCATTAAATTAAGCATAATCAAATCCTGACGAAAAAAATATGTCATTTTTTGCACTAATTACCGACGAAAAAAGTTAATTTTGCAACCAAACAACGATTATAATCATTTAAACACTTATTTTTATAATATGATTTACACAAAGGAAATTAACGACATGTGTGTCGTTGCTAAAGGTCCAAATCACGGACCTGCTCCAATCCCCGAAGAGGGCAAGTGGATTCAGGCAAAGGAAATTAAAGACATTTCCGGTCTTACCCACGGTATTGGTTGGTGTGCACCTCAGCAGGGTGCTTGTAAACTTACACTTAACGTAAAAGAAGGTGTAATTGAAGAGGCTCTTGTTGAGACTATCGGTTGTTCGGGCATGACCCACTCTGCCGCCATGGCATCAGAGATTCTTCCCGGCAAGACAATTCTTGAGGCTCTCAACACAGACCTCGTTTGCGACGCTATCAACACTGCAATGCGCGAGTTGTTCCTCCAGATTGTTTATGGCCGCACTCAGTCTGCTTTCTCTGAGGGTGGTCTTGCTATCGGTGCAGGATTGGAAGACCTTGGTAAAGGCCTTATTTCTCAGACCGGTACACTGTATGGTACCAAGGTGAAGGGCACACGCTATCTTCAACTCACTGAGGGATATATCACAAAGATGTATCTTGATGCCGATGACCAGGTTTGCGGTTATGAATTTGTTCACATGGGCAAATTTATGGACGCTGTTAAGAAAGGTGTTCCCGCCGACGAAGCCCTTAAGAGTGTCACTGGAACATACGGTCGCACAAAGGCCGAAGACGGTGCAGTTAAGTCTATAGATCCACGTCACGAATAAATTATAAGGAGGATAAAACTATGATTCGCGAAGTAAAATTTGAATCTCAGGATCGCCGCATGGCTCAGATCCTCGCTTGCTTGAATAAGCATGGCATTGCTTCTATCGAAGAGGCTAATCAGATTTGCGATGCAGCAGGTCTCGACCCATATAAAACATGTGAAGAAACACAGATGATTTGTTTTGAGAACGCAAAATGGGCATACGTTGTAGGTACTGCAATTGCGCTTAAAGAAAAAGCAAAAGACGCTGTTGAGGCTGCCAATTATATTGGTGAGGGTCTTCAGTCGTTCTGCATTCCCGGCTCGGTGGCTGATGACCGCAAGGTTGGTATCGGTCATGGTGAGTTGGCTGCCCGTTTGCTTACTCCCGAGACAAAATGTTTTGCTTTCCTTGCCGGCCACGAGTCGTTTGCCGCTGCTGAGGGTGCTATCAAGATTGCCCAAATGGCCAACAAGTCAAGACCTGCCGACAAACCGTTGCGTTGCATTCTTAACGGCCTTGGCAAAGACGCTGCCATGATTATATCTCGTATCAACGGCTTTACATACGTTCAGACACAGTTTGACTATTTCACAGGTGAACTGAAAGAGGTTAAGCGCACCGCTTACTCAAATGGTCCTCGTGCCGCAGTTAATTGCTATGGTGCCGACGACGTGCGCGAAGGCGTTGCCATCATGTGGAAAGAAGATGTAGACGTTTCTATCACAGGTAACTCTACAAACCCGACACGTTTCCAACACCCCACAGCAGGTACATATAAGAAAGAGCGCGTTCGCGCCGGCAAACCTTATTTCTCTGTTGCTTCGGGTGGTGGCACAGGCCGCACTCTTCACCCCGACAACATGGCAGCCGGTCCGGCTTCTTATGGTATGACCGACACTCTTGGACGTATGCACTCTGATGCCCAGTTTGCCGGTTCAAGTTCTGTGCCTGCCCACGTTGAGATGATGGGTTTCCTTGGCATTGGTAACAACCCGATGGTAGGTTGCTCTGTTGCTTGTGCCGTAAATGTAGACCTTGCGCTCAACAAGAAATAATCGTTTTTCGTTCATAAAAAACTCTCTCGTTGAATTTAATTCTCAGCGAGAGAGTTTTTTTGTTTTAACCCATATATAATAAGGTGGGAATTTAATCCAAATTTATTAACCGATTTGGGTTAAAGTTGTTGATGTCGTTATCCTTCTCTGTTTTATTTTGATTTCTTCATGTGTTTATGTTGCGCATAATTGTTTTTACGCTTTTTATGAGTAGATGTTTTGGTTTGGCACGGTTGTTGTATAAGGTTGCATGAGAGATATATGTATAGGTAAAAGTGTGAACTATATTATAATGACTTTAGGTTACACCGAGACTATACATCGATAAATATATTGTGAAAACAAAGAGTTATGAAGAAGATATATTCTGAAGAATTTAAGAATGTGTTGCTACACACCCGAACGGAAGCGTATAAAGGCACGGAAAAGCTTATCAGAGCCGACCACTTTGTGCTTGGTATGCTCCATGCGCCCGACAACGATGCATACGAGTTGATAGCAGGCAAGACTGATGCTCTTGAGGCATTACGCACCGAGATGAAAGATCATCTTAAAACTTATAGCCCGGCTCATGTTCCTTTTGATATGCCCGAGGGTGCGATAAATCTTGATATGGACGCAAGTGTTGCTCTTCAAGGCAGCATGGACGAGTCTAACATGATGCACACCGACAAGGTGATGTCTATTCACCTGTTGCTGGCACTCATTAAAAACAAAGAGTCTTTTCTCTCGCAGACTCTGGCTAAATATGGCATAACCTATGAATATGCACGCTCCAGGGCTTATGACCTCTATCATTTAGATGAAAATGATGAAAATCCTTTTGATATCAAGAAAGAACTCCTTTCTGATATTGACGATGAATTAGACGAATTAGACGAAGAGGGGGAAGAAGAGGTAGAAAATGAAGAAGAGGAGATGCGTGAACGATATACCGGAAGTGATGTAAGCAGCGACAAAGAAGCTTCAGAATTGGCAAAATCCTTGCGGGGTGGCATTCTTTTTATGGGTAAGAAAAAGTCTACCAAGTCATTAGATTTTCTAAGCCGATATGGCAACGATATGACGACCGATGTGGTGATAGGAAAAATTGATCCCATCGTGGGGCGCGAAAAAGAGATAGAGCGTTTGTCTCAGATACTTAGCAGACGCAAGAAAAATAATCCGATACTCATCGGTGAGGCCGGAGTGGGCAAAACGGCAATCGTTGAGGGACTGGCTCGCAATATTGTGTGTGGTGACGTGCCTGTTGCTCTTAGAGACAAGCGTATATTCAGTCTTAACATGGCGGCAGTTGTGGCAGGCACTAAATATCGCGGGCAGTTTGAAGAGCGTTTGCAGGGAATTGTGAAAGAATTGCGCGAACATCCTGAGATAATCCTGTTTATCGACGAGATACACAACATAATCGGCGCCGGTTCTTCACAGGGAACCATGGACGCTGCCAATTTGCTCAAGCCCGCTCTCTCGCGTGGACGTTTGCAATGTATCGGAGCAACCACAATCGACGAATATCGCAAGACGATTGAAAAAGACGGGGCTTTGGAACGCAGATTTCAGAAAATAATGGTAAATCCTACAACGCCGAGCGAGACAATAGCAATACTCAACAAGATTAAAAATGTCTACGAAGATTTTCATTCGGTGAATTATACCGACAAGGCGATTGAAGCCTGCGTGAGACTGACCGACAGATATATTTCAGACCGTAAACTGCCCGACAAGGCCATCGATGCGTTAGATGAGGCCGGCTCACGCAAACACATGACGGGGGTAAAAATGCCCGATGAACTTAAAAATCTTGAGAAAGAGATCGCCTTGTGTAAAGAGCTGAAAAGAGAGGCTGCCGAATCCAAACATTTTGAAGAGGCTAATAACTTGCGTGACAAAATAGCAGAACTTCAAGAGAAATACGGAGAAAAGAAAGCTCAATGGCTTATCAGTCTTAAAGATAATCCTTGTGTGGTCGACGAAAAGGACATTGAGCAGGTGGTTTCTATAATGAGCGGAGTGCCGGTTCATAAAATGGCTCAGGCAGAAAATGTAAGGCTCAAACAACTGCAAAGTGACCTCAAGCAGACTATCATTGCCCAAGATAAGGCCATCGACAAACTCGTAAAGGCAATCACTCGCAACCGTATCGGACTTCGCGAACCAAATAAACCCATCGGCACTTTCCTTTTCCTCGGACCTACCGGAGTGGGTAAGACATATCTTGCCAAGAAATTGGCCGACTATATGTTTGGCTCGGAAGATGCCTTGATACGTATCGACATGAGCGAATATATGGAAAAATTCTCAACCAGTCGCCTTGTGGGTGCTCCTCCGGGATATGTGGGCTATGAGGAGGGTGGTCAGTTGACCGAAAGGGTCAGACGACGCCCATATTCCATCGTGTTGCTCGATGAGATCGAAAAGGCAAACAAAGACGTGTTTAATCTTCTGCTACAGGTGATGGACGAGGGACGTCTCACCGACAGCAACGGAGTGACCGTGGATTTCAGAAACACAATTATCATATTGACCTCAAACTGCGGTTCGCGAGACTTGCAGGATTTTGGCAATGGGGTTGGCTTTAATACGCAAAGTGAACAAGAACTCAAGAAGATTGCCGATAGTATTATAATGAAGGCACTCAACAAACAGTTTGCCCCGGAGTTTATAAATCGTATAGACGACATAATTGTATTTGACAATCTAAGCCGCGACTCGATTGCACGCATCATCGACAACGAATTGAGCAAACTTAATCTTCGCACAACTGCTTTGGGCTTCTCTATTGAAATAGACAAAAAAGCAAAAGAGTTTCTGGTAGATAAATCCTATGACCGCAAATATGGTGCCCGACCGTTGAAGCGAGCCATTCAGACATATATTGAAGACGGTATCAGCGACTATATTTTAGACGAGAGGTCAAAAGATAATACTTCGGGCGTGATACATATCACTCGCAAGCCCAAAAAAGAAGAATTGTGTTTTGAATAGGCGATAAAGCCCTCGAAAATGACTAACTTTGCCACATGAAAGTTTTGTCAACATCTCAGATGAGAGCTCTTGACGAGTATAATATCAAGACGCTCGGTGTCGAATCCCTCGAATTGATGGAGAGGGCTTCGAGAGCCGTTGTTGACGAAATTGTTCATGAGGTGATAAATGCAGACAGTGGGGTAATGGTCTTTGCGGGCCCCGGCAATAATGGAGGTGATGGTCTTGCCATTGCCCGAATGCTTGCCGATAGGGGGTATTCCGTAAAGGCTTTTTTGTTTAATACTCGCAACTGTCTTAGCGACGACTGCATGGCCAACAGGAAGCGACTTGCCGAATGTGAGGGAGTGGAGTTGGTGGAAATTACTTCTCAGTTTGATTTCCCTTCTCTTAATCCTAAAGATATAATTATAGACGCTTTGTTTGGCACGGGTCTTTCGCGACCCTTGTCGGGTGGTTATGCAAAACTGGTTGGCTTTATCAATCGCAGTGGCAACACCGTGGTGTCGGTTGATGTTCCGTCGGGAATGCTTGATGTCGACACCGTCGATTTGAAGGCTTTAAGGGTTGTGGTGAAAGCAGATTATACATATACTTTTCACTCTTTGAAACCAACAATGCTTTTGGCAGATAACCGAGAGTTTCTCGGAGTTGTAAAAGTGTTGGACATTGGGCTTGATGATAGCAATATAGACTATACAAACACTCCTTTCTCTACCACGGGGTTGCTTGAAGCACGCGAAATCATTCAACCGCTCAACGACTTCGCCCATAAGGGCACTTGCGGCCACGGTTTGCTTGTTGCCGGCAGTTATGGAATGGCCGGTGCCTCAGTCTTGGCTGCTAAGGCCGCTCTTAAAACCGGATTGGGAAAACTCACTCTTCATACCCCGATAAATAATTTGGCAGTGGTGCAGACGGCTGTGCCCGAGGCGGTGGTGGATTTTGATAGCGATCAATTTTGTTTCACCGAAGTGGGTCAGGAACTTGTTGCCCACTGCAACGCCGTGGCAATAGGTCCCGGGTTGGGAAAAGGCAACGAGACGATTGGTGGCTTGTTTCATTTGTTGGAACAGAGACCGCAACGCCTGATTGTCGATGCTGATGCTCTAAATATCTTGTCTTTGAAAACGGAGTGGGCGAGTCTTTTGCCCAAAGACACTATCATCACTCCACATCGTCGCGAATGGCAGCGCTTGCTGGGAGTGGAGGGCAACGAGTTGGTTGATGACACTTGGCTGTTGGCAGAGGCGATGAAACGTGCCTCGGATTATGGTATATATATTGTGTTGAAAGGTCATTTCACAGCGGTGTGTTGTCCCGGCCACAAAGTTTTTTTCAATACCACCGGCAATGCCGGTATGGCCACGGCAGGCAGCGGTGATGTTCTGACGGGAATAATATTGGCTCTCAGGGCGCGTGGCTATAGTGCTCAAGACGCTTGTCGCCTTGGTGTGTGGCTTCATGGAAAGGCCGGTGATTGCTATGCAGAGGCCAATTGCAGAGAGACTCTCGTTGCTTCGGATTTGATAGATGACATTAGTAAAGCATATAAAACATTATATAGTATAACAATATGAGAAACAGTTTTTTGACAATATTTGTTGCATTTTTGCTTGTGGCAGGTGCGAAGGCTCAAACCACGGTTTTGAAATACATTCCCGGTGTAACAACCGATGGTGTGGTTTATTATATGCCTCTCACGGTGTTTAAGGTAAGCATAACAGCCACGCGCACAACTAAACATCCCGGTGATTTTCATGATTATGCACAACGGTTTCTCAGAATTAACGATGTGGTGAAGACTGAAGAGACTGCGTGGAAGATA
>JAQXTH010000020.1 GCA_029219385.1 Prevotellaceae bacterium | reverse complement strand
TTCTATTTCTCATTGAAGGGCAATGCACCGCACGTTGCTCGCAACGTGTGGCTCCGCGGAAAAGGCATACAGTATAGTATGCACATTCAATAGGTAAAAACATCTATAAAATTTCGCTAAGCCACACGTTGCGAGCAACGTGCGGTACATTGCCTTTCCAATGAAAAAAGGACTACCCCACCCCATCCAAGTAAAAAAATCAGCAACCAACAATTTTTCAGAAACCAAACAAAGGGTAGACAAATAAAAAGCACTACCTTAGCCCCGTGGACACAGCCCTCTCCATTGGCATCCACCGCAAACAAGCATTACCAACCCTCAAAAACAAGAAACACCATGATTACAGTTTACGTAATGGCCTCCTGCCCCGACTGCGCACAAGTAAAGGCGCAACTCAAAGACGACCCACGTTTCCAACTCATTGACATAGGCGAGCAGTCCCGCAATCTCAAAGCCTTCCTCCAACTGCGCGACACGCATCCCGCCTTCGACCCCGTAAAGGCCCGAGGCAACATCGGCATCCCCTGCTTCGTCCTAGAAGACGGCACCATCACCTTCAAGTTCGACCGCATCCGCCTAGAAGAAATCCCCAGCGGCTCCGCCTGTAGCCTAGACGGCAAAGGCTGCTAAGCCCAGAAGCCCACCGAAATTTTTCAGAACAAGCAAACGCAACGAAAAGAAATGTACCGCACCTTGCTCCGCAAGGTGTGAGTACCAAGTCCAGTCTCAGCGAAAAGAGCGCCTCGTAATATAACATCCGCCAGACCCCGTCTGCTGCAAATCGCGTCTTTTTAACATTTCTGGGATTGTATTCAAATGTTAAAGCAATTTGGATTTTGGCGGAAAATGTTGTATATTTGTATAGCGAAGAGGAGAGAGCCCGTAAACACTGGGTTCTCTCCTCTTTTTGACTAAAAATCAGTGATTTCTACCTCGGAGGTAGAAAAATTTATCTCAGAGATAAAAATTTTTTCGGGCTTTGTAGGATTTTTTTCGGGCCAAGTTGGTGCGCGCAGCGGCGTTATCGAAAATTTTTCAGGCCCCGAATCATAAAAGATATTAAAGTTTTTGGAGCGAAAAAAATTTGATTTTAACAATTCGGGTAACTACTCAGGTGGATTTTCATTGAAAGGCAATGTACCGCACGTTGCTTGCTCTAAGTTTGCGGCGTGAGTACGGAGTTCTCATTGCTAAGAAATGTACCGCACCTTGCTTGCAAGGTGTGAGTACCGAGGAAATGGCAAAAGACAATCTACATAACCAATGAGAACAAACTCCGTACTCACACCTGTCAAGCAAGGTGCGGTACATCTCTCTGCAATGAAACTCCGAAAAAAAACGTAAAAAAACTATATGGAAACGAAGCAGTAATTGAAAAAATCTATAACTTTGCCCCGAATCCTACGCCGATGCTCGTCAGAGAGGGTTTGGGATTTATGACATAATAGGAAAGCGTTTACTTACGCTTGTTCTTGGCTCTCAGGAACTTCGCAAACTCCAAAATCTTGCCTTGAACACAGCAATAGTAGATGCCTTGTGGGTATGTTGTATTCAACAGCCAAGGAATCTTGTGCGTAAAAGTTTTTACGCACAAGTTCTATGGCATTCAACATATCGGCGTGGGCTTCTGCATTGCTCGTTCAGCAAGATGGGCAATGCGAAGGCCTCTGAGAGCGGGACGAGTAAGAGTACAGATTCCCGCGCTTTTTTTGTGCCATTTTTTGAATAGCTATTTGTATTTACTAGTCGATTGGGGAATCTGCATTTATGTCGGATGAGAACACATGTGTACACATCCGATACAACCAAACATTAAGAAACTCGCAAAAAAACATTTTCTTTGCAATGTCTAACTAATAAAAATTTCAAAATCATGAAAACAAAGTTTTATTACCTGCCGATACTCTTACTCGGCGGTCTGAGCCTATTCACGGCTTGCAGTGATGACGATGATGAAAATGGAGGCGGACAGCCTTCTGCACCTGTAATCGGCCCCAGCGGCACCAACTCTGGCGCACGATTGACTAGTATTAGTGATGGAGATGGCGATGTAACCTATTTCCATTACAATGAGGATGGAACAATTAAGCGTATCTTCGATGTGGGATCCAACGGAAAAGAAAGAGACTGGATATCCATGACCTATAATCCATTCCGTATAGAAACCGAAGAATATGGCTTCCTAAAAAATATTTCCTTTAATAATAATGGATACTTGACTCGTCTTGCATTTGAATATTCTGAAAGCGATGAGGAAGGAGGTTGGTCCGAGACAGGAAAGTATGACATGCAGTGCACTTACAATAGTAATGAGAATCCGACCAAAATAACTTTCACTGGTAGCTATCGTGGAAAAGAAGACGGAGACAGTTATTCGGGGGAAGATACATTTTCCATTACATATAGCTGGATAGAAGGCAATCTAGCAAAAATCCAGCAAACATACAACGATTTTAAAGATGGCGAGTCTTGGAGGTACACGGAAACCTATGAATTTGAATATTCTGATGAAGTGAATAAATTTCAGCAGTATATAACTGGGTTGGAGGTCGATGGTACTGATTTTTTAGAGTATTTTGCTCCGATAGGATGGCTCGGCAAATGGTCAAAGAACTATCCTTCCTCCTGCACTGTATTGGACGTAGAAGAAGGTCCTGAGGGCAAATATGAAAATACTTATACACGCTCCTGGTCAAATTTCTCCACCACAAGCGATGGTCTCCTATCTGGATACAAGTATAATAGAACTGAATACACCTACACCTACGACAACACAGCCCCCACTGCCAAGAAGGCTGCAGCCAAGCAAATGCTGGGCAACAACGCTCCCTCTCCTCGCACAAAGAAGATGAGCCGTCATCATCTCCGTCGTGCCAAAATGCTCAGCAGAAAGTAAATAACCAAACGAACATGTAAATATCAGAGCGGCTGTGTAGCCTTTGTGCCACACAGCCGCTCTCTTTATTTGAAGGCGTCCCTTGGTCGCTTGGGTATACAGATGCGCGACGCTGCTGCATTATTGAAAAAAATAGCCCCACAAATATATGTGAGGCTTTGGAAATGGACAATTCTACGCTACAAGTTCTTCAGGCGCTGTCGGCTAAAGGATGAATAGACACGTTTTGACAAATCGGCAGGCGTCAGAGAATGGCTAGAGCAATGGCGGCGCAGGCTTCTGCATCGGCCAACGCGTGGTGGTGGTTCTTCAAGTTGTAGCCACAGCGGGCAGCAATGACATCAAGGTTGTGACGGCCCGTAGGCCATACCTTTCGCGATGCCACACAGGTGCAATGAAACTCGTAGTCGGGATAGTCCATCTGGTAAGCGCGAAAGACAGCCTTCAGGCAACTCTCATCAAACGCCTTATTGTGCGCCACTAGCGGAAGTCCTTCAATCAAGGGTTCTACTTGCTGCCAAACCTCGGGGAAGACGGCGGCATTCTTCGTATCACGCTGCGTGAGGCCGTGTACACGGGTGCAACAATATTCGTGGTAATTGGGTTTAGGCTTAATGAGAGAGTAGAAACTGTCCACAATCGTGCCACCACGCACAACTACAATACCAACGGCGCAAACCGAACTACGAATGTAGTTAGCTGTCTCAAAATCTATTGCGGCAAAATCTTGCATATATTGGTAGGAATAAGGGGTAATCAATTGTCGGCGGCCCAAAGTCGGGTGTCGTAACCTTCACTCTTCTTCTGGGTGAAATCCTCACGATTTGAAGTTGTATGATATAAGCCAGGCGTCTGATTTGCAGGATAACCAGAGTTGCAGATAAAGTTTCCTTCTAAAAAGAAGTAAATGGTTTTTGTGAAAGGGCGAATATAGACGCTACCTTTTTGATATGGATTTTTCAAGGCAATTGAAATTTACAAAGTTGATCATTAAAGCAAATGCCAAGGAGTATTCCTTATACTATGTGCCGGCTCAAAGATAAAGAAAATCGACGAGACAGGCAGTATCCTGCCATAATGTTGTAATATTTCGGCAATCATTCAGCGGTTTTGTACGTTCAAGGAAGCCAGCAAGCAATCTCAAAGCCAGGCCGCCAAAATCCGAAAAGACCAAAGGTAAGAACAAAAAGAAAAAAGTAACCATCCGAAAGCAGCCGACTTGCGCCAGAAATTCTGCGCCATTATCTTTGCGGCAAAAAACCATGTTCAATCTAAACGAAAGTAATCGCATCGTTATGGCACAACATCCGAACGACATGCGTATCGGCGTCAATGGCATGTGCGGACAAGTTCGACTGGTCGGGCTTGAACCTAGTAATGGTGATGTTTATGTGTTTGTGGGTAAGTCCCGCAAGGTTATGAAGATTCTGCATTGGGAACGGGGCGGTTATACCATGTACTAC
>JAQXTH010000019.1 GCA_029219385.1 Prevotellaceae bacterium | reverse complement strand
TATTCCCATTCCGCTTCAGTAGGAAGACGGAAATTCTTTCCCATGAGACTATTCAACTTTGAAATAAATTCCTGACAATCGTTCCAAGAGACACATTCAACAGGATTATTATCACCTTTAAAATCAGACGGATTATTTCCCATCACCGCAGTCCACAACGCCTGTGTCACTTCGGTCTCTCCTATATAGTAACTGCTCAACGTGACTTGATGAGTGGGCTTTTCGTCATAATAAGGATTTTGCTGTTCAAAAGTTGCGCCCATGGTGAATGTGCCACCCTCAACGGCAATCAGATTGAAAGAAACACCATTAACCGTAAACGCTTGAACAGAGGCATTTCCTCCACCCGAAGAACCACCAGAAGCAATGTAATTGTATATTTCAACCACGTCGGATGAGTTTACAACTCCATCACCGTTGACATCTTGTTTCTGTGCGAAACCCACAGTTGCACAGAACACTGCAACAAACGAAATAAAAATTTTTTTCATAATAGTATAAATAGATTATTTTAATGTTATTCATTTCTTTTCACGCCAAGCAGACAACCGACTGCGCTCCGCATTACACTGCAAATGTATGAAAAATTTTCGAAATGACCACAAATGACAAAATAATTATTAAGTGTTAAGTGTTAGTGATTAGTGATTAAGTGTTAGTGATTATGTGTTAGGCGAAATGGTGGCGCAAAGTGTGGGTGAGGGAGATGGGGGAAAAGGCACAACAAAATATTCTCGGCATGGACGACACGGAATAACGTATATACCCATACGGGCTTCAAAACGCATAGGTTAAATAAAAACGGCAATTTCTCTTATACCTTATTTATATATATATACATGGAAGACGAAAAACACAACACACCACTCCAATGGTAAATTCTAAAACAATACGCACAACACATCATTACGATTAGAAAAACTCTCAAAACAACAAAAACAGCACCGAAAACGACGCAGCACATCAATTTTGTAACGCGAGCGGACTTAACGAATTATTTCCGGCCGGAAATCTTAGTATTTCCGCCCGAAGATACTAAGATTTCCGCCCGGAGATACTAGTATGCTCGGGGCGAGAATAAATCGTTAAGTCCGCTCAAAATTTTGTGAGGTGCGACAGAACACCATTTAACCCATTGCGCATTGCTTTTCAACTTCAACAAACCGAGCAACGATACGTTTGACGACTACATCTAACCAAAATCAATCATTAAACCACAAAAGCCCCCCTCTCTGCAAATAGCAAAAGGAACAGTCATGGCGGTTGCCCTGCCATGACTGTTCCTTATTTAATTCAATTCTGTCAAAATGCAAAAAACAGTTTTTGCTTGATTATGGTTTACAGCGAATTGAGTTGCTCAAATCAGTCGTTAAAACTGTCGGATTGGATTAACAAAAAAAGGAAAGAGAAAATGCCTGCTGTCACAGTCGGGCAAACAAACGGCTCACCCTCTCGGCATCACTACCTTTGAAAAATCTCACACAGCCCATCGGCTCGAACTTGAAATTGCAGTAGCGCAACATATTGACCGCCAAAAACGAACGGTCGACCGAATAGCATACCTCTGCCCTGATGTTGCCCACGGCAATATCGTTGATGGCACAAGGTGGCATTGCCTCTGCACCTTTCTGCAACAAAGAGTTGAGCCGCTCGCCATTGTCGGCCGAATATTCAAACGTCAGGGCCTTGAGACTGCTGCCCGTGGGTGTATAGACAGCCTTTTCAACGAGGCCGAAAAATGTGTGGGATATAGAGATGTCACTATCAGCGGAGACAGCCGGAGCCATCTCCAAATTTTTAATTTTAGTCATATTATGATATATTTTTGCGATTATAAAACAATAGTCGGCAGACGAAAAAATCATATTTCGCCCACACCGGTCAGAATAAAAAGCAATCGCAAAACGCTAACAAACAATGTGTCTCAACGCCACAACATAGTATCGGCGTGAAACACGGGCACCCATTGGCGCAAAATCATTTAAAGATGAAACATCAAAACAAAAAGTAAACAACCGCCGGGCCAAATCAAACGGTCGGCGACCCGACATTTTTGAAAGAACAGGAAACCCCGGCGGCACCAACCTCACCGGCCTCGGCAAACCCAAAGCCACCGAGTTGACCGCATCAAAACGAATGATGGCAGAAGTCTCTTTGCGCTGCTCACCAAGCGAATTGCAGACCTTGGCAGTGCTGCTGACATCATGACGCGCCACGCCCAACTTTGTCACCGCCAAAATGCCGACGACAAACAATAATAATAATATAAGGTAGCGTTTCTTCATAGTCTGCAAAGGAACAAGATTTGTTTCACCAACTGCAAATATAGCAAAACGCAACAACAACAGCCCTCACGACAGAGTTAAAAAACTTTGGCACAAGCAAAAAAGGCATTGAAAATTTGTTCAACAATAAAAAAAAGCGTAATTTTGCAGCCGCAAATTGCATAGGCACTTTGCATGACAATCAAATTATTAACTTAAACCAAACACAGTAAGACTATGAATCAGTATGAAACCGTTTTCATTTTGACTCCCGTTTTGTCTGATGAACAGATGAAGGAAGCGGTTGGTAAGTTCAGGAATTACCTTACAGAGCGCGGTGCCGAAATTCTCTATGAGAACAATTGGGGAATGCGCAAACTGGCTTACAACATCAGCAAGAAGTCGAGTGGCTTCTATGTGGAGTTTGGCTTCAAAGCAGAGCCCTCCCTTATCAACAGACTTGAGATTAACTATCGTCGTGACGAGCGCGTTTTGCGTTTCCTCACAGTAAAAATGGACAAAAACGCAGCCGCTTATGCAGCAAAGCGTCAGTCGCTTAAAACACAGGAGGACTAAACCATGGCAGCAGATAAAAACGAAATAAGATACTTGACCGCCCCGTCGATTGACGTAAAGAAAAAGAAGTATTGCCGTTTCAAGAAAAGCGGTATCAAATATATCGACTACAAAGACCCCGAGTTTTTGAAGAAATTCCTCAACGAGCAGGGTCGCATTCTGCCACGCCGTATCACCGGCACCTCATTGAAGTATCAGCGTCGCGTGGCTCAGGCCGTTAAAAGAGCACGCCACCTCGCTTTGCTTCCATTCGTAACCGATTTGATGAAATAAAAAGAGGAGGACAACAGTATGGAAATCATTTTGAAAGAAGACATTATCGGTCTCGGCTTTAAGAACGATATCGTGAACGTGAAAAACGGCTACGCCAACAACTATCTCGTGCCGACCGGCAAGGCTATCGTTGCCTCTGCCTCTGCAAAGAAAATGCTGGCCGAAGACCTGCGCCAAAAGGCTCACAAACTTGCCAAAATCAAGGAAGAAGCCGAAGCTCTCGCAGCAAAAATCAATGCTGTCACCACACTTGTTATCCCTATGAAGGTGAGTGCAACCGGCACCATCTATGGCTCTGTGACCAATGTGCAGATTGCCGAAGGATTAGCTGCTCAGGGCGTTGAGGTAGACAGAAAGAAAATTGTTTTGGCTGACGTGAAATCGGTGGGTTCATATAGCGCAACAGTGAAGTTGCACAAAGAGGTGAGCGCAACCGTAAACTTTGAAGTTGTGGCCGAAGAAGCCGCTCAAGCATAAGACTCCGCTTTTTGCCACCAAGACTTTGGGGCAGCGAAGAAGAACAAAAGAAAATGTGTCGGAATTGAATTTCCGACACATTTTCTTTGTTTATGACAATAAAAAACATTGCGTCATGTTTTTTTTCGTAATTTTGCACCAAACTCACATTATTTCGGCAATGAAACACTTTTTCATATTATTGGCTATCATAATTGCCACAACAGCGGGTGCACAAAACACAAGGAAAACAACACCCAAACGCCCTCAAACGACCACAACTCGGAAAAACACAAAAGCCACAACACCCAAAAGCACCCTGCAAGCAGCCTACAAAGACGTTGCCTTCAACATCAAAGGCAAGACACACGGATATGACGACGGTGAGTGGGTGAAACTTTGCACTCCGGGCGAAAACGGCCTCGTGACACGCGACTCGGCAAAGATCACAAACAACGAGTTCCGCTTCACCGGCAAGACAAAGAGCATTCCCCACCTGCAATACATCACCGTGGGTCAAGGACTGAAGAAAAACATCGTTGAGGTGTTTCTCGAAGAAGGCACCACACAGATAGAACTCTTTGCCGGCGAAAAGAGAGAGACCGTGACCGGCACAACCCACAACAACATCTATTCAGCCTATCGCGACAGCCTCAACGCCATCTACACCAATCTCTATGCCTGCATAAGGGAGAGCGTTCGCCTCACAAACTCAGAAGAAGACCGCGAGGCATATAAGGCCGGAGCCGACCTGATGCGCAAGAAGCTGACAGAGACCTCTTATATCTTTGCCGGCAAAAACATGAACAACTGGGTAGGGGTTTACCTTTTTGCCGAATACTACAAAAAATTCACCCCCGCGCAAAACAAGACACTCATGGCAAAAGTGCCTGCCAAATACAAAAACCTGCCCATAATGCTTGAAATAAAACAATTTATCAATAAACAAAAATAAGAACAAATCGAAACTATGAAAAAGACAATCCTAAGCACCTTGTTGCTGCTCGTCGGCTTTCTGACAAGTAATGCACAAGGATTCTCCGTGCGCGCCACCGTGAACGATGGCTACAACGGCAAAAAAATCTATCTTGCCAACTATTCCCAAAGAAAATGGGTGAAAAAAGACTCAACCGTGATAAAAGACAACAAATTTGTCTTTGAGGGCAAAACAGAATCACCCGACGTTTGCTATATTCTCTATTCGGAGGGCGGCAAGCAGATTTTCAACGATTTTATTTTGGAAAACACCATCATCGCGCTCAACGTGACAATAGGCGACAACATCGACCTCACCGCCGTGGGCACCAAATCAAACACAGCCTATGAAGCATATAAGGCAGTGTTGGGCGATTATCGCGAAAAAATGGCACCCATTCGCAAGCAAATGGAGCAACAGCGCGACAACAAGGCGGCAACCGACAGCCTGCGCGAGATAATGTATTCATACGGCGACATGGTGGAAACAAAACTCACACAACTCATCGAAGAAAATACCGACAACTTTACCGGCTTGTTGCTCGCCCAAAACTACTACCGCCAATGGTCGGTGGCCAAGTTGCAGGCTTTCCTTGACCGTATTCCACAAGACCTGAGAAGCAGCGATATGTATAAGAAGATTTATACACACACCACTACCATAGAGAAAACCTCGGAGGGCAAGAAATTTCTCGACATCGTGGCAAAAACTCCCGAAGACAAAGAGATTAAACTCTCCGACTATGCCGGCAAGGGCAAACTCGTGCTCGTTGATTTTTGGGCAAGTTGGTGTGGGCCCTGCATGATGGAAATGCCCAACGTGGTGAAGGCATACGAACTATACAAGGACAAGGGCCTCGAAATTGTGGGCGTGTCGCTCGACAACAAGGCCGACGCATGGAAGAAAGCCTTGGTCGACAAAAAAATGACATGGCCCCAGATGAGCGATCTAAAAGGCTGGAGCTGCGAAGGCGCAAAGACATACGGCGTGAGCTCCATTCCCTCTACCGTGTTGATTGACAAAGACGGCACAATCATCGCACGCGGTCTGCGCGGCGAACAACTGATTGAAAAAATAGCGGAACTCTTGAAATAATCCCCTCACCAATGACGAGACTTCTGTTAGCAGTTTCAATCGCAATTATTTGTCTGAGCCTCAACTCTGTGGCTCAGACAAAAATTATATGGAGAGCCGGCGACACCATTGCTGCCAAAACCGTAAAGACCATCGCTATCGACAAACTTTTCTCTTCACAAGAAATAGACAATAAAATCTTCAACCGCATACGCAACAAGTCGTTTAAAAGCAACTGCACCACCCCACGCCAAGATTTGAGATACCTCAAAATTGCGCATATAAACATCTACGGAAAAGTGCAGATGGGCGAGTTGATTTGTCACAAGAGCATTGCCAACGACCTTATAGAAATTTTCAAGCAACTATACCTTGAGAAATACCCCATTGAGCGCATGGTTTTAATTGACGAATATGGTGGCGACGACGAGGCCTCGATGTCGGCCAACAACACCTCGTGTTTTAATTTCCGCAAAATAAACGGCTCGGCGAAACTGTCGAAACACAGTCTCGGCATGGCGGTGGACATCAATCCGCGCAACAACCCCTGTGTGCACAGCAAGACGGGACTTGTGGAGCCCGCCAACGGCAAAGCCTATGCCCACAACCGCGACAAACACAAGGCGGGCGTAATAAAACTGATTGACCACCAAGACCTTTGCTACAAACTCTTCAAGGCTCACGGCTTCAGGTGGGGTGGTGATTGGAAATCCGTGAAAGACTACCAGCACTTTGAGAAATAAGGGCGGTGTGTCATAATAGCCAATCTGACGCACCTTTGAAGGGCATTATCCCGACAAAGTCCCTCATAAAAGTGTTGTAATGTGCGCAAAAGTCCCTCATAAAAATGTTAATATACGCACAAAAGTCCCTCATAAAAGTGTTGCAACGTTTGGTAATATGCTGATTATTATGTACTTTTGCAGCAATTATCAAGAAAGGCAAAAAAAAATGGAAAGAGAAATAATGAAAGACCTCTTGAAATGGAGGGATAGAAGCGACCGCAAACCACTTATCCTGCTTGGCGCACGCCAAGTAGGCAAGACATATATACTAAAGGAATTTGGGAAGAGGTATTATGAACAAACGGCATACATCAACTGTGACAACAACGAAATGGTCAAAGACCTATTCCTGCCCGACTATGACATCAGACGCATATTGCTCGCCATTGGTTCCATAACAGGTGTGAGCATCCAACCTGGCAAGACCCTCATCATTCTTGACGAGATTCAAGAACTGAAAAGGGGGCTTAACAGCTTGAAGTATTTCTGCGAAAACGCCCCGGACTACCATGTAGCTGTAGCCGGCTCATTGCTCGGCATCACTCTTCATCAGGGCGAGTCGTTCCCCGTAGGTAAGGTAAACACCTTGAATATCCAACCGATGACATACGAGGAGTTTCTCATGGCTAAGGGACATAAGCAAATGTATGAAATGTTGAAGAACAGACAGTGGGATGTCATCTCCGGCACACGAAGCCTATATGTTCAATCTCTTAGGGAATATTATTTCACAGGAGGTATGCCAGAGGCGGTGAAAAAGCATATTGAAACAAATGACACAGTACAGGTGAGGGAAATACAGAAGGAGATTCTTCTTGCCTACGACAAGGACATATCCAAACATGCACCTATAAACGAGGCTGTGAGAATAAACCAGGTGTGGAAATCTATACCCGCACAACTCGCAAAGGAGAACCGTAAATTCATCTATGGTGCCGTAAGGAAAGGCGCAAGAGCCAAGGACTTTGAGATTGCCATACAATGGCTTCTCGACGCCGGTTTGGTTTACAAAATAGACAGGGTCAGCAAACCGGGTATGCCATTAAGCTGCTATGCGGATTATTCCTCTTTCAAACTGTATATGCTCGACTGCGGACTCCTTGGTGCAATGAACGACATGCCACCTTCGCTGATGTTGCTGCCAAACAAGATGGCGGAAAGCAAGGGAAGTTTCACGGAGAATTTCGTGTGTTCACAACTTAATAATTGTCGAGATCTGTCGGTATTCTACTACAGCAAAGAAAACAGTACTCAAGAAGTGGATTTCATAGTTCAGCACGATATTGAAATTGTAGCAATAGAAGTGAAATCAGAGGAAAACCTGCAGTCGAAATCCCTCAAAGCATTCCACTGCGATAACCCCGAGGTGGGTTGCCTACGAACCTCCATGGCAGACTATCGCCGGGAGGACTGGATGGTCAATGTTCCTCTATATGCCATTAAAAATTATTTCATCTAATCGGCTCAAAACCTATGTGATTTATTTTTTTCGAGTTAGGAGTGAACAGCCTTTGTCGACAGCAGGGATTGTCAACAAATTTTTGTTATGTTGCAAAGTTAAATAATATTCCGTTTCGGCAACACGAAAAAGCATGAAAATCAATTATTATCGTCACAGAGAAAAGCATTTGTCACTTTATATGCTACATTGGCAGTCATTACTTAAAAAAAATTGTAATTTTGCGGATATTACGAAACAACAAACCATAACACTATGAAAAAAGTTTTCACAACACCAAAGGTCATTGGCAAATTTATGTGTGGCCTCATGATGATATGTATGACAATGTCTTTCATATCGTGTAACAAAAAAAGTCCTTTCGATATAGAATATCTTGCAGTGAAATTTGAGTCGGGGCAAAATTGGAGCATTATCGACGCAGACGGAAAAATAATAGCAAGCGAGGAATATTCCCCCGACTGTGAGATTTCTGTCATCACCGATGGAGTATATTGGGTGAAAGACAAAAACGGATTTCAACTATATAGCATTGACAACCCCAAGAAACCGCTCACAGAAGATGTCTACGACAATGCGACAACATTTGTGGAGGGGCGTTCGTATGTTGTAAAAAAAGGAGAGCCGATTAAATTGATAAACACCGAGGGAGAGGTGATAAAAGAACTGCCTGCCACTGTGACGTTTGCTTGCAGACCCTCCGACAACGGCTATTCACCCTATTTTGATATGTCTAACATGAAGAGCGGACTGCTCAACAAAGATGGCGACGCTGCCATCGAACCCTCTTTCCTCTATATACAATCTGAAAACGAAGGCTATTGCTTTGCGGCCAATGAATATGACAAAGAAGTGTTCTTTATCGACACAAAAGGCAACAAGAAAAACAGCCTATCAACAGAAAAATACAACTTTATTTACCCCTATGTGAGCAATGGAATGATTGCCACAATCTCGCCAACCGATGAAGATAGAAAAGTTTCATATATCAACGTCGACGGAGAAAAACTGTTTACCATCAACAACTCAAGATACTACGATCAGGAAAGATTTCCCATTAACACGGGAATGAAAATCTATCCCTATATAATGTGGAACGGCTATGCGGTATTCAACAACAGCGATTATAAATATGGTGTGGTAGACTCTGAGGGAGAACTTGTAATACGTCCCAAATACACTGCCCTCATGTCTTTTAAAGACAACACATTCATTGCCCGCAAAACAGACAAATGGGGAATTGTGGACAACGAAGACAACACTGTTCTTGACTTTGACTACGACAAAATAGTCGGCCTTGTTTTGGGCGGCAACTACATAGTGAAGCAAGATGAAGCCTATCTTGTGGTAAACAAATCAGGCAAAAAGGAAATCAGTGATGAATTTGAAGACATTTCTTGCGAGTTCTTCGGTATAAGCATCACAACGGTTGTTTCTTCACAATTGGCAAATATCATAACCAAAGACCTCACCCCCACCTCTTACAGAACCCTGAAAGGCAACGAACCTCTCAGCAAAGCAAAAAGCGTGTTTCTCTCTCCCACTGTGACAGAGTTGGAAGAAGGCGCAACAGTGAGCGAATTTAATTTTATCACCGGACCGACACGAATAGCAACCTTGCTGCAATATGCCAACCCCACCAACGATCAGATAAAACAAATCACTGTAAGAGTGCTCTGCGGACCGGATTTCAACGACGTGGACGGTTTTTATAACAACTTGATGGAGTGTATCAAGGCCAAAGGATTTTCATTGCAGACAGAGGATGACTATACCGCTTATTTCCTGCCGGAAAACAATACGCAAAATGCTATCTCGGTGTCACTCAAAAAAGATTATAACAACATAATCATGACTGTCGACTATGAAAATAATTCTTCAGAGACAGCGGCCGCCACAAAGAAAAACACCAGCACGGAAGAAACAGAAATTCAGCCCGACGAACCACAAACCACATCAAGCAGCACGTCCGACTATTCCTGGCTTAGCAAAAGAGCTGCAACTTCGGCAGATATAGCCGGAAAGTCTTCGGCAGAGTTAAGAATCATGCGCAACTACATCTTTGCCCGCCACGGATATATCTTCAAAAGCAACGATCTCAAAACATACTTCTCACAATTTTCGTGGTATAAACCCACAAATATAAACGTGACAAGCCTACTCAATCCCATTGAAAAGAAAAATGTTGCCTTTATTAAGTCGCACGAATAAAAGCATTGCTTGCGTTACATAACGACAAAGGCGGTGTTTCGAGTGTATTATCTCGAAACACCGCCTTTCGTATATCACC
>JAQXTH010000018.1 GCA_029219385.1 Prevotellaceae bacterium | reverse complement strand
TGGATAAGATTCCATTTCTTGCACAAAGCAACATAATCTAAATCCCATGTCCAGTATGACAATTCCCCATTCTTTTTGCTCAAAACACTGAGTTTCCTGCATTGTGAGAAGGACGCCGTTTTCAATCCAAGTCCGAATCTTCCCAAGTCTTTCTCATCTCTTTCTTCAAGTGGGTTTTGTGCACCAGGACGCATAGCATGAATCAACTCTTCGTTGTTCATGCCACAGCCGTTATCTATGATGGTAATTACCGATTTGCCACCTCTCCAATACCTTTGAATTGTAATACGAGAGGCTCCAGCAGTAATGGAATTATCGATAATGTCCGCTACCGCTGTCTCAAGATTGTAACCAATAGCGCGAAAAGTCTCAATCATTGAGGACGCCTCTGGTATTGCTTCTTGTATTTCTAATCCTTCGTAATCCATATTTTAAAGTTGTTTGAAGATGAAATCTAGTAATACCGTTACTACGTTTATTTCCCATCCATTGCCAGCCCTTTCTCCTAATTGAATGTAAGTAAGGTTATCTGGATAAACGATTTCCCTTTCCTGATCGTTAATCTTAAATCCCATCAGTCGGAAATGTTCGTCAATAGAAAGCTTTCTGAATCGATCCATCCCGTTTACAGGTGGCTCTACAATGCGTACGACATTATGGCTTGGAGGAGTAACTGTCATGCATATTCGGTCGGTTCGTATCTTTCGATTATAGTAATCGTAACATAAGCGTTCTTGTACGTGAAAGTAGTCAGCTGGTTTGTTGTGAACTTCTTTCACATGATCAACTTGCTGTTGTGTTTTGTACAAATCGTCTGCAGGTGCAACATCAAGAAGGTCTTCTATAAATTCGGTAAGTTCAATTTTTGGAGGATTCAGAGAGAATCCTTCTGGTAATCCTCCAATATCTTTTCTTGCTCCGAAAAACCAAAGACGTTGTCTTGTCTGGGGTACTCCATAATCCTTGGAATCCAGAATTGTTGTTTGGACATCATATCCTATAACATCGAATATACCCAAGATTGCCTCAAAAGTTGGCTTACACTTTCCTCGACACAAGCTTACTACATTCTCCAAGAAAATGTATTTTGGTTTCTTTGCTTGGCAAATCTTAATAATCTCTGCGAAAAGTGAACCTCGAGGATCTAATTCCCCCAATCTATTTCCTGCAGTAGAGAATGGCTGACACGGAAATCCACCTGTGAACATTTCAAAATCAGGAAGTTCATCAACATTGATTTTTGTAATATCCCCAAAATTCTTTATTGGAGATTTATAGTTTCCGGATTTATGGTTTGCATTATACAAATCTATTGCAGATTGGCTAATCTCAGAGTAACCAACTACTTGAAAGCGAATTTTCTTCTGTTTCTTGTTCAATCGCTTCATGGCAAACGATGCTCCACCGTAACCAGCGAAGCCTTCAAAAACCCTAATTATTTCTTTCTTTTGTTTTGCCATTGTTACTATATTGCGATATTCTTAAATCTTTCATAATGTTGTGCCAGCAAATCTCTATCAGGTAGGAATCGCTTTGGCATTATCATTTGTTTGTGGTCGAAACCCATAATAAAACTCACTGTTGCCTCGTCAACATCCTGCGGTTTGCCGAAGAAGAAATCTTTGGCTATAACGATTTCGTAGTCAGGAGTGATGCCCAAAAGGTTGTCATCGTACGCCTTGTGGAAGAGTGCATTCAGGCATAATCCGTTTTGTGGATTCGTTCTGTTTGCTTCATCAATGCTCCAATCCACAATGTGGCTTGCTTGAAGCAGAGAAGGATTGTTGATTCCTGTTATGCAGCACTTCTGGTTATAGGAAGAGAGAACCGTCCTTCGGAAGAAATCCTGATTGATTCTACGTTTAACTTCCGTTACTCGTTCGCTACCAACTGGCAAGTCGTTGAGATCAATGCTGAGGGATTCTTCCAACTCTTTTTGTTGAAGTTGAGCAATCAGCATCTCTGCATCGTAGGCAAGTTGATCCCAGTGACCGTAGTACTTCTCCCAAACTTTTGCGTCAAGTTTCGCTGCATGAGGCAATCCTCCGACACCACGAGCTCTCATCTGAGGGTCAAAGCTGGCGAGATTGCCAACCTTTCGGACAATAGCACCAGGAGAACGCCCCAACAGATTTCCGAGGTCAATAACAAACTGTTTCGTACCATTGAACTGCCCGAAAGGTCTTCGGCAGTACTCGTACAAAACGATTGTTATCTGTTCTTCTGTCCAATTATCTCTCATATCGAGTTTTAATCTTTATGCAATATTTTCTGCTGCTTTGATTTCCTATCTGTTTTGTCATTCGTTATTGACAGTAAACATTTCGTTCTGCATCGATTCGTTTTAATCATATTTACCAACTTCCTTCTGCAGTTTTGTGCAAGGGATTTCTTTTCGCTATCGGAATATGAACCCTTTATCTTGCCATCACAGTCATGCATAAGTGCAACAGCATCGCTGTACGTCTTACGCTCAATAGCAGCAAAACCGGAGAACGCGCCATTGGGTGCTGCCATCGGAAATCGACTTTGAACATTGAGACCTTTGGCATCCATCATGTGCCAGGTCACGGTGCAAAAATCCATTGACTCAGTATGCTCCACGTCATTGACCTTCATAAAAATCATGGTGCGACGTGGTTGGTATTGCACAAAGGTGTCACCCTTCATTATCATGCTCTTGTCGTCCTTCACAAGCACTACCTCATTCTCCTTGACATCCTCGCTGAGTAAATCTTTTGCTACTGTATTTTGCATAATTGTAATATCTTGTTTTTCTATTCCACATTCAACCCATCTAGCAATTCTTCGTTGAAGTACTTTATCCATGCCTCATACACATCTTGTGCTGATTGCATAGTGTCTACGAGGAAGCCAGGTGTTTGCTTGAATTCGGAGAGTCCACAGTAATAGTACATCTTGTGCTCATTGTCGATGACAAAGGGCATGATACTATGGCGAAGGCATTCACGAAAGAGGATAAGGCGAACGACACGACCGTTGCCGTCCTGGAATGGGTGGATACTCTCGAAGTGCCAATGGTATTCGGCAAGGGTATGGATGGTCACGTCCTTCTGGGCATAATACCACTCTTGCAGAGACTTCATTTTCTTTTCAACATCGGCGGGCTTGCAGGTTTCGTGGCCACCGACCTCGTTCGCCAGTTGCTTGTAGTCACCCACGTTGAAGTACGACTTCTGTGCATCAGCTGTTCCTGTCTTCAAGATGCGGTGAAACTCCTTGATGATTGTCTCTGTCAAAGGTTCCTCGATGGTACGGAGGAGATAGTCAAAGGCAACAAAGTGATTTGTTGTCTCGATGATGTCATCCACAGGCACAGCTTCTTGATCCTTGAATCCGATGGTGCGTGTTTCAAAGATGTAGCGTGTCTGCTCCTCGGTTAGCTTGCTTCCCTCTATTCGGTTAGAATTATAAGCGAGCTGCACCTGAGTTTTATGGTAGAGTCCTCCCTTGCGATGTGCTTGTTGCTCATCAATAAGGAATGAAGTGAGCTTGTTCATAAGGTTTCGTTTTATTGTTCTTCTGGCATCCTCACCAGTTCTTCTATGCCGACGTTTAATGCGAGGGCGATTTCTATGAGAGTTTCCAATGGCGGCTGGGTGGCATTGGTCACCCACTTGGAAATTGTTGCGGGATCACGATGAATGGTTTCTGCCAGCCACTTATTCGTCAATCCACGGTCTGCCAAAATCACTTTTATACGGTTGAGTTTCTTGTCCATACCTTAATTTATTATTTGTATGTGTGCAAAATTACTAGATTCTCATCTAAATCAAGATAAATACCCAAGAAATTATCGTAATATCGGCAATTTTATTGCCAAATTAGAAAATTTAATGTAGTTTGGGATACAAAATCAATCAAATTCATGATTATGTTATCGACTTTGCGTGTTGTTGCTCATCCCCTATTTTCAATTTGTTGGTACCCTTTGCACTTCAAAAGGGAACCAACATGATTATTTTACCCCGAAAATGGCGGAGTTTTTGTCATTTTTTTAAGAGTTTGCAGGACGTGGAGTAATTTTGCATTGCATTTTCAGTGCGACACGCGTTAAGCACTGGTGCAACGATAAGCGTCTATCGCACCACTTAGGAAGCAAGTTGTGTGAGATGGCGTAATGTTTAACTCTTAACATGTTACCTATGGCTAACAACAATAATAACACAATGGGACAACTCGTCGTAATGACCAGGGCTGATCTTGACGCCCTGCTTCAGGATGCTATTGCAGCATCTCGATCTCTAGTGCCAGAGCCTGTCAAGGAAGAACTCCTTCCTACGATGGCAGATGAATACGTTACTCGTCAGCAGGCTGCCAAGATTCTTCACCTTGATGTTTCTTCTTTATGGCGACTGGAGAAATCCAACCGTCTGTTACCATGCCGTGCTTCCGATCGGCGCGTGCTTTACCGCAAAGCCATAAACTATATGTATTATAACCCAAATAATTCAATTATAGCCCAAAATACGACTTTTGGCTATAATTATGGCTATAATTGTTCATGCCATGTCCGTCCCTCAGATTTTATCATACCATCTACTTGCATTTCTTCAAGAAGCCTACGTACAAGACGTTTGTTTTGATCATCCGTCTTACCTGTTGGAAGCGCTTCTTTGAGGAATCTAAAAATTGCATCCAATTTTATGCCATCTTTTCCTGCATTCTTAACAACCTGTTGCGCCATTATCTTCAATTTATCTCGCTCAAGACCTTTAAGTTTGGTATACTCCGACACTTGCATTGTCTTTCTTGCGATGTCCAGTGAAATCGTGTATAAGCCGAATTGTACTTATGAATGCAAACTCCAGTTGTTGAGTGGCATTAATCCAAATGTTGGTCGCTTTGTCAATGTTCTCACTCAACTGCAAGAATTAAGACACACTGACAATGGTA
Source organism: Prevotellaceae bacterium (assembly GCA_029219385.1). Classification (GTDB taxonomy): domain Bacteria; phylum Bacteroidota; class Bacteroidia; order Bacteroidales; family Bacteroidaceae; genus UBA6382. The sequence continues at coordinate 10,265 of JAQXTH010000018.1, read as the reverse complement.
AAATAATCTTCATTCAACTATGCACTATCTTCTGGCCAAGAGTTCTCTTCTGTACAGTCGTGTCGCTAATGGGGTTATATCTTTGTGTTTTGAATAATTGAATATTCGAGTCTTTATTTGCGATATTTTTACATTTTTTACAAACCACCCAAGTTATCCCCTTACCGTCTCACCACTTTCTCAATGCTCTCCGTCCAGAAGCGGGCGAGCCTGATGGCTCCCTCGGGATTGGGGTGGAGATAAAACTTGAGGCCTTGGCCAAGGGCCGACGGCTCGGCTACGAAAAGGTCGGTGCGGTCTTTGAAATATGAGAAAGTCTTGCGAGACCCCTGAAAAACACGCTGCGGACGCTCCTTTGCATAGTCTTTGCACATAGCGTCGATGCGTGGCAAATAGGTCTGCAACCTATCAAGACCTTGGTGAAGATAGCGCGCACCATTATATGTGTGAGGACTATACCATATAGGATAGTTCACTATCACCCTTGCCCCCGGATAGCGGTCGAGCAAGAAATCCACAATCTTCTTCACGTTGGCTGCATAGTCGATAGGATCCACCGGCGACCCATTACAACAGTCTATGGCACTGTCGTTGGTGCCAAGCATCATAGTGAAGATTAGCAAACCTTGCTTGGTGGCAAGCCTGTCGGCCTCGCTGACCATTCTGCTGAAAATCCTGCTGTTGCGCTCGGGCAACCAATCAACGGTTGTCGACCCCGAAACTCCACAGTTGCTGTATTCCACCTCGTAGCCCTTGGAACGCAACATTTCTGCCACCCTCACCGGCGGTGCCTCCGTGAGGTGGTTTATCTCTGCACCATATGTGATGCTGTTGCCAATAAACACCACATTGATTTTCTTCACGCCTCTCGCCGCTACCGACAACACCATTAACATTGCGAGCAATAACAAAACAGTTTTTTTCATATTTTCCAATTTAATCTATTTGTTTTGAAGTGTCGTTCACAAAATTAAAAAAAACATACCGTATAATTATTAAATAATCACTAATTTTGCACAATTAAAAACTTTTTTTTTCAAATCATGGCTAAAAGCAAACCAATCAACAACACTACGGGTAAACTGCGCCCAAAACCACAGCCAACAAAAAAGACATCCATCTTTGGTTGGCTGATGATTAACCTCGCGATATGCCTGGTAGGCGTGATGATATTCAAAATCATCGTATCACGCAACACTTCCTACACATGGCTGTGGGATACCTACACTGAAAACAACATCATCAACATGAAAACCGACAAGACCCTGCCGCCCGACCAACGCATTGCCGGGAAATTGGGCATCGACTACTCATTTATGATGATGCTCAAGGAGAACACACCTGCCAACGCCGTAATCTATTATCCGAGCAAGGCCGACTTTGAGGCGACACCGAAATATGGGCCGAAATACCCATTCAGAGCATCGCTCGTAGACAAAATGTCGGCAATAAGATTTCTTTATCCGCGCAAAATTGTGGTGAAAGAAGAGATGGGCAAAACCCCCTACACCGACAAACTCACCCACATCGGCATTGTGAACGGACAAAACACCGACAAACTGAAATATCCCGTCGATTCGACCGTGACACACACCGTTTTGCCGGTGGAACTACCTACACAAAACACACTCGAAACCACTAAACAATAACATCACTTTTTTTTACTATGCTTATACTCGTTTTTTTAATAGGTTTCTTCCTCCTGAGCCGCATTTCTCTAAAACTCTCTTTGCTCGAACGCGTCGGTTTTGCCCTGCCCGTCGGTTTGTTTTGCATCACGATAATCATGATTCTTTCAGACTGGGCCAACATTCCGCTGTCGGCCACCATGCTTGCCACAACCACCATAGCCCTGTTAGTTGTTGCCATCATGTTAAACATTGGTCAAAGCAAAGCACTTATCGCAAGTTTCATACCGCAGAAAATCAATCTCACATGGTTCAACATTCTATGGCTCATAATCTTATGCGTGGTGGTATGGCTCGAAGCAATCAATTTTGAGAAATGCATGGTCTACCCCGTCTACGACCGCGACTCGCTGGCGGCTTTCGACACCATTGGCTATGTGTGCGCCCAAGAACAGACATTCCACGCCATGAGCATTTTCGACCCGCAATACTTCCCCCACATGCACGAGGCCGGCAGCAGCATTAGTTATCTGCCCATGGTGCAATTGTCCTATGCCTACGTCTACGCTTTTGGCGCATTCAGTTCAAAAGCCATTCCGGGCTTCATCTATCTGAGTTTCCTTATCGGCTTCTACGGTCTGTGTCGCCACCGCCTCACCCACACGGCCTCAATGCTTGTAATTCTGGGCATCATCATGACACCCGAAATGACGGCCTTCGCCTCGCTCTCGGTCACCAACGTGATGCAAGCCTGCATGGCCTCTTCGGGACTGATATATGCATGCCTGTGGATTAAGAAACAACAGCACCACCTGCTCGTCATGTCGCTGCTGCTCTTGGCCACAAACAACTGGATGAGAGCCGAGGGTGTTGTCTTTGTGCTCACTGCCGCCCTGTTGATTTTCATCGTATCGGTGAAACGCCGTCAATGGGTAACGGCCTTCCTGCCCCTCACCGCACTGCTCCCCCTATTATTATGGCTGACATATAGCAAAGCCTGCGGACTGACCTCAGAAAGCGCAATCATCACCCACCCCTATTGGGACTTCGACAAGCTGTCTATCATCTTGAATGGCTGGTGGACATTGGTGAGCAACGGCCATTACTACGGTATCACATTCCACGCCGCTTTCTTTGCCATAATCCTCAACGTCGCGTTTATCTTTATGCGCAAGTCAGATCCCTATGCCGCCCTTGCTCTGATTGTGAGCATGGCGTGCTACTATCTCATTCTCTACCAGGTGGATTATAAATGGGACTCTATTCAAAACGTGTTGAACTATTCCGCCAAGCGATTTAACTTCTGCTTTGTGCCGGTTGCATGGTATTGTTTTGCCGAGTCTTTCCCCATCGACCGATTGTTTTCGTGGATAGAGAAGGTCGGTGGCCTTGGCAGAAGCATCACACTTTTTAAATCACCAAAATCAAAATAATAATCAAACAAAACTGCCCCCCACAAGCCTCAAAAAGTGCCTTTGCTGCAATTTTTTTTGTACAAGCGCACTTAACGAATTATCTCCGCCCGGAAATCTTAGTATCTCCGGGCGAAAATCTTAGTATTTTCGGGCGGAAATACTAAGATTTCCGGCCGAGAATAAATAGAGAAGTCTGCTCGCGTGAAAATCAGGTCTCCGCGCTCCAAAATAACCTTTGTCTTCAAGCTTCTAAAAACAGCGTTACCCGACCATACATCTTCGTCTCCTCCCAACCTCAAAAAACATAATCTACACATGATAATAACAGAAAAAGAATTGCAAACAAAACGCATTGCTCCACTCTTCAAGGCATATTTCTTCCCCACACTGTTCAGCATGATTTCCATTTCCTTAATAACCATAGCCGATGGATTTTTTGTGGGCAGAGGAGTGGGAGCCGACGGAGTTGCCGCCGTCAACATCGTGTGGGCTCCCACCATGATTTTTGTGGGGCTGGGACTCATGCTGGGCATAGGCTGTGGCGTGACCTCCACCATTGCCCTGTCGCAAGGCAACAAAATGGCAGCCCGCCAACATGTGACCCAGGCAATGACTCTCGGACTTATGATTGTCACAATATTGGCAACGATAATGCTTGTCAACCCCCAAAAAACCGTCATGCTGCTGGGAGCCTCAGACACACTCAAAGACATCACCATAGAATATATGCTATATCTTATTCCCGGCTTCGTGATAGACATTCTGTGTCTTATAGGTCAGTTTGCACTGAGGTGTGACGGACGACCCAAAACCGCCATGTGGTCTACACTGCTGCCCGGTTTGATGAACGTTGCGCTCGACTGGCTCTTTGTCTTCCGCCTCGACATGGGCATTAAGGGTGCAGCACTGGCAGCCTCGCTGTCGTTTGTGGTAGGTGCGCTCATAGTAGTGTTTGCATTGCTCGACCCCAAATCCAAACTACGTCTGCTCAACATATTCTCTAAACACGCGTGGGTGGGAGTAACGCGCAACATCAGCCGTCAATGCCTTATCGGTCTATCGGCCCTGTTGGGCGAACTGGTGATGGCCATGACGATGTTTTTGGGCAACATCTCCACAATGCGACTGCTCGGTGATGCTGGAGTGGGAGCATTTGGAGTGGTATGTTATTACCTCCCGTTTATCTTTCTGCTGGGCAACGCGATAGCCCAAAGCGGCCAACCGATATTGAGTTTCAACTATGGCAGGAGAAACACTGTCAGAGTGAGGGAGACATTCCACTATATGGTAAAGACGGCTATTGTCTGCGGTCTCATCTGCGCCTTTGCATTCTTTTTCCTCAACACGGCACTCACCTCGTTTTTCATACCCGCCAATTCGCCTGCCGGCATAATAGCCATCGAAGCGTTTCCCTATTATGCCGCCTGTGCCCTGCCCTATATCTTCAACATTGTGGCAACAGGCTATTTCCAAAGCATAGAAAGAGCCAAGCCCTCCATTGTCTTTGCGCTGATGAGGGGAACGGTGTTTCTCATTCCCTCATTCATCTTGCTGCCCCTCTGGTTGGGCAGCACGGGAGTGTGGCTCGCTCTCACCGTCTCCGAACTGTCCACAACACTGTTTATTGTTTTGTTCTACACACAAAGACGAATCAAACGCAAATAATCCAAAATCACTTTGCCTTAACACAACAAAAAACCGGGAGACGCACCTCAACGTGTGAGGACATCTACCGGTTTTATTATAGATTAAATCCTAAGTCTTGCCTTATGGTCTATTCCTCTAACCATGCGCTCGGAATGACAAACGACGGAGCGTTTGCACCACCACCCGAGATAATGTTGTAAATAGCCACCGCGTCGGCAGAGTTCACAACACCATCACCATTTACGTCGGCACCTAAGGCATCTTCAGCGGTAGATGCGCTTGAAACCACGTTGAAGATCGAAACCACGTCGGCAGAGTTTACGATGTCATCACCATTACTGTCGCCCGAAATGCGAACTTCAATCGTTGACGCTTTCACATCGTTGACATAAGTATTGTCTTTGTTTGAAACTACACCGTTTTTGATTATAATAGGATATTCTCCTTTGTCCAACTCTTTGGCAACATTCAAATAGAAATCCACAACTCCACCATCATTACCACTAAACACAACATCCTCCATTGAGGTGCAAGTGATTCTGACAGAACCATCGGGACGCACCACATAGTTTATGTTGTAGTTCGTCTTGTCTGCACGATTTGTGTTGGGAGCGATCATCAGATTACCGTTTTCATCGCTTGCCAAAGTGATACCCTCGGGAAGAACAAGGTCAAATTGCAAATCTGAAATCTCGTTGGCATTCACAAGATTGAGAGTGGTCTTCACCTTATCTCTTCCTGTAAATACCAGTTTTTCTCCGAGTGTCAGATAATTGTCATTGCTTACAGTTGTTGATGCAGAAACCTCATCAACATTAAGTACCATCTCGACAAGTTCACTATAGTCGCCCACATTCAGTGTGTTGTCTTCGTTGATGTCGGCTGCCATGAAAGCATTGTCTCTCTCTGAATAGTCGTTGAGAATCATGTCAGAAAGGCGGCTGAGGTCACCCACATTTATGTCTCGGTCAGCATTGACATCACCGAGCACATAGTTTACGATGCTTATCATAGACCTTTTCTTTGACACAGTGTAGACATTGTCTGCATTCGACATCACAATATCCTTAACTGAAACGGGATATTCTCCCTCTGCCAAATTGCTATCTACATTGAGAGTGACAACAACCACACTGCCCTCGTTGCCATTAAACATCAAGCCCTTGGAAGATGTGCACAACACGCGAATACTGCCATCGGAACGAACAAAATAGTCTACGGCATGGCGCTTTGAAGACGTGCGCTCGTCACTAACCTCAATAATTGCAAGACCGTCTTCGTCCATTGCAACGCTGACACCCTCGGGGAGATAAAGGTCAAACTGGAGGTCTGAAATCCCTGCCGTGTTTTTCAGAAGCATGGGCAATTCAACTTGTTTGCCGGCAGAAGTCTCAACGTTTGCGGGATAAACATAATTTTCGTAAACTTTCTGACACTCAAAATTCTCAATGGCATCGTTTAGCTTTGTCGTTGCTTGGGCTATCTCTTCGTCTGAGAAAGAATAGATGTTGGCACTTATCTCGTCAATCACATCTTGGAAAGCGGCTTTCGCACCCGGAGCATATTTTCCTTCGGTAGTACCTTCCACTGCATTGCTACACAAGGTTTGGGCAGAAGCAACAAGTGCTTCAAGTTTTGCTATTTTCACAAGTGTTGTGTCGTCTATAGCTTTGCCACCGGCGATTCTGAACGTACACTTTGCCACCGGCGACTTATAGGTGGTAGTATTCACCTTGTCGGTCCAAACGCTGATTGCGTCAAAGAAATTAACCTCATAATCACCATCTGCCAATTCGTTGCCGTCAAAATAGAAGGTAACGATTGCGCCCTCGGTGTCATTAAAGTTGGCAGACTTGCTGTTCACGATTGAGAAGAAGAATGCGTCCTGACCGTGGGTTTCTGTTCCGGCAAATGCGGTGAGAGTGTGGGTCTTCTTCCAACGAGAAGTCTTGTCGTAAACAAAGTCTTCGTCATCTTCGCTGTAAACAATCTTGTCGGGACCCAAGCCATTGGGAAGTCTCACACAACCCTCTACGGCAGTGATATCGATAGAGTTAGACAAAAAGATAGTAACAGGTATCATCGTGAGGTCATCGCTGCTGCCAACGGCGCAGGTCAGAATGGCCTTGTCGTTTTCGTCAGGTTCAATCACATCAGAGTCTGCTCTCACCTGAGAAAACATAACCACTGTCAGCATAACTGCCAACATAAAAATTTTCTTTTTCATAATCTGTCTTTTATATTACTCTACAATTATCTTTACATTATTAACCACATATACGCCTTTGCTCAGGCTTATGCGCTTTGTTTCGCCCGAAGCAATCTGCTCCTTTGCCACAAGCACACCGGCAGGAGTGTAAATAGCAATGGTTTGGTCTCTGTCAGACGAAAGGGCAATGCCTCCGCTTACAGCTGTGGCTGTTACTCCTTCGTTGGTCTCCACACCACCGACATTTGTCAGTTTGTCAACATTTATCTGAGAACGATATGCGTTGGCATACAATACATCTGCTTCCTCGGTTGCAAGGATTATGTTGTCGATGTCAACATCATAATTTCCACTCAACATTTCCTTGTCTGCCTTGAGAGTGAGATAAAGCACGTTGCCTTCACTGTCGCTTATGACTTTGTTGCTCGTGTTGTAGACAACCACACGTTTTCCGTTGGTTTCCACATTGAAGCCCTTGGTGCGGGCCGATGTCTCCAAACCACCCTCGGCAAGTGTCAACCCCTCGGGCAATACAATATCAAACTGCATGGCGACAAACGACTCACCGTTGTTGTTGAGGCGAACGGCAATCTGCTTCTCACCACCGGCAGCCACTGTGGCATTGTCAATCTCAACATCGGCAGAAGATACTGCGTATGCCTTTGACTTAACACCTCCGGCATAATTGTTGGCAGAAGCAGGCTCGCTAAGTATCATCTTCACAAGTTTGCTATAGTCGCCCACGTTGAGTGTGTTGTCTCCGTTGATATCGGCAGCCTTAAAAGTATTATCCTTTTGTGTGTAATCTGTAACAATCAATTTTATCAATCGGCTGAGGTCGCCAACGTTGATATTGCCATCGAAATTGACATCTCCAAGCACATAATTTATAATATTCAAAACAGACTCCTTTTGGGGTACTGTGTAAACACTGTCTGCATTCGACATCACAATTTCCTTAACAATCACAGGATATTCTCCCTCTTCCATATCGTTGCTCACATTGAGAGTTACAATCACTACACTGCCCTCGTTGCCATTAAACGTCAAGCCCTTGGAAGAAGTGCACAAAATGCGGGTGCTGCTATCGGGGCGCACGGAGTAGTCTACAGTATGGCGCTTTGAAGTGGTGCGCTCGTCACTGAGGTCAATAAGTGCAAAACCGTCCTCATCCAATGCGATGCTTACACCCTCGGGGAGAACAAGGTCAAACTGAAGGTCTGAAATCTCTGCTTTGTTTTTCAGAAATATGGGCAATTCAACTTGTTTGCCGGCTGCTCCTTCAACACTTACAGGATAAACATAATTGTCGTATACTTTCTGCATTTCAAATGCTGCAACGGCAGCATTGATCTTGGCAGTGGCGTCTTCTATCTCTTCATCTGTCATAGTGTCTGAAATCTTGGCATTGACTTCATTTATCACTGCCTGCAAAGCGGCCTTGGAACCGGGATTGTAATTACCGCCGACCGTTCCCTCAACAGCGTTGTTACACTTTGTCTGAGCAGAAGAAACAAGCGACTGAAGTTCTGCAATTTTCGTATTCGCATTCGGGACTGTCACCTTACCACCGCTGATGATGAACTTACATTTGGTATCGACCTGTTTATAAGTGATGGTGTTTACCCTGTCAGTCCAAACGCTGAGGGCGTCGAAGAAGTCTACTTCATATTCACCGTCGGCCAAGCTGCTGCCATCGAAGTAGAAGGTCACGATTGCACCCTCGATGCCATTGAAGTTGGCAGACTTGCTGCTCACGATTGAGAAGTAGAATGCGTCCTGACCGTGGGCTGCTGTTCCGGCAAATGCGTGGAGAGCGTGGGTCTTATTCCAGCGTGCGCTTATGTCATAAACGAAGTCTTCGTCATCTTCGTTGTAAAGAACCTTATCAGGGCCCAAACCACCGGGGAGTCTCACGCAACCCTCTACGGCTGTGATATCGATAAGGTTGCTCAGAGAGATGGTGAAAGGAATCTTGGTGAGGTCGTCGCTGCTGCCAATAGCGTAGCTGATGATTGCCTCAGTGTTATTATCCGGCTCTATGATACTATTACCGCCACCATCTACTGTTTCACCATAAATAATATTGAAAACTGCCACTGCGTCGGCAGAGTTAATTTCACCCTCACCGTTTACATCAACGTACTCATAATATCTTTCGCCAAAAATAGCGTTGTAGATAGAAGCAACGTCGTAAGAGTTCACACAATAGTCACCGTTTACATCGCCGGGAATGAAAGTTGAATCAACAAATGAAACTAGTCGCCAATTCCATTCATTATAGGGAGTATTGACATTGGAAGTGCCTTCACCGTTGTACGCCCGAACATCGTTGGGACCGGCAGCGGTGAGGGCTGCACTGTAGGCGGCTATCTTCTCGGCATTGTCGTAGCCGAGCTTATCGCCTGTGGTGGCTGCAGCGAGGTCGATATTGTAGGTTGCAACATCAAAATTGTAGTAAACGCCATTGACAAACGTGCCGTTTGCAAACGCCCGGTTCGCTCCAAATGCCAATAAGACAAGGAGCGAGAGAAGTGTGAAATGTACTTGTTTGAACATAATAGATTGATTAAAGTTAATAATGTTAAAATAAATTTCTCTTATAAATTGCGCAAAAAAATAACAATTCTTTATAGCGTGACCATATAATTCAATTAAAAAATAGACGCAGTAAACATTTTCATTCTACACCCTACAAGCCCGAATAAAGCAAAAATAATTTGACCTCGCTCACCACATAACAAAAAAACGTAGGCTTCCATCTCCCTCGTCCGTGTTTGAGGCCGTGAGAAATGCCCTTATAGGTGAACGAGTAGAGTGTCTGCCTACGCCGTATATACACATATCTTCAAAAAGTGTGCCTTGAGGATAAAATTATCCTCACATGCACACTCCGAGATACAAAATATGCATACCCGTAGCATTCACTTCTGACATTGTCCTTGACCTATAATATGAAATTTCTCACGTTTCAAACGACCAACAGACAAAGCTTTGATGACGCTTTTTATCATGTAGTGTCCCACCCTACCGCACATCACTAACAATACCACGGCGCAGGTTTAGACTTTGCAAAAGTAATGCTTTTTTTACAAACATAAAGAAAATACAAGAAAAAAATTGTAAACAACTATTTTCACACAACAACACACAAACAAAAGATCGGCACTTTATTCCTTATTTATATATATTTATAACAAAAAAAACCGGGAGACGCGCCTCAAAGTGTGAGGACATCTCCCGGCTGTTTTGTTATGGATTTAACCCAAATCAAACATCAGACTTAGGTTAAATCCTGAATTTTTCCGAAGATTAGTATTTCACGGTCTTGCCGTCGATTACATAAATCTGACCCTTCTGAGGAGC
>JAQXTH010000017.1 GCA_029219385.1 Prevotellaceae bacterium | reverse complement strand
TGTAGACAGCCACAACGTCTGAAGAGTTGATTTCACCGTCACCGTTTACGTCGGCACCTTCACCGGCACCTTCGCCCGAGATAGCGTTGTAAATATAAACAACGTCTGAAGAGTTGATTTCGCCGTCACCGTTCACGTCGCCGGTTTCGCCGGAAGAAATCTTGTTGAGACCCTTGAGTGTGATAGAGAATGCCTCTTCCTCGTCGATTTGGTCGGTGAAAAATGCCGGGTCGATCACACCGAGTTGATAAGGAATGGTGGTAGAAGTAGTAGAAACCTTAACTTCTTTTCCTACATAATATGCCACGCCTGCGCCAAACGCCTTAGAATACAACGTTCCTACCAAACCATTTTCAATGCCTGACAAGTCTGTGAGTTCTGTCGGCATAGGCACAAGAAGTTCTCTTGTTTCGGGTTCTGCTTCGGGATCACCCCAAATATAATATACGGGTTCACCGCGCTCGGCAGTTTGCTTCTCATAGAAGGATATTGTTGTTTCCAATTCACCATCGGCACCCTCGGTTTGCTGCATATCCCTCACACCATAGATATGGAAGTCTTCATTGATGTCCATTGAAGAAAGGTTGAAGGGGAATGTCACTATACCTTTAGAATTGTATTGTATGCGAGTGGAGACAATGGCCTCTACTTCCTCAGTCGGCTCAACAATGCTCCAAAGTATAGTCTCGTTGTCTTCTGACATATGAGAAATAGTGTCGCTTTTAAGAATGCCAAGCGGGCAGTACTTGCTGTTGAGAGCATTGGCAGAGGTGAAAATGTAGGCACCGTTTCCGGCATATTCCACATAATATTCAGCAGGTTTAAACGAAGCGTTCACAACTCCATCTGTGGTATCAAATTCGGGCAAATAAGCACCGGTAGCCATATTCTGAACATAATATGTGCCTTTGTATGTTGCAAGGAAGCGATAAAGGTGTGTAGAATAACTTGAATAATCCTCATCACCGACACCACATTTCACGCGGAATGTGCCACTCGTCAGACTGGTAGTAGGCAGATTGGTTGTCATTGGCATTCCTGCCCATTCGCCCTCAGAAGCATTCACAATATAATAGAACTTGGTGTCGCTCTCGATATCCTTGATTGTGGCAAGGAATGCGCTTTGAGCTGCTTTAAGTTTATCAATAGCGGCCTTGAGGTCAACCACGGAGACAGACGCATCAATAAATGCCTTTGCTTCGTTTGCTGCGGTAAGAAGTGCTGCAGGAGCCTCTGTATCGTTGCAAAGACCCACACCTTCACCAAACTTCACTGTTGAAGCAAGATAGATGCAATCTTCAACCAATTCGGAAAGCACGAGAGTGTCGGCATAAGACTCCTCAACGGCGGCAATTGCAGCAGAAAGTTGAGCAATATCGTCGTCGGTGGCAGTTTCTGCATTAGCAAGTTTCTCGGCAATCATTGCCTTCATAGCATCGGCCTTGGCAGCAAGTCCCTCAACAGTATAATATTGAGATGTTGTTTCATCTACTATTGAGTTGTAAACCTGGAACTCCGAAATGGTGAAATATGTGCCGTTGTTGGCATTGGTGTTGACAGCATAGCGCAGATAACTATATTGTTCGCCAAGGTCAACGGTGTAGCGTGCCGGCACTTCAAGCGCACCCATTTCTGTGTTGGCAATCTTCACCCAATTGCCTCCATTAACAGTATCTTTTGCTGCAAAGATGTCAACATTGTTTGGGCGTTCCTGCTTGCCCCATGTGTTGTGCTTGTCGGTTCCACGACGCACATTATATTCAAATGTGACAATCTGCGAAGGAGTGGCACTAATGTCAACTTGAATATATCCTGCTCCCTGCATATATGTGGAAGAGTCGCCATCGGCCAAAAACTCATATCTGTCGGCTGTGGCAATGCCTTGCTGACGGATAGTGGAGAAGAAAATCTGGCTTTCAGGCACGGGAGACTCGCCTGCGCCACCAGCCAATTTGGTGATGAGCGGGTTAGCTTCATCAACCTTATAGTTAAAGAGTTTTGCATAAAGGTTATTGCCCTCAGTTGCAAGTTCTTCGATTGACTTTGTGCGCATTGCCTGCTCTTTAAGCAATACGAAGCCGGCCATTTGTTCGTCGCTAACTCTGCGCATATACCAAAGGTTGAAGTGAGTGCCAACAGTTGAGTCGTCGCTCCATTGTCCCCAAGTTGTAAGCGTGCCTTCCGAGTCGGAAGCCACAGGATTGCTGCTCGCATAGGGAGTATAGGATGTGTTGTGGAATGTGCGGCTACCCCAATACCACTTGCCCGAAACATACTGACGAATGTTTTGAGGTTCGGCTTTTGACGATGTCATGACAGCCGGGGAATTATACCATACAGAACCTTTGGCAACATACATACCGGTGGAATAGTCCTGCACCCAATATTCATCGGTGTCGGGACCTTTCTCCACATAAAAGACAAAATCAATGTTGGTGGGGTCGAAAGTCTTGTAAGACAACAAACCGGTGATGGGATTGCCATAGGCAGCCTTCTCCACGCCAAAGTTGTTGAGGAAATCATCAAAACCGCTCACCATAAAATAATATCCGTCGGAGATAGACAACAAAGCCTTTTCTACGGCCTCGCGTTTTGCACGCAAGTCGGCAATGGCTGCACTATATTCCTCATCAGTGGCATCGTTGAGAATCAAAAGCATGGCTGCCTGCAAAGAGCTTTCATAAGCCTCCACTTCAGACTCTTTGTAATAACCGGGGTCGGAACCGGCCACAAACTCAGTTGTGCTGTAGTTTTCCACCAAAGCCTCAAGCTCGTCTTTCGGACCAAGTTTTTCAACTGTCCAAAATTGCCAAGCCACGCGCTCGTTGTAGGGTTCAAACGCAACGTTGACATTCTGAACGCCAAATTTCATAAACCAGGGATTGCCATCGGGTTTTGTCACCACGGCCTGACGACCAATCACAAAACCATTTGACGGGCCATTGGTGCGCCAAGCCTCGTTTTCTGCAACGTCTTCACTAACCGGCACACCTCTTTCGATGGTCACCTTTGCGGCACCGTCTTTGTCGCCGAGTTCAAAATTGAAACCATTGTAGGCAAAAACATCGAAGCCATCAAGACCGGGGTTGCCCTCAAGGTCAACCTCCTGCACATACTTCTGCTGTCCCACAGAGAAGATGTAGTATAGATCAAAACCGGCCTCGGTCTTTTCGCCCGTTGCCTCTATTTTCCAGAGCACGTCGTCGTCCTCCAGATTTGAGAGCAAACCACCATTTGCACCGTACTTACACGACATGAAGGTGTTGTACTCTCCGTTCATAATGGCATAAGTCACGCCCGGCTCGGGAATAGCGGCTTCCTCGCTGAGGCGATACTTCTGCGCATTGACTGTCATTGTGATTGCCATGGCAAACATCAACGACAACAGCATGTAGAACTTTTTCATAAGCACTTGTTTTTAATAAATAGATTGTGAGAATTAGTTTCTTGAGAAAAAAGCAAGGTCTGAGGCTAACGTTGTCCAAAGGAACGCTATCCTCAGACCTTGGAAATAAGTTTTGTATCTTAAAAGGTCTGTTATTAAACAAATACCTCCACCTTATATTTATTATATATAGGTATCGACAATTTGTCTGAACATTACCAAATATCTTCTGCCTCTGAACCGCTGTAGACCCACTTGGGTGCAAACTCTAAATAGTCCAAGAGGAACGCGAGATTGGTGTTTTCCATCACTGACTTCACACGGATATACCAAACCTCATCGGGATCGAAAGTGCCGGCGCAGATAATTTTGCGCAAACGGAGAAAGCTGGCATAGGTCGTGGTGTTGCGCATAGACTCGGTAATCACCGTACCACCACTTTTCTTGATACCATCATGATAGGGCGGCTTCATATAGCCGTGGTTGCGCATCACTTTGTCGTTTTCGTAATTGTGGTCCCAGTCATCAGTATCTTGCTCCCAACCAATGGTAGGATTAGTCTGCGCCAATCGCAAGTCGAGTGGCAGACCCACCGGCTGAAGATTTTTAGGATTTTTGCCGATATAAATCTGAGCCATTCCAAACGAAGTATTTACCGGAGCAGCAAGGCGGAACTCCCATGTGCCACGATAAGGAACCGGCGGCAAACGGAGAGTCATGTCATATTGTCCGCGCACGTTGAACTCGTCGCCCTGATAATTGTCGACTGTCGAAGAGTAATAGGGCAGGTAGCGGAACTTACAATCATCGGTATATGTAATGGTGCTGAAATAGCCGGTCGGGAAAGGCAGGTTGCCATTGGTTTGATAGAGACGATAGCCATTGGTCATCAACTCCGGCAGGAGAGAAGATACATCCCAACGCAAACGCTCATTGAGCACCACATTAGGCACATCATCATCATAAATAAGGATGTCGTCTATGGTATAATAGAAACCGTTGAGCGCATTGTTCACATATCCCTTGTTGCTTTCTTCAATCAAGATACCCGGGCGGTCGACGTCGTATTCCTCAAAGAAATCGCCGGCCGGCACGTCAACCTTGTGTTTGCAGTGGCGGTTAATGCGCTTGCCCTCGGTCTGCTTGCCCTCGGTGAGTTTCACGAGACGACGGTGAATGGTACACATTGTTTCATAATACTCAAAGCAATCGATCGAAAGTTGCGTGGGGTTATTGTAGGCATAGCCCATCTCTGCGTGGTGAACCACAAGTTTGTCGAGAGTCAGACGCTCGGGCAACAGATGATAAGAAACAAATTGGTTTACGGCGTTGCTCTCATCTTTCATATTGGTGCCCGTAGCATTGGGATAAGCCTGTTGACATTTATCTTTAATTACTTCCATTATCTCATCGCCATTCACGAGAATACCATTTTCAATCTGTGGTTCGGGAATGCCCCATTTCTCCACAAAGATACTATCGGGCTCCACAAAAGCAGTATAGCCAAAATAGCGGTGAGCAGGATAGGCCACAGGATTTCCGTCGAAGTCGGTGCCCATCTCCTCATGATTTTGCTCATAGTCTTCATCGCGATATTTGTTCATCTTTTGGTCCCATCCGGTCTGCTTGAGCAACATGGCAAACACCTTGAGATTTGGTGTCTCTTCAATAAGCAAAGGCAGATATGCGTTTGAGAGTTGAAGCACATTGTCTACGCCATGAATCACACCGTTTGACACTTCAATATCGGGTGAAACAATTTTTGATTTTTCGTTTATCATCGTGGTGGCTTTACCACTCAAGGAGTCTGTGCCATAACTCACGGTGATATAACGGTCGTTCATGTTGGTTCTGTCGAGCGCACCCACAAGGAAATCGGTGGTGAGATACGCATCGGAATTACCATTATCAATTATAGAGTTGCGCACGATATATTCAGCCGTAGAGTCGGGTATTTGGGTGATGTCATAATCCTTAGTAAGATAAATGGAGTCCAAATAATTTTGCACTGCCTCGTTTGTAGGCGCAAAAACCGTGTAATTACCACGAGCCGAAAGCAACTGAGCCACATAAGAGTCGCTGCGATTGCTCAACTTCACCTTTCCGCAAACATACAGATATTTGCTAAAGTTCTCATTACTCTCCAAATAGCTCGTAATGGTGTTGCCGGTAAACGTATAGAGGTCTGAATCATCAACCTCGTCTTTGCAGGCGGTGAAACCCAACGCAACGACCCCGAGCAGAGCCAACAAAATGCTCTTTCTGAAAAAACTAATCTTCATTGTATGTCTTTTTATTATTTTTTTATTTTTGCGTCATACCTTGATTATAAGGACAACAATCTTTTACATAGTCGCATTCTAAGCAGGGCAAAAGTAAACAAATATTTTTACACTCCACAAAAATTCTCCTTTTTTTTTGTTTTACACACCTCAAAGAGCCTTTATTCTTTGATTATTCAGAAAAAATATTCCTTTGCCACAATATATTCATTCCCGCCAAATCACGTCTGACAACAAATCAACGACTCATCGCTCCCCTCTAACCATAAGCGTCACAAACTTGAATAAAACATGATTATTATACCATGTAAACTTCATTTAACATTAAAAAACAGAAAAACACACCCAAACATAACAGACCAAAAACTTTTTTTGAATATCTTTGCAGCCGAAGGCGAATATCACGGCTTTTTAAGAATTATTATTTAGCCAAAATCAAAATAACAAACACAATAATGAAACGTTTCAAAATTCCTTTCTTTACGGCTCTCGCCACCCTCGTGATGGCAAGCCTCACACAGTTTGCGTCTGCCCAAGAGGTCGACAAGACAAAATTCCCTGATTACATTCCATTTGACGCGGCAAGACAAAAACTCATGCCACAGTCTGCAAACCGCGGTAGTGCGCGCTCAAACGCCTTAGGGCAACGACCCGACCATATCAACAACGCGCTGAGCATGTATTATCCGCCCATCTTCAACCAAAGTGGTGGCTCGTGTGGCTCGGCTCAGGCAATCGGCTATATGTTCACCCACGAAATGAACTCGTGGCGCAACACTGATGCTTCGTTTGAGGAAAACCAATACCCCACCCACTTCACTTGGCTCTTCACCACCCCGGGTGTAGAAAAAATAAACATCATGGTGGGCAACGGCATTCCCAACGTGACCACCTACGGCGGCCGCACCTACTCAAACGACTTTGGCTATCAAACCACCGACAACTATTACTTTGGCTGGATGCAAGGCTACGACAAATGGTATAAGGCCATGTTTAACCGCACTAAGGAGTTTTTCTTCGGTCCGCGTGTTTCGCGCACAAACGAAGACACCCAGGAGCAACTCAAGCAATGGTTATGGAACCGTTGGGGAGCCGAAGGGTATCACGACGGTGGAGTTGCCGGCTTCGGAGTGGCCAGCGGTGGCACATGGGGGCGCATTCCCTCCACCCCCACCAACGACGAACTTGGAGTGAGCAATATGTATTGCGTGGCCAAATGGGGCAAAACCTACGACCACGGCATGACCATCTGTGGCTATGACGACCGCATTGAATTTGACCTCGACACCAACGGCATCGTGGGCGAGAAAGACAAAGGCGAAGTAGGCGCATGGATTATATGCAACTCGTGGGGAGCCGGGTGGTGTAACAAAGGTTTCATCTATTGTCCCTACGCTTTCTCTTATTGTGTATTTACGGAACAAAACGTGAAATATCTCGACTGGGCAACCGAGTTGTATAACCACCGCCCCGACTTTGTGCCACAACGCACCATTAAGATAACCATGGACTACGACCATCGCTGGGAATTGCAACTCAGTGCGGGTATCTCTCAAGACACAGCCTCCGCCACACCCCAAGCCACCACAAACTTCTCGCATTTCAGCGGCACCGATAAATATGATGTCGACGGTGTTTCACCCGAAGTGCCCATGCTCGGACGCTGGGCTGACGGCTACCACTACGAGCCTATGGAGTTTGGATACGACCTCACCGACCTCGGCGAACGCTTCGACAAGTCGAAACCGCTGAAATATTTCTTTTTCATAAAGACAAAAACCGGCGGAGTTGGCAGCGGCCACCTCTATAAAGCCTCCATTCTCAACTATGAATATGAAAAAAACGACCCTGTAGAAATTCCTTTCGACATAGACACTTTGGAAATAAAGGGCGGCGAGGCAACACTGTGTGTTTCGGTGGTGGTGCCTGGCGAAGCACTCAACCCACCGCTCAACGCCACCCTCAGCGAAAACACCCTCTCGTGGACATCGCCCACAGCCACCTCGCTGCCACTCGTGAAATATTATATCTACAACGGCAACACACTGACCGACAGCGTGACCGCCTCAAAGAAAACCTACACCGTGGCCGACAAAAACGCAGTCTACTCAGTGGCCGCCGCCTACAACTACAAAGGTCGCCTGCTAACCTCTGAAAAAAGCAACACGGCAAGCAATCCCGTCATCATCGAAAAAGGAGACAACAACATACTCACGCTCAATCAAAACAGCATAACCATTCCCGACGCAGTGGCCAAAAGCTATCCGCAAGGCACCATAGAGTTTATGGTCAAGGTCAATGCCCTTAACGGCTCGCTCAACAAAATGGGTAGCGACAACGGCAACTTTATCGTAAACATTTCGGCCTCGGGCCAGGTGGTGGCAGGCTGGTCTACCAAAAACGCCTCCGACTATGTCAGCACGGCGGCAGGCACCATTAAAACCGGCAAATGGTATCATGTAGCAGTGACTATAGACAACAGCGATATTGCAATTTACATCGATGGAATGAAGAAAAAGAGCGGTTCCTCCACAAACTACAGCGGTATGCCTGCCCTTGGCAACTTCACTATCGGACTTGACGGCACTCCCATGAACGCAAGCATCGATGAGTTCCGCGTATGGAAAACGGCTCGCACCATGTCTGAAATCTACTCGGGCAAAGACGAAACAATATCCAACCCCGCCGCACTCAACGACCTTCTTATCTATCTGCCCATGAACCTCATAGAAAGCGAAGGCGAAACAAAAGTGCGCGAATACGCACTTGCCAACCACGCATTCTTTGCCAACCAAGATTATAAGCAAAGCGTAGACAACACCATTTTAACCGGCTCTAAACTCAGCACGGCACTATCCATCGTGGGAGAAAGCGACTCCGTGACTGCCGGCACTCCGGTGAAATACTCTGCCACCTGCCCCATTTCGACCACCTCATGGCAATGGAGCACCCCCGGAGCAGAAAACTCATCCTACACCTCACAATCGCCCTACATCGTCTACAACAAGGCAGGTAAATATACCATGGAACTGACCATCACCAAAGCCGACAACACCACAGCCTCTACAAGCAAGGAAATCGTAGTGCTGCCTGCCGAGTTGCCCACCGCCTCGTTTGTAATCACCGACCCCAACAAGAGCGCAGGCGAAGCCTTTAGTTTCATCAACCGCTCAACCGGAGCCAACACCACATATAAATGGACTCTCACCGGCTCACAAAACGAAACCCTCTTCACCACCAACGCCACAGCAATATATGATTTGCCCGGCACCTACACTGCCACCCTCACTGCCACCAACACCACCGGCTCTACCTCAATGAGCAAAGAAATTGTGGTGAAGGCAGCTGCCCCCACGCCCCAATTCAGCGTGAGCCCCTCTTCCATACTGCTGGGCGAGACAACCTATCTCGTTGACGAGAGCCGCGGAGTGGTCGACAACTGGCTATGGACCATCGACAACCAAACACACCTCTCGGCAATCAACGGTCAAAACTCATCGTTCACTCCCACCCACCCGGGTGTCTACGACATTTCTCTGACATCGGGCAACGAAGTGGGCTCAAAAACTCTGACCAAGAAAAAACTGCTCTACGTCTCAAACGCCGACCCCAAAAACTCACTCAGTTTCAGTGGCAATGAAACAGTAGAATTCACCTGCCCGCTCACAACTAACAGCAAAACCTGGACAATAGAATGGTGGATGAACCCGTCGCAATATTCCGGAGCCGGAGGCTTCTACACCCAAAACGGATTTGCCAAAATGTGTGGAAACACCGATGGTTCCTATAAAATCACAATCAACAATTCAAGCCTCACATCATCGCCCGGCTACATCATCGTGAACGAATGGCACCACTATGCCATAACATACAGCCTGGGAACAATGAAGTTCTATCGCGACGGCATCTTGTGGGAAACCCCCGAAAGCAAACTTACCTATACCACCGGCAACTGGAGCGGAACCATGACCATAAGCAATGCCGACACGCCCTATAAGGGACTTATCGACGAACTGCGCATTTGGAGCAAGGCCGTAACCGCCACCAATATCAAGACCTTCGCCAACACACCGATCAACGAGCCCGAAAGCCAGACCGGCCTCACGCTCTACTACAACTTCAACCAGGGACAAGGCGATGTGATCGACCAAACAGTCTTTGGCCACGATGGTTCGCGCATAGGCTTCGGCCCCGATGGCGACGCATGGCCGTTGGCTCTCGGAGTGTTCACACTCGACCTCGACAACGACGGCAACACAGAGCAGACCGTCACCTCGCAATACCTCACAAACTACGAGCGACCCTTCCTCTACAACGATGCCAAAAACGTAAACACCAACTACACCGGTCGCTTCTTCGGTCTTGAACAAGGCACCCAAAACTCCACATGGCAATTGCGTGACACCAAGACAATCGGCAATGTGACCACCGGTGTGCATGTTGACAAAAACTACAGCTACGACTTCTGTATGTCAACACGCTATCAATATTTTGCCGACACACTCCACAACCACCGCGCATATCAGGTCATAAACCTCCCCGCAGGCAAATATAAATTCTCTATCAGCGCAGGCAGCTACACGGGCAACTACAAAAACAGTTATCTCGTGGCCACAGCCGGCAACGAACTTGCCACCAACGACGACGTGAAATCCTCGCTCGCCTATACCGCCCTCTCAGACGGTGCGTCAATAGAGTTCATTCTCGGTCGAGAAACAGAAGTGAGCCTCGGCGTGCTTTATAACTTCGACTCCTATGCAAGATTTAACATTCAATCCTTCAGCCTCGTTCACCAACCCATGGAACTCATACAGGCCGACGGAGAGACAAATGTCTATGAGTCAATAGCCAACGGACACGCCCAAGAAGCCCGCGGTCGTGAAGGAGGCATCGTGATTGCCACCGAAACCAAGAAAAACTTCCGCATCTACAATGCCGCCGGACAATGCGTATTCAACGACATGGTTCACGGCACCCACTTCCTCCCATTCGACAAGGGCATCTATATTGTAAACGGACAGAAAATATCTGTGAAATAACCACAAACCACACCTGCCAAACCCGTCTCCAACTCTGTGGAGGCGGGTTTTTGCGTCATTTCAACTTGCAGATTTACATTCATCTGTATTCCACCTCACCATCGGAAAAACAAATGATATTACAAAAAAATGTTAGCAGGCTGCTCGCATATAGGGCTATAATTATAAAAAGTTATAATAAAACCGAGGTTGCGCCACAGTTTATCAAGTAAAAATATTACTTTTGCATTTCGATTTAAAATATACCATATTTATATAGCAATGGACAAACCAAGTTACGCATTGGGCCTCGGCATAGGCCACCAACTCAAAGGCATGGGCGGCGACAAAATCAACATTGCCGACTTCGCCCAAGCCATCACCGATGTAATAAAAGGCAACCCCACCGCAATGAGCATGAAAGAAGCACAAGTGGTGGTCAACACCTTTCTGCAGGAGGTAGAGAAAGAACAACAAAAACTCAGAGAAGAAGTCGGAGCAAAATTCAAAGTGGCAGGCGAGCAATATCTGGCAGGCAACGCTAAGAAAGAAGGCGTTTGCGTGACCCCCAGCGGCCTGCAATATGAAGTGCTCACCGAGGGCACGGGCAAAAGTCCCAAAGCAAGCGACAGCGTGAAGTGCCACTATGAGGGACGCTTGATAGACGGCACCGTGTTTGACAGTTCATACCAACGCGGCACCCCCGCCACTTTCCCACTCAACGGAGTGATAGCCGGCTGGACCGAAGGCCTGCAGCTCATGAAAGAGGGAGCAAAATTCCGCTTCCATATTCCCTTTAACCTCGCATACGGAGCCAACGGAGCCGGCGAGAGCATTCCGCCCTACTCGGCATTGGTGTTTGACGTGGAACTGCTCGAAGTGGTTTAACACAAACAACCTGCCTCAATTCTAAAAACAACTAAAAAACATACTCAAACATGAAAAAAATTCTTTTTATCGCAGCCGTAGCCACAGTGGTTTTCGGTTCTTGCAACAAAAACAGCATTCCCAAGGGTGCACCCAAAACCAATCTTGACACACTCAGCTATGAACTTGGTGTGGCCAACTCACAAGGCGTGAAAATGTATATCGCCAACCAACTCGGTGTCGACACCGCCTATATGGACGAGTTCTACAAAGGTTTTGCCGCAGCAGCCCAAGCCGGCGACGACAAGAAACTTGCAGCCTATTTCGCCGGCATACAAATCGGACAGCAAGTAGGCGTGCAGGTCTATGGTGCAGCCAACAGCGAACTCTTTGGCTCTGACTCCACACAGACTATCAACCTCGACCAACTTGTGGCCGGATTTATCGAGGGAGCAAAAGGCGAACCCGTCATCAGTCTTGACGTAATCAAGAAAGAACTCACAAAACGTGTGGACGACTACAAAAACGAGACCCTCTCCAAAACCTATGGTGACAACAAAAAGAAAAGTGAAGAATTCATCGCCAAAAAAGCCAAGGAAGAAGGAGTGAAAGCCCTGCCCGGTGGCACACTCTATAAAGTGCTGACCGAAGGCAACGGCCCCAAACCCAAGGCTTCCGACAAGGTGCAGGTAATCTATGAGGGCAAGACCATCGACGGCAACGTGTTTGACGGCTCTGAGAAAAACAACGGCGGCAAACCCACTGAAATTATGCTCACACAAATAATTCCGGGTTGGCAAGAAGCTCTCACCAATATGCCCGAAGGCTCTGAGTGGGAACTCTATGTGCCCTACGACCAAGCATACGGCAACCGCGACATGGGTGTCATCAAGCCCTACTCGGCTCTTATCTTCAAAATCAAACTCGTCAACGCCAACTCTGACGTGACAAAATAACAACAGCCGAACAACTCACTAATTCACAATCTGAAATGAAACGTATCGCATTATCAACCCTCATACTGCTCCTTGCCATAGGCACCGTGAGTGCAGACAAGAAGAAGAGCAAGAAAAAACAAGCTGCCCAGACCGAAGTGAAGGCCGAAACCGTTGCCAAGCCCGACACAGTGAGCCTCGACGTGTTCAGCTATTGCTTGGGCTATGCCAACACACAGGGACTCAAAGCCTATCTGCAACGTCAACTCGGCATTGACACCACACAATACCTCAACGACTTCATACGCGGTTTTGAAGAGATTGCCAACAATCCCACCGACATGAAACTCAAGGCTTATTCCGCCGGATTGCAAATCGGAGATCAGGTTCTCAACCAAATGCTCGCCAATGCCAACAAACAGATTACCGACACTCCCGACTCTTCTTTCATCAACAAAAGCGAGTTCCTGCGTGGTTTCCTTGAGGCAACACGTCTCGCCAACCCCGGCCTCTCTCTTGACTCAGCCACGAACGTGGCACAGCGACAGATGGACTTCTACCACGACCAACTGATGGAAAAGAAATATGGCGACAACCGCATTGCCTGCGAGCAATTCATGGCTGAAAATGCCAAAAAAGACAGTGTTGTGACACTGCCCAGCGGTTTACAATACAAAATAATCAAAGAAGGTACGGGCGAAAAACCCAAGGCCGACTCAAAAGTTGAAGTCAACTATGAGGGTCGCCTGATTGACGGCACCGTGTTCGACAGTTCCTACAAGCGCAACAAGCCCCAAGAGTTCAGTGTGAGCGGTGTTGTGCCGGGCTTCTCTGAGGCTCTGCAACACATGACAGTTGGTTCCACTTGGGAAGTCTACATTCCCCAAGAACTCGCCTATGGCTCGCGCGAAACACGCAACTCACCCATCAAGCCGTTCTCCGCTTTGATTTTCAAAATTGAGTTGCTCTCTGTCAAGGCAGCACCACAGCCCAAAATTCCGGCTCTGCCAAAAAAGTAAGCAATCACCTTGACAAGACAAGCAATCTATCATTACAATAAGAAAAGCTGTCTGTCACCAAAACAATAAAAAATGCCCCGTCGGCCCACACAACCGACGGGGCATTTTTTTACACACCCAACGCACCACAACACACTATTCAATACCTTTCGTTCACAAAATTAAACTACAAGAAATCATTCAAAAACAGATTCAAACCCAAATCTAATGCCCGGATTGAAACAAGATTTCCTTAACCAAGGGAATTACTGTCTTCTTCAGCACTTTTTCATTGAGACGATGCTCGCCCTCAAAGCGAACGGCTTTGGTATAGTGTTTCAAAAACAAGTCATAGCCGTTGACCACCGTATCGTTTATGCCAAACAATCCCCAACAGATTTCGCGCTCCGCATCGTCGATGCCGTCAAACTGACGACGCTCCATTTGAAAAAAGTGTTGAATAATTTCTTTAGTCACACGAAAAGTCTTCTGATTGTCGCGCCTCCGATTGAAAAAAGCATGCTCGCCGGTCTTTAAAGACTTGCTCAACTTAGACATATTAAAAGCCGGATTGACACATATACGCTTGAATCCCCTCATCTGCTGGGCATACATACCACCCATCGAGGTACCTATAATCAAATCGGGCTTCTCTGCCTCACAATATGATTTTAAAAAAGGCAAGGCCTCGGTCGGATCGACCGGAATATCGGGTGCCTTCACCTCAACCTCGGGCAACAATCTCGCGAGCAACAACACGGTGCCACTCGTGCCCGAAGAACCAAATCCATGAAAATAAACAATCTTCATATAGCACTATTCTAATTTCAAATTATTCGACAAAAACATAACTTTTTCAAATTACCTGCGCGTGCCTAAAAACATTGCCGCAACGCAATCAAACCCGGCAAAAACAACTTTCTATTCATTCCAACACACAATATTTGTTCAATTTCTCTACAAAGATACAAATTAGACGAAATAAAATTATCTTTTCCCAAGAAAAAATGCTAAATTTGCGCGATTTTCAGATGTTTCAAGAAAACAACAACTTAATTTTACATTTAGATGAACATTATTACGAAGAAAGTCCAATTGCCTGACGGACGCGAGATTTCAATTGAAACAGGCAAATTGGCAAAACAAGCCGACGGTTCCGCTATTCTCCGCATGGGCAACACCGTGTTGCTGGCCACCGTCTGCGCCGCTAAAGATGCAGTGCCCGGAACAGATTTTATGCCGCTGCAATGTGACTACCGCGAGCAATATGCCGCAGCCGGCCGTTTTCCGGGCGGATTTACGAAACGCGAAGGACGACCCTCTGATTACGAAATTTTGACCTCCCGTTTGGTTGACCGCGCCTTGCGCCCCCTCTTCCCAAGCAACTATCATGCCGAGGTCTATGTAAATATCATGCTCCTCAGTGCCGATGGTGTCGATATGCCCGACGCTCTCGCCGGTTTTGCTGCAAGTGCAGCCCTGGCCTGCTCCGACATTCCATTTGAGACACCTATCTCAGAAGTGCGTGTGGCACGCATTGACGGACAATATGTAATCAACCCCACATACGACCAGATGAAAAACGCCGACATGGACCTCATGGTGGCTGCCTCGGCCGACAATATCATGATGGTTGAAGGCGAGATGAAAGAAGTGCCCGAAAGCGCACTCCTCGAAGCCCTCAAGGTGGCCCACGAAGCCATTAAGCCTATGTGTGAAATGCAGGTTGAGCTTTCAAAAGAACTCGGCACCGACGTTAAACGCGAATATTGCCACGAAGTCAACGACGAAGAGTTGCGCGAGCAACTTACCAAGGCTTGCTATCAGCCTGCCTACGACGTGACCAAACAAGCTCTCGAAAAACACGCCCGCGCTGAAGCTTTCGAGAAAATACGCGAAGACTTCAAAGTGGCTTATGCCGAACAACACACCGACCTCACTCCCGAAGAACTTGAGGAAAAAAACACGCTCATCGACCGCTACTACAACGATGTGGAGCGCGATGCCATGCGTCGCTGCGTGCTTGACGAGGGAATACGTCTCGATGGTCGCAAAACCACCGACATACGCCCCATTTGGTGTGAAGTGAGTCCACTTCCCATTCCCCATGGAAGTTCTATCTTTACCCGTGGCGAAACACAGTCGCTCTCTACCTGCACCCTCGGCACCAAACTCGACGAGAAAATGGTAGACGACGTGCTCGACAAGAGTTACATGAAATTCTTGCTCCACTACAACTTCCCCCCATTCTGCACGGGCGAAGCCAAAGCACAGCGCAGTGTGGGTCGTCGCGAAATAGGTCACGGTCACCTCGCATGGCGTGCCCTTAAAGACATGATACCCGCAGACTTCCCCTATACGGTGCGTCTCGTGTCGCAAATCCTTGAGTCAAACGGTTCGTCGTCGATGGCCACCGTTTGTGCTGGCACACTCGCTCTGATGGATGCCGGTGTGCCAATCAAAAAACCGGTGAGCGGCATTGCAATGGGTCTCATCAAAAACCCGGGCGAAGAGAAATATGCCGTGCTCAGCGACATTCTGGGCGACGAAGACCACCTTGGCGACATGGACTTCAAGACCACCGGCACAATCAACGGTCTCACCGCCACTCAGATGGACATCAAATGCGACGGCCTCTCTTATGAAATACTCGAAAAGGCTCTCATGCAAGCCAAAGCCGGTCGCGAACATATCCTCGCAAAAATCACCGAAACAATCGACAAACCGCGCGAAGACTTCAAACCCCACGTTCCACGCATCGTGGCCTTTGAAATTCCCAAAGAGTTTATCGGTGCTGTTATCGGCCCGGGCGGAAAAATCATACAAGGTATGCAGGAAGACACCGGCGCAACGATCACCATCGACGAGGAAGACGGCGTAGGAAAAGTGCAAGTAAGCGCACCCGACAAAGAAAGCATCAACGCTGCCGTTGCCAAAATCAAAGCCATTGTTGCTGTGCCCGAAGTCGGCGAGGTTTACAATGCCAAAATCACCAGCATCATGCCCTATGGTTGCTTCGTTGAGTTTATGGCAGGTCGCGAAGGTCTGCTCCACATCAGTGAGATTGATTGGCGACGCCTTGAAACAGTAGAAGAGGCCGGACTGAAAGAAGGTGACAACATCACAGTGAAACTGCTTGAAGTGAACGACAAAACCGGCAAGTTCAGACTTTCCCACAAAGTGCTCACTCCCAAGCCCGAGGGCTATGAGGAGAGACCGGCTCGCCCCAGAGGACCGCGCCGCGAGGGAGGTTTCAACGGACCGCGCCACCGCAACAACGACAAAGACTAATCTCTCAACCACACAATAAATATCACGCAAAAAACCCTGCTTTCCACTCCATGTGGAAACAGGGTTTTTTATTTTTCTTATGCTACGAGGCTAACGCGCCACACTTCTCAACACAAAATAAATATGGTGACAAACCGTTGACAACAAACCATAGTGACGCGACATAATACGGAAACGCTCTATCAGCGACTTGCGATGATTGCGAGTCGTCATGCCCTCGCTCAAATAATCTGCCACTACAATATCTGCATTTAAACAACCATAGCCCAACCGCGCACCCTCTTTCAGCACTCTCACGCACCAATCAAAATCGGCAGAATAACGATATGCCAAATTATATTGCATCTTGCCGGCAATATCCATACGCGCAAAAAAAGACTGATGACAAACCAACATTCCGCGCCTAAACGATTTCCAATCAAGACTCTTCGGAGGTTGCAACCTGCGTTTAAACAAAAAATTGCCCTCGTTATCTACAATGTCGGTGTTGCCATATATCACCACGGGGGCTGTTGCCCCAAAAGCCGCAACCTTTGTCAACACATCGGGAGCATGAAACTTGTCGCCCGCATTGAGAAACACGATATAATCACCTGTAGCCAATCGCAGAGCCTTGTTCATCGCGTCGTAGAGTCCCTTGTCGGGCTCGCTGAGCATCACGATCTCCTTTGGGTTGGCACAAACGGAATTTTGCTCCTGATATTTATGAAGCAAGGCGAGAGTGCCGTCGGTAGACTGTCCGTCGACCACCACATGCTCCACATGGGGATAGTCTTGCGACAT